>JACQVS010000275.1 GCA_016209605.1 Planctomycetota bacterium
GCTGCGCTCCATGAATCCGGAGAGCCCGGCCGCCCGGACCGCCGAGAAGCCCGCCCCGATCAACCCGCCGCCCCCCCAGCCCGAGAGGTCGAGGTCGAAAGGGCGGCTCGAGGCGGAGATCCTGGCTCAAGAGCTGGGCCGGCCGGTCCAGCTCCTCACCGGCCGGGTCCTCGATCCTCAAGGCCAGCCCATCCCCGAGGCGGAGGTGGCGCTGGGGGACAAGAAGACGGTCACCGACTCCCAGGGGGAGTTCGCCCTGCCCCAGGGAACGGCCGACCTGACCATCCGCCATCCCCGGTTCTTCCCCCGCGCCTTGACCGCCGACCAGCGGCGCGTCCTGACCCAGTCGAGCCCGGCCCTCCAGCCAGCGCATATCCTGGTGGTGCTGTTCTGGGGTGGAACCATCCGGGGCAAGGTGGTCAGCCCGGATGGCCAGCCCATCGCCGGCGCGGCCGTCCGCTTCTCGTCCCTGGAGTTCAAGTCCCCAGGCATCGGCGTGCCGTCGCTCACGGATGCCGAGGGGAGATTCCAGAGCCCCATCCTCCCTCCCGGCGGGCACCATCTCTTCTTCAAGCACCCCGACTACCAGAGCTGGGAAACCACCGTCACCCTGCCCCTGGACACCCTGGAGGCCCGCTGCGACGCCGCCCTGCGCTCGGGATCAAAGATTTCCATCCAGATCACCGACGGGAGCGGCAATGGCCTTCCGGATGCGCGCCTCTGGCTGATTTCCAGGGATCCCCGGAAGCTCGGGGAGGAGTCCCGCTACCTCGGATCGAGCGGCGACAAAGGGATCCTGGAAGCGCGCTGGGACGCCGGCCCGTCGCACCGCCTGCGCGTCACCTTGCCGGGCTACCGGGAAGTGGAGCAGCCGATCTTTGCCGCGCCGGAAGGCCCCTTGGTCCCGACCGGCCCTTCAGCGCTTGACAAGGGGGGCCCCTACCTAGAGCTTGCGACCCGGGTGACGGTCCGCCTGGATCCCGCCCCGCTGCTCGCCGGCCTGGTCATTGACAAGAAAACCGGCCTGCCGGTGGCGCCGCTCAAGATCACCCTCGAAATGGGCACGCCGGAAGGATTCCTGCGGGCCTCCGATCGGGGCGTCCTGTTCCACTCCCTGCCGGCGGGGCACTTCCGGGTCGGCCTGCCGCCCTTTCCCGGCACTTACCGCATCGCCATCCAGGCCAAGGAAGGGCTGGCGGGGTTTTCCGAGCCGGTGGCCTTCGACGGCCGCGCCAGCCCGGCGCCGCTCTCGGTTTACGTCGAGGAGCGCGGCGGCCTCCAGGGGATCCTCACCGGGAACGGCCAGCCGATCGAAGGGGCCCGCGTCGAGCTGTTTCAGGACGTCGCCGGCCCCATCCGCTCACTCCACGGCATTGAAATTCCCTCGCCCCCCAACCTGCTCAAAGCTCAAACCACCGGACCGACGGGAAAGTTCGAGTTCGCGGACCTGGCGGCCGGTTTTTACCGCCTCCACGCCCTCCATCCCGGGCACGCGGAGCTCTTTTCACCGCCGGTGTCGGTGCCCGCGCCCCTCCCCATCCCCCTGGCCTTGAAGCGCGGGGCCAGGCTCGGCGGCAGGGTCTTCAACCTGGAGGGGAATCCGGAGGCGGGCGTGCCGCTCATCCTGTTGCAAAGAGACCATCCCTTTCCCCGCTTCGCCTCCAGCAACGCCTCGGGGTCCTACGAGTTCTCCAACTTGCCTGACGCCAGTTATATCCTGTTCATCGGCGATACGGACCCGCCGGCGAGCGAGGCCGTCTCGGTCTGGTCTCAGGAGTCCTCCGGCGGCGGCATCGAGCGGCGTGAAGCCCATCAGCTCGAGGTCCGCGATGGCAAGGACCTGGCCTTCGACCTCCATTTCCAGAACGTCAACTGGGGAGTGGTGACCGGGACCTTGACCGCCGCCGGCGCCCCCCTGGCGGGCATCGAGCTGCGCCTGGCGGCGAGCCCTGGGACCGCCGGCCGGGAGATCTCGAGGCGGACCGGGGCCAAGGGGGAGTTCCGTTTTTACGGCCTGCCGGCGGACAGCTACTCGATCCGCTCCTCCTATCCGCCGGTGGAGCGGCACGTCACCGTGGAGCGCGGCAAATTGAGCGTCTGTCCGATCGAGCTGCGCCCGCAAGCCCTCGCCGTCCGCCTGGTGCGCCGGGGGAAAGGGACCCCCATCCTGGCCGAGGGAAGCGCCGAAGTTTTTCATGAAGACTCGGGCCTGCGGCCGTTCCGGGCGGCGCTCGCCGACGGCGAGGCGAGGTTTTCCGGGCTGTATCCGGGGGGCTACCGGCTCCGCCTGGCCGCCTCGGGCTACCTGGCCGAGGAGCGAAGCGTCGAGATCGCCGATCAGCCCGTGAATCTCACCGTCGAGCTGCGCCGCGGCATCCGGGTGCAGGTGACCATTCTGGACGGCGCCGGCCATCCGGCCAAGGACTCCCCGATCCTCCGGGGGCCGGCCGAGGTCGTCCTCCTCCGCGACGGCATCGAGACCTACCGCAGCTATGGGGTGGTGAACGGCGAGGTCCTCCTGCCCGAGCTTTCTCCCGGAACCTACCAGATGACCATCCGCGGCGAGGCCGGCACGGCGCAAACGCGCTTCCAGGTCACGGCCCCGGAGGGGGAAGCGCCCGATAAGGGGGAAAAGGCGGAAAAGGTGGACCAGAAGGTCCAGCTGCGGCTGAAGTGAATCCGCTTACCGGGACACCCACGGGCTCCCCCTCAGCCAGAACCGCCACGGCGCCTTCCGGTCCCTGGGCCTGGCGTAATCGATGCCGACGCGGACTCCACGTTCGAGCTGGGCGGGAGAAAAATTCCGGTAGCTTTCCAGAAACAGCTCCTCCCCCTCCACCACGTCGGCGCCGTTGAGGGCGCGGTCGATGCTCAAGGCGGCGCAGAGCTTCGCCGGGCCGGAAGTGAGCTCGCGGTCCTGCCGCCCTCGCCGCCGCTCGCGCATCGCCTCCACGCCCTCCACCGGCTCGAGCGCCCGGATGAGCACCGCGGCCGGAAAGTCCTCCCGCTCGGTGACCACGTTGAGCATCCAGTGAATTCCGTAGGTGAAGTAGACATAGGCATGCCCCGGCGCGCCGAACATCACGGCATTGCGCCGGGTCCGGCCTCGCGAGGCGTGGCAGGCGCTGTCTCCCCCGCCGATGTACGCTTCCGCTTCGACGATCATGCCGCTCAAGCGCCGCCCCTGATGCACTCGCACCAGCAGCCGGCCGATCAGCTCCCGGGCGACGAGCAGCGTCGGCCGCTCATAAAACGACCGGGGCAGGCGATCGGTGCTTTCCGCCATTTTCTTCCAAGCCATCCTTGAATTAGGACTGATTTCATTCTATATTCATGGGGTCGGTTGCCGATATTTATACCAGATCCATCAAAAAAGGGAGCCGCCTGCGGTGAGCTGCCCACGATGAGCTGACTGCCCGATGTTGAATTTGACCCGTAAAGTTGATTACGGGATGGTGCTCCTGACCCATCTGGGGCTCCATCCCAAGGTGCCTTTCAGCGCCCGGCAAATCGCCGGCCATTACCGGCTTTCCCCCTCGCTCACGGCCAACGTCTTGAAGAGCCTGCAGAAAGGGAACCTGGTCAAGTCGTTGCGCGGCGTGCGGGGCGGTTACGTCTTGAACCGGAATCCCGAGGACATCCTCCTCAGCCAGGTGATCGAAGTGCTCGAGGGGGGCTGGAACATGGTCGAGTGTCAGGCCTTCAAGATCGGCCCGGAGGCGGCCGGGGGGCGCTCCACGGCGAATTCCGCCGGCTCGCCTGCCGATCTCCCCTGCCCGGTCTTTCCCGTCTGCCCCAGCCGGACCTACATGGACTGGGTCGCCTCCCAGATCAAACAAGTCCTCGATCACGTGACCCTCCAATGCTTCGTCCAGGAAGCGCTCGAGCGGCAAGCGGGCACCCGCCAGTTACCGGAGCAGAAGCTTGCCGAGATCATCCTTCCAGCCGGATTGAAAGCCACAGAGTTGAAAACCACGGAGTCCAAGCCCCTCTCATGTTGAGCCCCAGCACCGCCCCGCAACCGCAGCTCTCGCCGCCCTCCCCCTCGAGGCGGGGCTGCATTTACCTCGATGGACACGCCACCACCCCCGTCGACCCGCGCGTCCTCGAGACCATGCTCCCTTTTTTCAGCGAGAGCTTCGGCAACCCGGCGAGCCGGACGCACGTCTACGGGTGGAGGGCGGAAGAGGCGGTGGAGCGGGCCCGCGGGGAGATCGCCGGCTTGCTGGGAGTCAACTCCAAGGAAGTCATCTTCACGAGCGGAGCCACCGAGTCCAACAATCTGGCCATCTTCGGAACCGCCGGCGCCTGCAGGGAGCAGGGGAACCACCTGGTCACCTCGGCGATCGAGCACCACTCCGTCCTGGGCCCGTTCCGGCAGCTCGAGAAGCAAGGTTTTCAAGTGACCTACCTCCAACCCAGCCGCACCGGAGCAATCACCGCGGCGCAGGTGGCCGGAGCCATCACCCCCCGGACCATCCTGGTCTCCATCATGGCCGCGCACAACGAAATCGGCACGATTTACCCACTGGCGGAAATCGCCCGGGCGTGTGCGGAGCGCCGGATCCGCTTTCATACCGACGCGGCGCAGGCGGTGGGAAAGATCCCTCTGGAGGTTCCCAGTCTGGGCATTGACCTCCTCTCGCTCACCGGCCACAAGCTTTACGGCCCCAAAGGGACCGGCGCCCTGGTCATACGGACGAAGAGCCCGCGGCTGCAGCTCCAGCCGCTGATTCACGGCGGCGGCCATGAGCGCGGCCTGCGCTCGGGAACGCTCAACGTCCCCGGCATCGTCGGCCTCGGCGCCGCCTGCCGGATCGCCCGGGAGGAGATGGAAGGCGAGGCCCGGCGCTTGCGCGGCCTGCGCGACCGCCTGCACCAGGGCATCTGCTCGCAGCTCGAGGACCTCTCGCTGAACGGCCATCCCGAACGCCGCCTCCCCGGCAACCTCAACTTGAGCTTCGGCGGCGTGGAAGGCGAGTCGCTGATCGTCAGCCTGCGGGACATCGCCGTTTCCTCCGGAGCGGCCTGCACCTCGGCAAAGCCGGAGCCCTCGTATGTCCTCAAGGCCATCGGGCTTGACAGCGACCGCGCCCACTCCTCGCTGCGCTTCGGCCTGGGGCGGTTCACCACAGCGGAAGAGATCGAATACGTCATCAAGAGGGTCGTCGAAACCGTCAAGCGGCTTCGCGACCTGGCCAGCGCGGTGAAAAACCGCGGTATCCCGGATCAACCAACTTCGAGCGATCATTGATCGACAGGAGGACCATTTCATGCCAGTCAAATTGACGGAAAAAGCCACGCGAGAGCTGAAAACTCTCATGCAAAAGGAAATTCAAGCCAAGCGCATACCGGCCGAAGCCACCTTGCGCGTCATGGTGGTCGGCGGCGGTTGCTCCGGCTTCACCTACAAGATGGGCTTCGACTCCAAGATCAATCCCGATGACCAGGTTCTCGAGATCGACGGCATCAAGGTGGTCGTCGATGGCAAGAGCAATCTTTACCTTGAGGGCACGGAGATCGACTTCCAGGATGGCTTGATGGGAAGAGGATTCGTCTTCAACAATCCCAACTCCTCCGGGACCTGCGGGTGTGGCTCCTCCTTCAGCGTTTGATCGGATGCCAGAGACCGGAGGCGGTGAAAGGGATCTGGAGTTTGCGGTCCTGATCCCGATCCTCGATCACCGCGGCGAGGAAGCGGTGCTCCTCACCGAGAGGAACGCCCGGCTGCCGCAGTACGCCGGTCAGGTCTCCTTTCCGGGCGGCGCCCGCGATCCCGGCGACGCCAGCCTGCGCCAGACGGTCCTGCGGGAGACCCTCGAGGAAATCGGCGTTCCCACGCAGAACATCTCCATCTTCGCCGAGCTGGAATGGTACCGGCCCCGCCTGGGCCATCGCGTCAAGCCTTTCGCCGGCCGCTTGATCGGCTCCTTTCAAGTTTCCGCCAATCCCCGCGAGGTGGCCCGCCTCATTTACCTTCCGGTGGCGGTGGTGAAAAGCGATCCCTTCCAGGTCCGCGGGCAATTCCAGGACGGCGAGGGGAAGACCCACATGGTTTACACTTTCCTGTTCGAAGGGGCGGAGATCTGGGGCTTGACGGCCAGGATCCTGAGGCGCTTCTTCGTGGAGGGTGTCATCGGGGAGAATCAAAACGCCCCAGGACTTCGATGGCCGAGATCTTCGGATACTCCACCTGGGGCACGAAGTCGAGGTCCAGGAAGCCGTCCACAACCTCCACCGTGAAGCTTTGCTGATCGGCGGCGGCATATCCCTTCGCGAAGGGCTCGTAGGCGGCCAGCGCTTCCTTCCCCTCGAGGTGGATGTCGAACAGGCGCTTGCCGGGGTCCTTGAAGTGGATTTCCGCGAAGTGCAGGATGACCTGGTAGTTCCCGGGGGGGAGCGGGATGCGGTAAAAATAAGGAGACAGCTCGTCGTTCAGGAACCAGCGCTCGGTCTGGTAGAGGGGATCGTCCTCGGTTCCGTCGATCTCCCCTTCAAAGAGGCTGGAGCGGCGACTTTCATAGACGCTCCAGAGGAGGCCGCCGAAGCGGTAGCCGGAGCCGAAGAAGCGATCGCGGCCCCACAGCCGGCCGCGGTGATCGCGGTAGTCATCGCCGCCGCAGTTGATGCGGATCGAATCCTTGACCTCGAGGCGCTCCAGGGCCCAGAGCGCGTCGGCGCCGCAGTTTTCCGGCAGGCCCGCGGCCTGCGGCGGCATCTCCCCCCGCCCGCCGGCAAGCTGGCGGGGAAAGCCGGCGATGAGCTCCGCGGTCGGGCGCTGGAGGTCTACGAGGTTCAGGCCCAGCCACCGGCGCCAGAGATCGTGATCGCTCCAGAATTTCTCCTCCAGGGCCCGGCGCAGCATCTCCTCGGCCTCTTTCCATCGGCCCATGGCCGCAAGCGTTTCCGCGAGCTGCGCCACCGGCTCCGGCCGGGAGGGATCCAGGGCCAGAACCTCTCGAAGCTTCTTCTCCGCCTCCGGATATCGCTTCTGGCGCCGGAGCAGGAGGCCCTCCAGATAGGCGAGTCGGGGCGAGGCCTGAAGGTTTTCTCGATGACCACCGCCCTCGGCCATGGCGCGCTGAAAATCCTCGAGCAGGATTTTGTCCTTCTCCGGCGCCGGGGCGTGCTTCCCTTCAAGGACTGGGATCAGCGATAAATCGGAGCTGTCCTTCTGGGCGTTCAAGCCCTGAATGGCCAGGACGTTCTTTCCGGCGCGCAGGAGCTTCGTATCCACGGAGAACTCGAAGGCCCCCAAGGGCTCGCTCTGGGTGAAGTTGAGGGCGATGGCGTCAAAGGGGAGGCGGCCATCTTCGCGGCCGACGCCCAGGCGGCAGATCTTCCGGCCGTTCAGCCAGGCGAGCAAGCCGTCGTCAAAGCGGACGGAAAACCGCAGCGCGGAGCAGGCGGCGGGATTTTTCACCTCGAGGCTGTGCCGGACATACAGGGCCGTGTAAGAGTTCTTCATATCGCTCAAGATGGTGGCATCGTCGCCGTCGCCGTAGCCGAAGCCGCTCGGCCCCGCCTCCCAGCCGGCATCATCGAAATCGGGCTGGACCCAATCCAGGCCTGAGGACGGCTCGCTCTTCCCTCGAAAGAATCGCCAGGGAGCGCCGGCGGGGATCAGAGCATCCGTGTCGAGCCCTTCAAGCGCCGCGTCCATGGAAGCGTAGGAGGCGAGATCCGGGTAAACCGCCTGCCGGTACTCTTTCAGAGCATCCGGCAGCCGGCGGTTGGCGTGCGGCAGGCGCAGGGCCTCCTCCAAACTCAGCACGGCTTCGGTTTTGAATCCGCGAGCGAATTGAGCGCGCGCCAGCGCCGCCAGCATCTTCGGATCCTGGCGCCGGGTCATCTCCACGGCCCGCGCGGCGTAAAGGAGCGCCTTCTCCAGATCGAGCCTCTGGGAGTCTTCGAGCAGCGACAGGGCCAGAATCCTCAACAGGTCGGAAAGCAGCGGGTGGCCCTCGCCGGAGTCCAGCACCCCCTCGATGAGATGCACCAGGCGGTCCAGCTCGGCGCCGAAGTCCGGACGCTTTTCCCGCTGGAACAAGGCGTCGAGATGGATGTAAGCCGAGGCCAGCGTCGAGTCGATCTCAAAGGCATCGAGGTACTCCCCCATGGCCTCCTTCAGGCGATCCAGCCGTTCCAGGGTCACCCCGCGGCTGACGTGAGCCCAGGCGTTCCTGGGGTCGATGGCGATGGCCTCCCCATAAGCCTTGAGGGCCGCCTCGAGCTTTCCCTGGCGTGCCAGCACATCGCCCAACCACACCGCGGCCAGAGGATTTTCCGGGTCCAGCGCCCTGGCCTTTTCGAGAAGCGTTCCGGCTTCCTCATCCCGATGCTTGCCGACGAGCAGCGCCAGCCCCCACCACAGACAGGACAGCGCATCGTCGGGGCGCAAGCGGACTGCCTCCTCGCCCGCCCGGCAGGCCTCCTCCCACCGGCTCAGCTTGATCAGGAAGGCCGCCCGGTTGCGCTCCCGCAGATACCCTTCCCGAACCAGGCCGACCCACTCGATGGCCTTCTCGTTCTCGCCCACCGAGCCGTAAAGCTCGGCGACCGACAAGGCGATCTCATCGCCCGAGGAGGGGAGCGCCAGCAGCTTCGCGAAGGTTCCTTCCGCCTGCTCCAGCTCCCCTTTCAGGAGATACGCTTTTCCCAGGAAGAGCGTCGGCTCCGGCGACTCCGGCCAGCGCCCTTGCGCCCTCGAAAAGGCCTCGAGGGCGCCGTAATAATCCTTCTTTCCGAGCAGAGCCAGGCCGTGTCCGAGCAGCGTCTCGATGGAGGAGCCCAGATAAGGCTCCTTCCCGGAGGCCTCGAAGGCCATCAGCCGCTTGTAAGCCTCGGCCGCCTTGCTCCACTTTCCCTTTCCAGCAGCCTGGTTCGCCGCCAGCCACGACTCGGCCCAGCCGCCGCTGGATTTGGTTGCCGCCGCTTTCTCGGTCTCCCGGCGGGCTTCCTCGCGCTGGCCTTCCCGCTCGAGGATGGCAGCGCCCAACACCCTCGCCGGCACGAAGCCTGGCTGGAATTCGAGCGCCGCGAGCAGCTCCTTTCTGGCCTCCCCGTCCCTGCCCAGGAGCATCAAGGCGCGGGCGCGGTGGTAGAAAGCATCGGGCCTTTCCGGAAACAGCGCCGCCGCCTTCTGGAGCTGGAGGAGCGCTTCCTCGACGGCGCGGCCCCCGGCCTGGTGCACCATCGACTGGAAGTCGCTGCGGTCGACCAGGGCCCCTTCCTGAGGCAGGTAAAACCAGTCGAAATATTCCCCGCGCAGGGGATTGCCGCCGCCCAGCTTTTTCACCAGAAGGGCTTTTTGCATCTTCATCACCGCCTGGAGCACCGCGGTCTGGTAATCGGCCTCCCGCTGGCGGCGCGCCTGCCGGGAATTGGAGACGCTGAGGAGCGCCGCGTAAATGAGCAGGAAGGCGACGAGGACGGCTGCGGCCAGCTTTCCCCGGTGGCGCCAGGCGCGCCTCGCCAGGATCTCCAGCAGCGAGAGAGGCCGCGCCTCGATCAGCTCGCGGCGGACGAAGCGGCGCAAGTCCTGCGCCAGCGCCTCGGCCGTGGCGTAGCGCTCGCGCGGCTTCTTGCGCAGGCACTTGAGCACGATGGTCTCGAGATCCCTGGGGACTTCCGGGTTGAGCCGGCGCAGCGGCGGGGCGTCGCGGTGGGTGATCTGAGAGAGCAGGGCGGGCTGGGTGCGGGCTCGAAACGGCGGCTGCCCGGCCAGCACTTCGTAAAGCGTCACCCCCAGGCTGTAGATGTCCGTGCCGGGGCCGAGCGGCTGCCGGCCTCCCTGGACCTGCTCGGGGCTCATGTAGAGGGGCGTGCCCAGATACTCCTGGCTGAGGGTCAGCTGGTCCTGCCCTTCCATGCGCGCCAGCCCGAAGTCGAGGATGCGCAGCCGCCCGAAGCGGTCCTCGAGGATCAAGTTGGAGGGCTTCAAGTCTCGATGGATCACTCCCATGCCGTGCGCATGGTGCAGCCCTTCCGCGACCGCGGCGAAGGCCTCCGCCAGGCGGCGGCATTCGGCGGCCGGGACGCGGTTCCTTCCAGCGCTCTCGATGCTGTCCATTCCTTCCGGCCGGCCGTAGATCTGCCGCAGCGTCTTTCCCTCGACGAACTCCATGGCAAAATAGGGGACGCCATCCTCGATTCCCAAGCCGAAGACCTTGACGATGTTCTCGTGCTGAAGCCGGGCGGCGACTTGAGCCTCCCGGCGGAAGCGGGCCACCGCCTTTTCATCGGCAAGCAAGCCGGCGGGCAAGACCTTGATGGCCACCCGGCGGGCCAGAGGCACTTGCCAGGCCTCGTAGACGATCCCCATCCCGCCCCGCCCGATCTCGCGGATGATTTGAAAATCACCGAGCCGGGCCAGAGGCGATATCGGCTCCGCGCTGACCAGGGAGCGGACCTCGTCAATCGCCTCCAGGGCCCCGCCCAAGAGGGGGGCCAGGTCGGCATGCTCCTCCAGGAAGCGCTTGGAGTCCAGCGGCGCGCCGGCGGCGCGCCGATCGATGAAATCGCTCAGCGCCCGGGCGATGCGAGGATCCATGGGATCCTGGTCGCCCGGGCGGTCTTCTCCAAAAAAAGCCGGGTCATCGCGGTTTTTCTGAATCATGGCGGTCTTCCCCTGCCTCGGCCTCTCCGAAGGAGGCGGCCGGAAGGTGGAAGCTGTCGGTATGGCCGAAGAGATCCTTCAACTGTCGAAGCGAGCGCAGGAGCAGCATGGAAACGGCCTCGGGCGAGCGTCCCATCCTCGCGGCAATCTCTTTGCTGGGAAGCTCATGAACGAGCGCGAGCACCACCACCTCCCGCCGCTCGGGCGAAAGCTGGTCGAGAACCTTCTCCAGCCGGTCCAGCCGCTCCTGACGCCGCAGCGCTCGGCTCGGGCTCACCTCCGGCGACACCAGCCCGTCGAGCGGCTGGCTGGGATCCTTGCCGGCCGGGCTTCCTTCGGCGCCGATCGCCGGCTCCACGCCGCCGCGCTTCCTGGCCTTAAGCTGCTTCCGCGCCAGATCGTTGATCACATTCTCGGCGATTTTCCCAAGCCAGTGGAAAAAGGAGCCCTCTCCCTGCCAAACAAACTGGCCGATGGAGAGAAACGCTTTCAGGAAGCACTCCTGGGTCACGTCTTCCACGTCGGACTGCTGGCGCAGGCGGGAGCCGAGGCGCAAGTGGACCAGGCACTCGAGCTTTTGCTGGTACCGCTCGGCCAGCCGTGAGAAGGCCTCACGGTCGCCGCCTTGCGCCTTGAAAACGAGGTCCCGAGTGGCCTCGGCTAGAAAGCCCATTGGCTTTTCTCCCCGCCCACAACAGATAAACGTATTTTTATCAAAATCCTAACACGCCATTTTGAAAAACTTTTGAATGAGAGCAAAGATATTATATGCCAAGGACTTATAAACTAAAAGGAGTTGCCCACAACCCATAAAACGAGTGACCGCCGTCACTGAATTTTCAGCCGCTCCACCAGCTGGTCGGCGGGAATCTCTTCCTGCGCGCGCGAGTTCAAATCCTTGAGCTGCACCACTCCTCTGGCCGCCTCCTCCGGCCCCACCACCACGGCGAAGCGCTTCCGGGTGCGCTCGGCGTAGCGGAACTGCTTGGCCAGCCTGGCCGCTTGCGGGAAGAGCTCGCAGGCGATGCCCGCGCGCCGGAGAGTCTGGGCGATCCGCGCCGAGACGGCCGCCAGCGCCGCATCGAAGACGGTGATGAGAACCGCCGCCGGCGAGCCTCCCGCGGCCACCAGCTTGAGCTCCTGAAGGCCCGCCAGCAGGCGGTCGACACCCAGGCTGATGCCGACGGCGGGGATCTGCTCCCCCGCGAACATGCCGATCAGGCCATCGTAGCGGCCACCGCTCATCACGGAACCGATTCCCGGGAGGTCTCCCAGAAAAGTTTCGTAGATGGTGCCGGTGTAGTAATTGAGGCCGCGGGCGATGGAGAGGTCCATGGCGACCTTGGGCAGGAGCCCGACCCCCTCGAGGATCTGGAACACCCCGCGCAGCTCGGAGACGCCCGCGGCACCGGCGCCGGAGCCGGGGGAGGAAGGGGACGCGAAGAAGCCCTGCAGGCGCCCGAGGATTTCCAGGGGCGATCCCTGGATGCCCAGGAACTCGAAAGTCCGGTTGATCTGCCCCTCCTCGAGGCGGTTCTCCAGCGCCAGCAGCTTGCGGGTTTCGTCCGGTCCGATCTTGGGGAGCTTGTCGATGGTCCGCAGCACCGCCATTTCCGGCTCCCCGGCCGGCACGCGGAGCTCTTCCATGAGGCCGGCGAGGATCTTGCGGTTGTTGGCGCGGATGGTGAAGTTCTCCACTCCCAGCGCCTCGAGCATCGCCGCGCCCAGCTGGATGATCTCGGCGTCGGCCATCGGGTCCCCCGAACCGACGATGTCGCCGTCGCACTGCACGAACTCGCGGAACCGGCCGCGCGCCGGCTTCTCCGCCCGCCACACCGGGGCGATCTGGTAGCGCCGGAAGGGCCGCGGCAGCTCCGGGTACTGGGCCACGACGCGCGCCAGGGGGACGGTCAAATCGTAGCGCAGCGCCACGTCGCGCTCGCCGTTGTCGAGGAAGCGGTAGAGCAGGGAGTCTCCCTCCTCGCCGTATTTCCCCAGCAGGATGTCGGCGTACTCGAGGGCGGGGGTCACGAGCGGCAGGAAGCCGAAGCTCTGGAACACCCGCTCGATCTTCTCGATCATCTCCTGGCGGGGGAGCATCTCCGCCGGCAGGTAGTCCCGGAAGCCTTTCAGGATGCGCGGCTCCACAGCAGACATCGGTTGATTCTCCTTAACAAGCTAGGTTATATTCATCCGAAGTCGTTGGAAAGAAAAAGATTATAAGGCGAAGTCCACCGAGGTTAAAGAAAATGCTCCTGGAGTTCCACGGCGCCACCCGGTCGGTCACCGGCTCCATGCATGTCGTCGAGGTGAAAGGCCAGCGCGTTCTGCTCGACTGCGGGCTCTTTCAAGGCCACCGCAAGGAGGCCTTCGAGCAGAACCGCAACCTCACCTTCGACCCCCGGAAGATCCATGGCGTCGTCCTCAGCCACGCCCACATCGACCACAGCGGCAACCTGCCGCAGCTCGCCAAGGCCGGTTTCACGGGGCCGATCTATTGCACCCGCGCCACCCAGGACCTCTGCCGCCACATGCTGTGCGATGCGGCCCACATCCAGGAGAAGGATGTCGAGTACGTCAACAAGAAACGGCGGCGCGACCACAAGAATCCTTTCGAGCCGCTTTACACCATCGCCGATGCCGATGCCTGCCTCAAGCAGTTCCAGGGCCTGCCGTACGACCATCCCTTCGAGGTCGGCGACGGCATGAAAGTGACTTTCCGGGACGCCGGCCACATCCTCGGCTCGGCTTCCGTGCACCTCGACCTCGCGGAGAACGGCCTCCAGCGCCGCCTGGTGTTCACCGGCGACATCGGCCGGCCGAGAGTCCCCATCCTGCGCGATCCGGTGCCCATCGAGGCCGCTGACCTTCTCATCAGCGAGTCGACCTATGGCAACCGGCTCCACGACAAGGACGGCGAGCTGAAAGCGTCGCTTCGCGATGCCCTCTCCGCCGCCTTCAGGCGGCGGGGCAAGGTGCTGATTCCCGCCTTCAGCGTCGGCCGCACGCAGACCATCGTCTACTACCTCCACCAGCTCTGCCACGAGGGGACGCTGCCGCCGGTGCCGGTCTTCGTCGACAGCCCGCTCTCCACCGACGTCACCGCGGTCTTCCGCCAGCACCCGGAGTGCTACGACCAGGAGACGCTCCAGTTCCTCGAGCGCCAGGATGATCCGTTCGGCTTCCGCATGCTCACCTACATCAAGGACCAGGAGGAGTCGAAGGCCCTCAACGAGCGCTCCGGGCCGTTCATCATCATCGCCGCCTCCGGCATGTGCGAGTCCGGGCGCGTGCTCCATCACCTGAAGCACGTCGCCCCCTACCCGGAAAACGCCATCCTGATCGTCGGCTTCATGGCGGAAAACACCCTCGGCCGCCGCATCGCCGAGAAAGCCCCGGCCATCAAGCTCTACGGCGAGGAGTACCCGCTGCGCGCCGAGGTGCGGGCCATCCCCGGATTCAGCGGCCACGCCGACCAGGGGGAGATCCTCCGCTATCTGGGCAAGCTCCGCCAGCCGCCCCAGCGAACCTTCCTGGTCCACGGCGAACCCGACCAGTCCCAGGGCCTGGCGGCCCAGCTTCAGGCCAGAGGCTTCCAGCGCGTCGACATCCCGGCCCGCGGGCAGAGGTTCGAGATCAACTAACTCTTCTTCTCTTCAGTCTTCTCCTTGGCTTCATCCTTATCTTTTTTCTCGATAAGCTTTCGCACGGCCTTCTCGACTTCCCGGACTGGCGGCAACGTAGACAGGTAACCACCAGGAGGGATCTGACCTTTGGGAAAATGATGGTCCGGCAAAAGCATGTCGTACCGGATCTCGCGGATTCCAGTGAGAAGCAGCTGGCCGCTGATATCTGTTTTGTAGAGGGCGAGGTGAGCTTTCCTGGTGTCGAGGACGAAGCAGACCGGCGTCTGGTCCGGAAGCTGCTCCGTGGCCATGATGAAGCCATTGCCAGAGTTGACCGACTGCCCCTCCGCCGCGGGCATGGACTTCCCGAACCAGGCCAGCCCCGCCAACACCCCGTTCAAGCCTAAAGAAACCGCCAGGAGAACCGCAAACCAACCGGCAGGTTGTGAACGCATTTTGAGCCACTCCTTTGCTTGGGGGGAATTCTCTCTTCGCCGCCATTTTGGCCTCACCCGGCGTAAAAATCAAGGGGCGCGGCCACGTTTCGACGGCGCCTTCTCCTGGTCTCCATTGGCCAGAGGGGTATGGTCTCTCCTGATACTGCACCGGCTGCTCCAGTTTCTTAGCCAAAGCTTTTTGACTTGATTACTATTAATA
>JACQVS010000024.1 GCA_016209605.1 Planctomycetota bacterium
CCGCTGTCGGGGGTCTTGGCAGGATCGACCGTCGAGGCCGAGCAGAAGAACTCGGTGATGGGAATGAACACTTGGCCGGTGCCGCAGGAGGCGCCGCTCGCCGCGGTGGTTTGATCGCCATTGTGGCAAGTATCGCTAGTCGCGCCGTCGGGGCAAGGGGGGCCGCCCAGGAGGGGGCAAGCGGTGGCGGCGTCCGAGCAAGTATTGCTGACGCTGGCTCCAGGCACGCCGAGAAGATGGACGTTTTCGGCCCTGAAACCGATGGAGAACCCCGAGGCCCCTTGTCCGGCCGCGAAATCGGATTGAGTCAAGGTGGGAAAGATGTCAAACTGCACCTTGGAGCCCGGGGCGCCGACGATTTTCGGGCAATCCTTGAAACCCAAGGTGAACTTGATCTGAGCATGGCTGGTCCCCGTGAAGACGACCAAGCTCGCCAGAGCAGTGAAGAGCACTACCGTTCGTTTCATTCTTTTTCTCCTCCCTAAAAGGGTCTTACTACGGATCAAAGGACTACAAGTTTCAGAATTCTGGAGCTCAACGTTAAAGCTTCCCGATTCCTGTCATTTCAAAAGCGGACCCTGCACAGGCCTTTACACCCATCCAGACGTTCGCAATATTCCAACGAATATTCCACCGAATGATCACAATCTCCGATAAAAACCGAAACCGACTTCCAAAACTCACCCGTCGTTTACCAAACAGGGTGAACACATGAAAGAAACTGGCGCCAAGAATCAAAAAGAGATATCAAAACCACGGTCTAGTATATAAATTCGGCGATCAGTCAAGTTTAAGTATTTATGGCTCAATTTCTTCTTCTTTCTCGTCGATTCCTTGGGCCCCTCCTTCCCGGCAGGGACCGTCCTGATCGTGACGGTCCCTGCCGGGAGGACAGGCTTCGAAGACTCCCTTGCTTGGACTCGGGGATGCCGAGCCTAGTTGCAAATGGAGCCGCCTTTGCAGTCGAGCTTGTCGCCGGTCGGATCGGGGCCTAGAGCGGTCGGGCCCGGGGCCGGAAGCGGCGGGGCAAACTTGAAGAGATACCGCAGGATGGCCACGGCATCCGCCAGGTCAATGCGCGCGTCGTCGTTGGCATCGCAAGCATCCAGGCACTTGGGGTGGAACTTCCAGGTTCCGGTGAGGAAGAGGAAGCTGATCACCGCGGCAGCGTCGGAGATGTCGACCGCCATGGTGGGCATGGTGAACGACTCGGCGAAGTTGCAGTCGCCGCGGACGAACTGCGCCTCGGCGTTCACTTTCACCTCGCAGTTGCAAAGCTTCGGAGAGATCGGGAAGTTCATGACCGAGATCAGGTTCTTGATGGGGACCTGGCCGCGGCCCTTGGCGCCGTCGCAGAACTGGATCGGAAACGACTGCTTGCAATCCGCTCCCGCATCGATCTGGAAATCGACCGAGATCACCCGGAGCAGGTTCGCGGTCGGCGGCAGGGTCTGCCCATCGAAGGGGGGCAGCGCATCCACCAGGATGCCGATGATCAGCTCGCGGGTGGTGTTGTTGCAGTGCACGGTGACGAACTCCGCTCCGACCGCCTCGGTGATGGTGCCGGCGATCGAGAAGGTCTCCAGGCAGCTGAGGCCCTGGCTATAGCATATAGCCATCGAGAGGCCCTGGACGTCGTCCTTGTCGGTGTTCAAGGCCGGGTCATCAGGGTTGAAGTTCGGGGAGTTCTCATCGACGATGCCCGTGGACGGCGACCGGTAGTAGAAGCCCACCGCGATCTTCTCGCCTGGGCTGCCGCGGACCGGGGCCGGCCGGCCTTCTTCATCGGGGATGAAGTTGCCGTTGGCATCGAGCACAAAGGGGGCGCCGCAGGCGCCGGGAGCCTGCACCTTGACCAGCGGGCCGCCGCAGGCGAACTCCTGCTCGCCCGGGATGATGATGATGCAATCCGGAGCCCGGAAGGTCACCGAGCCGTTGACCAGCTCGGGGTTCTCCGAGAGCCCGTCGATCACGGTGACGTTCTCAAGGGGCGGAGAACCCAGGACGTTGTCAACGAAGCTGAGATTGGAGACGACATCGGGGCCGACCGTGGTTGGGCAGTTGCTCTGCGGGGGACTGACCGCCGAGTAGGTGTACTTCGCGATCTCGCCGTTGGCGGCCACCTGGTTGTCAAACGGCGGGTTGTAGTCCATGACCACGCCGAGCGTTCCACCGGTCGGGAAGATGTCGGCGCTGACAAACTCCGCGGCCGCGGCGGACGACCCGTTCGTCACCGCCGTCAAGGTCACCTCCGCGGGATTGTGGGCAATCGCCACGACGTAACCTTGCAGCGGCGGCGAGCCGCTCAGGATGACGGGGACCGTCACCGAGGCGGCGCCGCGAGCGCCGGCCGTGCTCTGGATGGTGTACCGGCCGGTCACCTTAATCACGGTCGCGCTGCCGTTCGTTAGCGTGAGGCGCTCGACTTTACCGATCGACAGGCCGCCGACCACGACGATGTTGTCGAGGAGCGGCCCGCCGCTCACGGTGTTGTACGTGGTGTCGCGGAAGCTGAGCGCGGTCGATTGGCCAGCGGTCGCGCCCGCCGCCGCTTCGATGGTCAGCGTCGCCAGCTTGAGGTCGGTGCCGGCGGGGATGAGCTCGCCGCCGACGCCGTCATTGTCCATGACCACGCCGAGGACGAAATAGCCCGGCTCGATGCGGGGGACGATGACATCGGCGCCGTTCAGCGCCTCGCCGGCACCGCTGGCCGCCTGCAGGTTGGTCCCTTTGACGACCGCGACGTTCCAGTCGGCCGCCGCCACGAAACCCTGGACGCCGGCGGTGTTCAGGGCCGTCATGGACAACGTGATGTTGGCCGACGACCCGATGGCGACCGTGCCGGAAGAGAGCTTCAATTCATAGAAAGGCTGCCCCAAGGCCATGCCAGGGGAAAAGCCCAGAAGAGCCAAGGCGATTACGCCCAGGCAATAGAGTCCCAAAAACCTCTTTTGTTTCATTTTTCCTCCTCGAGAGGGTTTAAGAAGAGAGACGGATTACCAACGATTGATACACAACTAGAAGGTTAAACACTCACTAGACCGAACGAGACACCTCCTTTTGAATCATTGGCGCGTTCTTTCTTTTGATTTGTTTCTTTCATCAGAATGTGGATAGCATTTCAATTCGTCTGTGACTCGCCGTCTGGGGCCCGCGGGAGCGCGGACTCAAAGCCTTCGTCGGCGAGCCCCAATCCAGTTCAAGATAATAATCCCAAACCCATGACACCAATATTACTAAATCCGGGCATCCGAGTCAAATACTTCTTTTTTGAACTTTACGATTCCTCTCCGGGCCCGAGGAACAGCTTTCAGAGCATGCAAAAGTGAAAAACTCGGTCCACAGAGACAACACTTTTGCCCAAACAGGATAAACCTTAATTTATCGAAAAAAGGGAAAAATGTCAAGGGGGATTTGGGGAAATTCTTCACCCCGGTCAATTTCCCCTGCCAGGGGTCAAAATCCTGCTGTTAATCAGACGGTCAGGGCTGCGAGGGCTGGACAATCTTTTCTGGAGCCGTTACATTCTCCCCTCTATGGCCTTCCTGAGCCTGCGCGGCCTTCGCAAAACTTTTGGCAAATTTGTGGCTATCGATCACCTGGACCTGGAGGTGGAGAAGGGGGAGTTCGTGGTCCTGGTCGGCCCTTCCGGCTGCGGCAAGAGCACCATCCTCCGCCTCATTGCCGGCCTGGAGGATCCCTCCGGCGGCGCCTTGAACCTGGACGGCCGCGACCTCTCGGGAATCTCTCCCAAGGACCGCGATGTGGCCATGGTCTTCCAGAGCTACGCCCTGTACCCCCACATGACCGTCTTCAAGAACATCGCCTTCGGCTTGCGCATGCGAGGGGTTCCCCGCGCCGCCGCCAAAAAGCGGGTGGCGGAGGTGGCGCAGACCTTGGGCCTGGAAGGGCTCCTCGAGCGATATCCGGCGCAGCTCTCGGGCGGGCAACGCCAGCGGGTGGCCCTGGGCCGGGCCATCATCCGCGAGCCCAAGCTCTTTCTCCTCGACGAGCCGCTCTCCAACCTCGATGCCGAGCTTCGGGTGTCGATGCGCGCCGAGCTCCTGCATCTCCACGCCCGCCTCGGGGTGACGACGGTGTACGTCACCCACGACCAGGTCGAGGCCATGACCCTGGGCGACCGCCTGGTGGTGCTCAACGCGGGCAAAGTCGAGCAAACGGGCACCCCGGAGGAAATCTACCGCGCGCCGCGCACCGCCTTCGTGGCCCGGTTCCTGGGGAATCCCCCCATCAACCTTTTCCCGGCGGCGCTACGTTCGGGAAACGGAGCCCCCGCCCTCCGCTTCGGCGCCGCCGAGGTCGAACTCCCCCCGGAGATCCTCCCCTCGGGCTGGCTCCGTGGCGGCCCCAGCCTCACCATCCTCGCCGGCCTGCGGCCCGAGGCCTTGCAGCTGGTCGCGCCGTGGCCGGCGGCCGAGCCGCCCGCCTCCTCGAGGGGGCCGCTGGCCGCTCTTCGAGGAACGGTCGAGCTGATCGAGAAGCTCGGCAAGGAAAAGGTCCTTTTCGTCCGCTGCGGCGAGCTGACCTTGCAGGCTCTCGCTCCTCCCGAGGCGGCGGTCGCCAAGGGGGGGTCGGTCGAGCTGCGCTTCTCCCCCAGCGCCTTTCACCTCTTCGATCCGCAAAGCGGCGAAAGCTTGCGCCGCCAGGCGCGGGCTTGACTGTATGATGGAACGGCCCCGGGGCTTATCGAGCGAAGCGCTCCTTCATCCACGCGAAGCCGACGGTCGCCGCCCGCATCGACACCAGCATGCCGGTGTAGTGGCCGAAGGGGTAGACGTAAAGCTCCGGCTCCCCCAGCGCCCGGTGGAGCGCCAGGCCGGTGGGATAAGGCACCTTGTCATCGAGGGAGCCCAGGAAGATCAGCACCCGACGCGGATCGACATAGGGCGCCAAGGCCATGGGATCGGAGCGCAAGTGCCGCCGCAGATCCTCGATGATCGCCGCCTTGGTCTTCCCCTCGAGCTTCGTGCGCGCCTTGACGTAGTCGACGACCAGGGACTCCCGCGAGCGCTCGATGATCCGGGGCAAATCGCCTCCGGCCAGGCAGAGGACGTTGGCCTTGAGCCGCGGTTCGGCGGCGATGAGAAGGACGTTCTTGATGGCCCCCAGGCTGATGCCGATGCTGCCCAGGCGTTTCGAGTCGACCTCGGGAAGCCGGCTCAAGCAGTCCAGGGCCAGGATGTTTTCCTGGGTGGCCTCCACCAGGCGGCGCTCGAGCTCGAGCCCCTGGCGCTCCGGGGTGAGCACATCCTCTTCCTGGTGGACGAAAAACGAGGAGAACCCCTCCTTGGCCGCCCAGGCGGCGAACACCCGGCAGGCGAGGTAGTCGTCCCGGGCGCCGGCGAGGATGGGGGAATTTTCAATGAGGGGCGCGGGCGCATCCCGGGTGGCGCCGGCGGCGCGGTAGTACTCGCCGGCCACTTCCCTGGGCTCCTGGCCCTCGTTGAAGACGGACTGAAAGCGGAAGAGGTAGCGGGAGTAGCTGGGATTCGCGGCCGCCAGCTCCATCTGGAAGCCCCGGGCCGGCTGCTTGGGGCGCAAGCGGTCCTCGATCTCCTGGGGGAGAGGCAGAGCGCCGCGGCCGGGCTCTTTGAGCGGGATGTGGTGGCAGCCGTTCAGGAAGGCAGAAGCGAGAAGCAGGACGGCGAGGCGATGAATAGGCCAGCTCACTGCTCGATCTTGGCCTTGGCGCGCAGGGCCTTCAAGAATTCCTGCCGTTCCCGGGTGGCGGGCGGCTGCGTCTTCAGGAACTCGAGGACCTCGGCCTTCTTGTCCTCGAAATTGGTCTTTTCCCGGCGCACCAGGTAAACGATGTGAAAGCCGCGGGGCGACTTGACCACGCCGCTCAAGCGGCTCTCCTCGGTCAGCCCGAGCACCGCCTGATGGAACTCCTCGCCGTAGTAGTTCTTGTAGTAGATCGGAATCCGGCCATCGTTGCGCTTGGTCAGGATATCGTCAGAGTAGGTTTTCACCATCTGGATGAAGTCCGCCCCGCCGCGCAGCTCCTTGAGGATCTTCTCCGCCTTCTCGCGCGCTTCCTGATCGGAGGGCAGGTTGGCGCCGGCGTCCCCCTTGTCGCCAGTCCCGCCGGCTTTGGCATCGCGCGTGGCAATGAGAAGGTGGCGCAGCTCGAGCCGCACCCCCCCCTCGCCGTAGACCTTTTCAAACTGCTGCTTGAGGTCGGCTTCCGAGACGGCGCGGGTCTTGATGACCGCCGCATCGCGCAGCAGGCTGTAGGCCGCCTCCTGGCGCAGCTTCTCCTTGTGGTCATCCAGGGTCATGCTCCGCTGCTTCAAGTTGGCCTCGAGCTTGGCCTGGTCCCCTTGATAGAGGCCGCGCAGCGTTTTTTCGATCTGCGCCTGCACTTCCTTCTCGACCTCCTCCGGGGTGACGGCAATGCCCAGGCGGCGGGCCTCCTCCTCGATCAGGATGCGGTCAATCAGGTCGTTGAGCTTGGTCTTGCCGTAAATCGAATAGAGGTACTGGGAGTACTCCTGGAAGGTGACGTCCTTGCCGCCGACGCGGGCCAGCACGCCGGCCGGCAAGCTGCGGGCGCTCTCCTGGGCGCCCTCTTTCTTTTCCTGGCCCCGTGCCAGAGAAGTCTCCAGGGAAAGAGCGGCCACTACCATGACGACGGCTTTTATGGAACGGACGGAAAAAAGGTTCATAGAACCTCCCTAAAAACCTAGCACACCGATACGGTGTTTAGACCTTGTCCTCGACCACCGCCGCCGGGGCCGCTTCAACGTCGCGGACGAAACCAAAGAGCACCTGACTGGCCCGGTCGCCCAGGCGGCGGCGCTGTATGCGGATCACCCGCGTGTAGCCGCCGGCGCGATTTTGATAGCGCGGGCCGATTTCCTCAAAAAGCTTCTTGACCAGGGTCTTGTCCCGCAGGATCTGCATCCCCCGCCGGTAATTGTGCAAAGTCTTCTCTTTGGCCAGGGTGATCAGCTTCTCGACAAAAGGCTGGACGAACTTGGCCTTCTCCCGGGTGGTGATGATATGCTCCTTCGCGCCGAAGCTCAGGAACAAGCTTCGGGCCATGTTGCGCTGCAGCGACTGCCGGTTGGTGGTGCTGCGGTTCAGCTTTCTTCCATGCACTCGATGTCTCATGACGCGGCGCCCTTTCCGTTGTCGGCGCTCGCCCCCTGCATTCCCAGCTCCAAACCGAACTCTTGAAGCTTGGTCTTGATCTCCGCCAGCGAGGTTTTTCCGAAGTTGCGCACCTTCAGCATTTCCTCCTCGCTGCGTTTGACCAGATCGCGGATGGTGCGGATGTTCTCCGACTCCAGGCAGTTGTAAGCGCGCGCCGAAAGATCCAGAGCAGAAATCGGCAGCTCCAGCTTCCTGTTGAGCTCCTCGGCATCCGGGAGCTGCACTTGCTCCTCCACCGCCAGGCCGCTCTCCTGCTGGAACTCATAGCCGATTTCCGCGTACTGGACGAAGGGATTGAGATGCTTGCGCAGGATCTTGGCGGACTCGACCAGAGCCAGTTCCGGCTGCACGGTGCCGTTGGTCCAGATCTCCAGGAGCAAGCGGTCGTAATTGGTGAGCTGGCCGACGCGCGTCTCTTCCGTCTTGTAGCGCACCCGGGTGACCGGCGAGAACGAGGAGTCGACCCAGATGACGCCGATTTCGTTGTCCCCCAGGGAGTTTTCCTCGGCGGTGGCGTATCCCCGGCCGCGCACCGCTTTCATCTCCATGCGAAAGGGGATGTCCTGGGTCAGCTCGGCGAGGTGAAAATCAGGTTCGATGATCTCGACGTTGGACGGATATTTGATATCCCCCGCCTTGATGGCCCCCTTCTTGTCGCGGAAAACTTCGAGCATGGCGCTGTCCCCGTCGGTGATGCGGAGGAGCAGCCGCTTGACGTTGAGAATGATGTCGGTCACATCCTCATACACTCCTGGAAGCGTGGAAAACTCGTGCTGTACGCCTTCGATGCGGACGCTGGTGATGGCAGCGCCCTCGAGGGAGGAGAGCAGGATTCTCCGCAGGCTGTTTCCCACCGTCACCCCAAAGCCTCTCTCGAAAGGCTCGATGATGAACTTTCCATAGGTGCTGGAGCGGGTCTCCTGCTCGCAAATAACCGAACTGGGAATCTCAAAATCTCGCCACCGAATTCGCATCGAAATTTCCTCCTAAAAGCTCGAGCGGATTTGGGCCGCCCGGCTGACTTTCTTGGGCATTACTTGGCCAGAAGCTCGACGATGAGGCTCGACTGGATCGGGAACGACGCCTCATCGACGGCCGGCAGCTTGAGGACCCGGATTTCCGCTTTTTTTGGATCACAAGCCAGCCAAGGAGGAACTCCTTCCCCCTTGGTGACTTCCAGATTACTGTTGATCAGCTTCCGGCTCTTCTCCTTGGCGACCGGAGCGATCGCCATCTCCGGCCGGACTGAAAACGAGGGGATGGTGATCTTCCTGCCGTTGGCCATGATGTGGCCGTGCTTTACCAGCTGCCGGGCCTGGGCTCTCGACTGGGCAAATCCCCCCAGGAACACCACGTTGTCAATTCGGCCCTCCAGAAGGCTCATCAGGTTGTCGCCGGTGCTTCCCTTCCTGCGGCTCGCCAGGTGGTAGAGGCGGCGGAATTGACGCTCCAGAAGCCCATAAATCCTCTTGGCTTTTTGCTTTTCCCGAAGCTGCACCCCGTAGTCGGAAAGCCGCTTGCGCCGGAAACTTTGGGCCCCCGGTGGATGGGGACGCCGCGCGATGGCGCATTTGACGCTGTGGCAGCGCGCGCCGCGCAAATAAAGACGCTCCCCTTCGCGCCGGCAGAGCTTGCATTTAGCGTGTGTGTATCTCGCCATGGTCGGTTACGGTCTCCTTGTCTCCATTACACCCTGCGCCGCTTTCTGGCCCTGCACCCATTGTGCGGGAGAGGGGTGACATCTTCAATCGCCTTGATTTCCAAACCCGACTGCTGAATGGCCCGGATCGCTGACTCCCGCCCCGCGCCAGGGCCCTTGACCCGGATTTCGACTTCCTTCATGCCCATTTTCTTGGCCTTGGAGGCGCACTGCTCGGCGGCGCGCTGGGCGGCAAAGGGCGTGCTCTTGCGGCTTCCCTTGTAACCGATGGTCCCCCCGGAGTCCCAGCACAGACAAGCGCCGTTCCGGTCCGTGATGGTGACGGTGGTGTTGTTGAAAGTCGACTTGATATGGACAATCCCCCGGGCGACGTTTTTCCGGATCTTTTTCTTCTTGCCCGGCGCTGCCGCGGTGGTTGGCGCCGTTCCTGGCGTTCCAGACGGTGGTGTGGGTGTTTGCGACATGGGCTTGGGATCGATTGGCATTCTACTTTTTCCTGATTTTCTTCAAGGGCACCAAGATTTTCCCGTTCCATGAGCCGTTCCGGGGGAAACGGGGCGGAAGGGGGGGTGGAATGATGAGGTCAGTGCAATGCCTTGACGCTCCTCTTCACCGCCACCACCTTGCGCGGACCCTTGCGGGTGCGGGCGTTGGTCTTGGTTCTCTGCCCGCGCACCGGCAAGTTTTTGCGGTGGCGCAAACCCCGGTAGCAGTTGATTTCCTTCAAGCGGTTGATGTTCTGGAAGACGGCGCGCCGAAGCTGCCCCTCGGTTTCGTAATTGCTTTCGATGCTGGCGTTGAGCCGGCTCAGCTCGTCGTCGGTGAGATCTCGGGTCCGAACGTCTTTGTTGATGCCGGCCTTGCCAAGGATCTCATTGGCACGGAACCGCCCGATCCCGAAAATATAGGTGAGGGCGATTTCGATGCGCTTATCGTTCGGAATTTCCACTCCCACGACACGGGGCATAATTCAACCTCTCTCAAAGGACCAGAACATCACCGCTGGCGCTGCTTGTGGCGGGGATTAGAGCAAATGACCCGCACCACCCGCTTGCGGCGGATGACCTTGCAATTCTCGCAAATGCGTTTGACCGAAGCGCGAACTTTCATGACATCCTGTTGAAACCAAAAGGCTTAGTGCCGGCTTTCTTAAATCTTTGTAGGGTGATGCCGGTGCTTTTGTCTCCTGGCGGCGTTGTGCTCGCTCGTCGATACTCCGTCCCGTATCGACTC
>JACQVS010000019.1 GCA_016209605.1 Planctomycetota bacterium
AGCCCTCGCAGGCGGGTGGCTGGCCGGCGCTCTACCTATCGCCAGGTTGCGGCGAAGCCGGCGAAAAATGTGGGTAATGATCAGGGCTTATAGCTGGGTGGTCTGTTGGCGCCATGAGAAGGGAACACTGGAGATCGAGGTCTATTATGCAGGTGGCCGTGAAGGAGCCCCGTACTAAGCGTGTCCGTTTCCGCGTCACCGGCGCGATCCCCCGGCGGTTGCTCTCTTTCCTTGAGGCGGAGTACCGCGACCGCTTGGAGGTCGAGATCGGCGACGAGGAGTCCGTGAACGTATTCGAGACGCCGTGGTATCAGCGCATGAAAAAGACGATGAATCCCGGGATCGCGGTCCGGGTCTACCGCGAGAATCGCGGCCTGAGTCAGAGAGAGCTGGGCCGGCATCTCGGCGGCCTCAGCCGCCAGAACGTCTCGGACATGGAGCGCGGGACCAGGGGCATCTCGAAGGCGATGGCGAAGAAGCTCGCCGCCTTCTTTGACGTCCCGGTCGAGCGGTTCATCTAGGCGTGAAAAAATCCCGGCCAGAAGCGGGGTCACGTTTTGGAATACTTAGACGGATTCGAGCAATAAAAAAGGCCTTAGCTGTAACTCGCTATGGCCTATTCATTTATCTCTGGTGCCGAGGCGGGGACTTGAACCCCGATGGTGTTTCCACCACTAGGTCCTGAAGGTCGACCTATCCATCACCAGGAAGCATAAACGCCAGAAAGAACCAAGGTTCAAATTTTTTCTACTGGTTTGTTTTGGTGCCCTTCGGCGGTAGGTCACGGAAAGAACACGGAAAATCATCGCCGTAGTTATAGGGTGGATACCTAGTGCGTGTCCATAAGCCACGCGGCCACAAGGCCCGCCAGAGCCCTTTCCGCAAACTTCCCGTGTTTTTCTCAGGAAAATCCGGGAAATCGTGACCTCAAGAGGGTCACCGCCGTGCGATCCTTGCCCTGGTCGAAGCGAGCTGCAAGGAGCCGCAGTAGGCCACGCCGAGGCCCGCCAGCGCCGCACTGGGGGTGGAGACCGCGACCTCGAGCGTCCCGAGCCTTGCGCCATTCCCACCGCGCCAGTCGAGATTCCCCGTGGCCGGCGACTGCTGGGCCGATCGCCCCTCGCCGGTGGAGCCGCCAAAGCCCGCCCCCGCTGGCCGGAAGCCCCGCTGAAGGACGGAGCCGGGGCCGGAGGCCAGCGGCCAGGTCGCCTCGAAGCCCACGGCAAGGGCCGGCGGAGGAGACCAAGCCGGGGAGGGAGCACGGCGCCCCGGCTGGCGCTGGAGGCCGGCAGGTGGACGCCGGGGCCGGAGCCCCCCACGCCCTTGTCCCCTTCGGCCTGAATGGGCGAGCACGTACGCTTACACCCGCATCTTTTTACCCCTGAAAAAAAACAAAAAAAATATTTTGACCAGAGCCCGATCAAGTTGCGTGCCGAACGTAAGACCGGGAAGCTGCTGCGAGAATTGCCGAAATTTAGCGGTCGTCCATCGAAAAAAGGGTTGCTTGATGCAGCCGTTTCCAAACTTAAGGACCTCGGCATCGAGAAAACCCCATCCCACCGCTGGCAGGCCGAGGCTTCGGCCTCTGACGAGCAACTCGAGGAGCTGGAGAGGGCGGCGGCGGACCTCGGGTTTTCAAAGGTGGCCGCTTAGGGCCTTTTGGTACAATACCCCCATGTTAGAAACATGCCCCACGATAAGTGCGGCTCCCATGAATGGCGTGCAAGCCGAAGTCAAGCGTTGTCAAGCGCTGAAACGAGACGGTGCCCCTTGCGGCGTTCGAGCGGGACCGCTGGGCCTGTGCATCTTCCACTCACCCGAGAGCGCCGAGTGGAGAAAACGTGGTGGAGAGCGCTCTTTGCTGGCCACGCGGCTTCACCTCCGTCTACCGCCAGCCCTTAAGTGGGTGGCGGATGTTTTGGCCGAGAGTATTCGCCAAACGAAGGATGGGCGGCTAGAGCCGAACGCGGCCGCAGCGATTGCCAAATTGGCCGCCGTCCTGCTTCAATTGCACGTGGCGGCGAAAGAGCTAGTCCTGGATGGCGACAAGCTTGAAAAGTTGCCAACAACTGAAGTAAGCGAGCGGGAGGAGATTGCGAAAACTGTCATAGAGGAGATGCGCCGTGCAAAAACTACATGATGAAAGGCCGAACCACTCGACCGCACTTCCCAGTGCAACTGATTATGCGCGAGTTTTCATGACCGCCGTTACTCAAGAAGACTGGCGGCGGATCGCGGCCAGAGCGGTAGAGCAGGTGCGTAATGGCGACCACCGCGCCCAAGCCTGGCTATCTCAAATTCAGAAGCTAGCCGGCCGGCTGCCCACCCACGCTATCTTTTGAACTTTCGGCACCCCTTGCGCGCTTGACGGATGAGGACTGGCAAGTTTCTTTATTTTCTATGGGTTTTCGGAACTGGGGTCTGTGCTGTTCAAAAATGCATGAGGGCAATAACGATGATAGCAAGGCTTATAATAGCCCACCATGCATATTTCTTATTGTTTGGGAAAACCGATATTCCCTCGGGGACGACTATTCGCTCTCCCCCGAACCCGCCAGATTTTAAAAGAATTTGACGCAAATTAATTAACACATTGGAATCTTCAAGTCGGGCTGGCCGCAACTCCATGGCTTGCAGTTCTCCCAAGGCGGCCTTCAGATTCTTGTACCAATAACCAACATCATCCCCAGTCAAAGTGAAGAAAACGGATGTCTTGCCAGAGGTAATATTGTTTTTTTCTAGGTATAGAACGGCAATTTGCAATTCGGTCGCGGCTATTTCAATGGTACTGGCGTTGGCCGCTCTTTCCAGATGGCCACCGCAATTTTCCTCGAAGGCGGCATCAGCCCTCCACATTGAGATACCCCAACCAACCAAGGACAATAAAGGGAAAAAGCCAATGAAACACCCGAGCGTTTCATTGTCCAACTGCTTGTTT
Source organism: Planctomycetota bacterium (assembly GCA_016209605.1). Taxonomy (GTDB): domain Bacteria; phylum Planctomycetota; class UBA8108; order UBA8108; family JACQVS01; genus JACQVS01. The sequence goes on from JACQVS010000019.1 coordinate 2,939, forward strand.
CTTTCCATGGTAATTCTCTTCCTGTGGGATTTGTGGTTCCTTATAAAATCGACCCTGCATTCGCATGGGAACCCTTTCGCTGAGGCAGGCGCGGTGTGGCGACCACCGGGCAAAACTTTGGCTATCCCGATTTTTCAATCAAGATACTGGACGATTATTGACGAGAAGCCCGATGATTTGATGCTTCCACAGGGGATGCCTGGCCAGGGGATAACTGTAATGACATGTTCACCGGGTTGGACTTGCGCGCGGACGCTGCGTATTAGGCGTGGAGTATCCACTATCCCCGTTATGCCCAAGCCGTCAAATTGAAGCACAACACCAGCATCCCCTCCCCCCCCTTCGATTTCAAAGAGAAGATCGGCTTCCCGATCGGTCGTAAAGGTGATTCGATCATTCAGAATCTCTCCCTTACGAATGGCAGCCACGTATACATTCAGCACATCAATAATTCCGAGGGGACGCTTTATTGTCCCAGGTAAATCACCGGGCGCGCAATCTTCCTTGAATATAAATGGGAACGAACCAGAAAGTAGAAACGCCAGCTTTGAAGTGCGGGAATCGACTTCTGATTTTAACGCCGTGAGGTCGCCCTGAAGTGAACCGGCGTTTGCCTCAAGAGCTGTTGTCCTTGCTTCCAAGGAATCCAGCCTTGCAAGGATTTCTGGCGGATCGGCAAGAGCTACCGGCGGGTTGCCGCCCTTGAAGAGGTGGAGAAGCAAGTAAACGGCGTCAGCGATATCGAGGTTGCCGTCGCCGTTGGTGTCGCCGTTCTGGGTTGCCAGGGTGCCACCCGCGCCACGTTGAGCGCCAACGGGGACTCCCATGAACATGATGCCGAGGACGACGCCGGAGAACAGGATCGCGGAAAGGGTGGGGACTCGCTTCAACATAACAACTTCCTTCCTTTGAATGAGGCTGGTTCAGGAATAATTATCCGCCTGAGCCGTCAATGGTAACTCAAGGAGGGGCTCAGAAGGAAGCGCAATCTACCGTTGCGCAATAGAGGGGGTCATGGCTAAAATATTGACTTGAAAAGCTTGAAGAGAAACCGGCAATAATAAAAAAGCCCCAGGACGGGGCTTCAAAGAAAGAAAATTGTTATGGCCAAAAGAATACTCCCCGCCGCCGATGAAGTCAATCCGGAAGATTTGATCCCAATTGCAGAAAGACTTCAGCGCCATCTGCATGTGCAAATTACAAAAGGGGGCACCTTTGACACGGCTCTTGAGTTCAGCAAAACGGCCAGAGAATTTCACTCTTTAGCTAAAAAGTTGATTCAACTCCGTGAAATTGGCACAAATAAACTTGCAATCCTGTCAGCAGCCGTAAATGCCATCGAGCTGGCTATGGATAAGGACCCCTTGGAGATTTCGTCGCGTGGATTTAAACCCGTGGTGAGCACGGGTGGAGCTACTGAGCTGGAGGGCGGCAAAGAAGCGCGCGAAAGCCTTCAGGACATCCTTTCAAAACTGCCGACAAATCTGACTTCCTGCCAGCAGGACCAAAAGGCCGCGGCGGCGGAGGGGCAGGAGAAGGCGGAAGCGGAGCCGAAGATCAGACGGTGTTGGAAAAAGGCCATGCATCAATACCTATACGCAATTAAAGAGAATCCCGCGTGCACTACCTATCGGGATGCCTATGAGTGGATTGGGGGACACGATGACAAGGACCAACTCCTATGCTTTGCCACGTGGGAAACGTATGTGCGAAAACGGCTGAAGGCGGCGGGGTTGTCGAAGAACTCACCGCGGCAGGGTCGAACCGGCAGGTCCGTTGTTGGTTCTGAGGATTTGTAGTTCGCCATAAGGTCCGCCATTGATGAAGTATCATCGTGATGGACGGCGTGGTTGGCCCTGCCTTGAGCTGATGGGCGGGTGAGCAACCTTTAGGAATTCCTTTTCGGCTTCGAGCAGGACGGGTCTCCAGACCGCTTCCTTTTCATTGCAAGGAACCTCGAAATGATCCACGAGGAGCCGTATTACCGCTTCAAGAGAAACACGGTGGGTCGGGAAATGGACGTGTTCCAGCTCACCCATCGGCAGGCAATTTTTCAAAAGATTTCCCCGGACATGGAGATGGGCAGCCGGATGGTGGTCCGGGGGATCACGGATGTACTCGTACCGGAAAATCCAGTGTTTGCTCACTGGCCGGTCGTCGAGTTGGTACTGGTACTTGGACTTCGATACCTTGAGATAGCCGGTCTTTTCGTCCACAAAAATCTGCATGAAGAACCCGAGGTAATTGCCATCCGAGAGTGGGAGGGGAGTTTCCGGGGATTTCCACCCGCCAAGGACGGAGATTTTTGCATCCTTGCCCGTAAAAAGCCTGATGTTAGCCGTATTCTTGAGGATTGTGCAACTCAGGAGGAGTTGAACGAGATCCCTGAATGAATCTCCGTCGCCCACCATGCATCGCCGGGTCAGATCGCGGACATTGTGGAGCAGATTCTCAAGGCGCGACGAAAAGGGAGTCACTCTTGCTCAACAGCCCCGCGAGGCCGAGTAGGTCTGCAACCTCGCCCGGATCCTCAAGCTTTCCCTTGCGATAATTCGTGATGAGCTGCTTGGCGGTCATGCGCCGCCTCGCTTTGGCTCCACGTTCGATCATCCTGATGATTTCTGTGCGTGAGAGCCGCTTTGTGGTGAGGGTCGTTCCATTTCTGTTCATACGTAGGCTCCTTCGAGAACCTTAGAGAAGTATATCCCACCCGGCAGGTGAATAGCCAGGAATTACCCATAGCGGACCAAAGCGGACCAGTCCGCTATTTTTCCCATTTTTTCTTAAGTCCATGAATCACCATATCTTGAACCCGTTCCATCCCCGGTCCGATCTAGCGGTCCGCCCCGGTCCGGTCGGTCCGGTTTGTGGTCTATAGCGGGCGCGCGTAGTCCGGCGGAATCATCGCCGGCGCGAGTCCGAGAACGTGACCATGGAGGACGCATGCCAGAAACAATAATCGTCATCGACCCTAGACTCCTTACCATCGACGCCGTCGCACAACTGCTCGGGTGCAGCTCGCGGCACGTTCGTCGGCTTGCCGACAGCGATAGGATGCCCCCGCCGCTGCGGCTCGGAACAGCGCTCCGCTGGGACCGTAAGGCTGTTGAAAAATGGATCGAAGCTGGCTGCCCGCCCGTGGAGCGGCGAGGAGGGCGAGCATGACGTTAACTAGGACAGAATCTCGCCCCTCCCCTCTTGTTGCCGCACTTGAATATCTTGAAGCTGGTTTTTCGGTTTCGTCAATCAAAAACGACGGGACGAAGGCCGCCGCAATTCCCTGGAAGGAATTTCAAAGTCGGCGTATGACTGCCGAGGAGGCACGGCGCCACTTCCCCGACCATGTCGGCGTTGGAATTATCGGCGGCGCCATTTCCGGAAATCTCCAAGTCATTGATTTCGAGGACGAGCGCGCGTTTTTGGATTTCAAGGGATTGGTTGAGCAGATCTGCCCAGGTCTCCTCGACAAGCTGCCGTTGGTGAAAACGCCAGGCGGCGGTTTTCACCTGTTCCTCCGCTGCCCTCTCATTGAAGGCTGTCAAAAAATTGCTCGGTCCCGTGACATGACTCGCGGCAAGGAGGGTTTGATAATTGAAGCCAAGGCTGAGGGCGGCTACGTGCTCGCACCCGGAAGCCCGGCGGCCTGTCACCCGAGCGGCAAGACATACGAGCACGTCGCCGGCCCGCCGATCGTCAAGACGCCAATCATTTCCGTCGAGGAGCGCCAGCTACTCTTCGACGCCGCCAGAAGCTTGAATGAAGTGGCGGAATACGTCGAGGAAGGCCCGAAGGAATTTGCCGGGGACGCTGGCGGCCGGCTGCGCCCAGGCGACGACTTTAATCGCCGTGGCACTTGGGACTTTTTGTGCTCTGCTGACTGGAAGAGCCGCGGCGCCAATGGGACTGGCCGCGTCCTGGTTACCCGACCAGGAAAAGATCCGCGGCTGGGCGCTTCGGGGACAATCGGCTTCTGTCGGAATGCCGCTGGTGACGATTTGTTCTACGTTTTCTCCTCGAACGCCGAACCGTTCCAAGCGGGAAGGGCTTACAGCAGGTTTTCGGCCTACGCCCTTCTACACCACTCTGGCGACTTCAGCGCCGCGGCGCGCGATCTGGCCGAGAAGGGTTACGGGGAGCAGGCCGGCGATTTCAAGCCGAAATTGAAAAGTGAGAAATCCGGCAATGATCCGGAGGCCAACGACCCCCGGATCGCGGTTCCGTCCTATGCTCCCTTTCCCCTCGATGCGCTGCCGACGCCAATCCGCCGATACGTCGCCGCGTCTGCGGAGACGCTGAGTGTCGATCCAGCTTTCGTGGGGCTTCCGGTTCTCGTCATCATTGCTTCGGCGATCGGTAATTCTCGCCGCTTGAGACTGACCAGGTCTTGGACGGAACCCGCGGTGATTTGGGGTGGGCTTGTCGGCGAGTCCGGCACGAGGAAGTCGCCCGCGCTCGATCTGGTCACCCGCCCCGTGCGCCGTCGCCAGGCGGCCGCCTTCAAGGAGTGGGAAGCCGAACGGCGCAGTTACGAGCGCGAGTTGGCCGAGTACGAGCGGGCCTTCACTATCTGGAAAAGGTTGAAATCTGGGGCCGGCGAGCCACCAGAGCGGCCCGAGGAACCTCATCCGGTCCGTTACATCGTTTCCGACACGACGACCGAGGCGCTCGCAGCGGTCCTCGCCGACAACCCCCGCGGCCTTCTTCTCGCGCGCGACGAGCTGAGCGCGTGGCTGGGCTCCTTCGATCGCTACGCGCGTGGACGCGCGGATGTGCCCCAGTGGTTGGAGCTTCACCGCGCTGGAGCGCTGACGGTAGACCGGCGCGGCGGTGACCGGCGCATCATCTTCGTGCCTCGGGCGGTGGTCTCCTTGGTCGGCAGCATTCAACCGCTGATACTGCGGCAGGCCCTCATCCCGGAGTACTTCGCCAGCGGACTCGCGGCGCGGCTCCTTGTGACCATGCCACCCCAGCCCCGGCGGCGGTGGACTGAGCGCGACGTGTCGGAGGACGTGGAAGCCGGATATAGCCAGATCCTCGATCGGCTTTGGACCCTGGAGCCCGCCGAGGCGCCCGATGGCGAGCGGTACCCGGTCGATGTCTGCCTGGACCCCGAGGCGAAACGCCTTTGGATCGAGTTTTACAATGCCCATGAGGCCGAGGCCGAGGGACTCCCCGAGGCCCTGATGGCCGCCTGGGCGAAGCTCGAGGGGTACTGTGCCCGCCTCGCCCTTGTCCTCCACCTGGCCCGGTGGGCCGGAGGAGAGACGGTCAATCCCGATTTTGTAGACGCAGACAGCATGGGCTCAGCCATCCAGCTCGCCCGCTGGCTTGCCGGCGAGGCGGAGCGGGTCTATGCGGTCCTGCGAGAGGATGACAACCAGCGGGAACAGCGCCAGCTCCTGGACCTTATCCGCCGCCATGGGGAAGAGATGACGGCACGTGACCTGACGCACTGTTCGCGGCGGTTCCGAGGCCGCCCCGAGGCTGCCGCCGCGGCTCTTGCGGCCCTGGCCAAGGCCGGCCTGGGGGCCTGGACCGAGCAGCCATCGGGTTCAGCCGGGGGGCGCCCCACCTGTGTTTTTAGACTCGCTGACATGTCCACTGTCCCCGAAACCCCAGTAGTTTTGGGGACAGGGGACAGCATCGGCAAGCCACAACGCACGGCGGCGGACGATCCCCAGCCGGAGCCGGCCGCGGAGCGGGAGGTCGAATACCTATGACCACCGCCGTTCTCCTCGCCGAGCTATCTCGGGCAGGCGTCCGGCTCGCGGCTGCGGGAGAGCGTATCCGCCTCGACGCCCCCCGCGGGGTACTGACCCCCGAGCTACGGAACCTCCTGGCCGAGCACAAGACCGAGATCCTGGAGGCCCTCCGGCGGGTCGCCTACCCCCTGGCCTGCCCGACTTGCGGCCGAAGGCTTGTACTGATCGCTGGTCGCCCGCCCGATTGCCCAGGCTGCCGCCTGGAAGGCCGTCCGGTGCCTATCCTGCCAGCCTGGGTGCCACCGCCAGGCCCCCGGCCAGATCCCGCCAGGGCCGAGGTTTGCCGACTGGAGGCTGAGGCCTGGAAGGCGAAACGGCTGGAATGGCTCCGCCGCCTTGGCTTGACACCCAAGGACGCGGGCAAAGAGCCGGAGAGGGGGAAGCCATGAGGTCCCTTGAACTTTGCCAGGACTGCCGATCCGCTGAAGCCCTGGTCCGGTGTCCGGACGGCCGGGACCGCTGCGTGGGCTGCGCCTCGGCCTGGGAGGCCGAAAAGCTGCCGGCCTGGCGGCTTGGGGGTATCCGGAAACTTGAAGCGCCGCTGCCGGCGACTTCCGGGAGGATGACGCCATGACGCCAGCCGGCATTGCATTCACTATCAAGAGGCCGCTTTCCCTCGACGCCCTGGCCGAGGACCCCACCCGCGCGGCCGAGGTGCCGGCGGAGGAGGTGCCGGGGATTCTGGTTCGCCTGGCGGCTCTGCAAACGGCCCTGGCGGCAAACCTTGCCATGCCGGCAAGCGCCGCGCCGGACCGGCTCCTCGATGCCGAGGAAGCGGCTACCATGCTGGGGGCTTCGATGGACTACCTTTACCGCCACGCCAAGAAACTGCCGTTTACGGTCCGGGTCGGAAGGCGGCTGAGGTTCTCACAAAAGGGGATTGAAAAGTTCATCCGGCAACGGCAAGGGGCATAAAAGCCAGATTTTTTCTTGACAGATATCCGCATTTCTGTTAAAACTCAATTGCTATATGCGATTGAAAAGAAAAGATTCACCATTGAAAGGAGGATTTCCCGACATGATCAAGACCACTCTCGTTCTGCCGAAGGACTTTTGGAAGGAAGTGAAGATCCGTGCCGTCGAGGAGGAGCTGGGCATCGCCCGTTTCATCATGAAGGCGCTTGAGGAATACCTCAGGGCGAAACCAAAGCCAGCCGCAAGGAAAGGAGCTGAGAAATGAGGGGCGACGGACGGATATTCAAGCTTGGCAGGATCTGGTATATCGCCTACTACAACCGCGGGCGGGAATTCCGGGAGACCACCCGATCGGAAAGCGAAGCGGTGGCGAGGAAACTGCTCAGGAAGCGCCTGGCCGAAATCACCAGGGAGGTTTTCGTCCCGCCTTCACAGGAACGGATGCCGGTGAACGATCTGCTCAACATCCTCGTGGACGACCATCGCATCAATAACCGCAAGGGGACCAAGGTCCTCGAATACCAGATGGTGCCGCTCCGGAAGTACTTCTCCCTGGACCAGGTGAAGGACCTGAACGAGGTGCGCCTTGAAAACTTCAAGAAAGAGCGCCTGGCGGAGCAGAAAGCCCCGGCCACGATCAACAAGGAGCTGGGCACCCTTCGGACCGCCCTGCGCTTGGCTGTGAAAAGGAAGCTGATCTCTCAGTCCTTGCTGCCCAACTTCGAGATGCTCAAGGTCCAGAACGCGCGGCAGGGGTTTGTCGAGAAGGCCGATTTCGACGCCGTGGTGGAGCACCTGCCGGAGCAGTTAATGGACTTCGCGGTGTTTGGTTACTTGACCGGCTGGCGGAAGGGAGAGATCGCCAGCCTGCGCTGGTCGGACGTGGACATCGCGGGCGGCACCATCCGCCTGCGCGATGAATGCTCCAAGAATGGCTACGGCCGCCTGGTGGCTCTGGAGGGGGATTTGCGGGCCTTGATCGAACGGCGACTCCAGCGGCGGAAGATTCCCGCGGCTACGGGAGAAATCCGGCTGGCCGATCTGGTCTTCCACTGGGGCGCCGGCAATCCGATCAAGGACTTCCGCTTCGCCTGGAAGGCGGCTTGCGAGAAGGCCGGAATGCCGGGTCTCTTGTTCCACGACCTGCGCCGTTCCGCCGTCCGCAACATGGTTCGCGCCGGTGTTCCGGAAGTTGTCGCCATGAAAATCAGCGGCCATCGGACGCGAAGTATTTTCGACCGTTACAACATCACTAGCGAAAAAGATATCCGGGATGCGGTCCTCAAAACGCAAGCCTACATCGAGTCCCAGCCGGCGGAACGGCGGGTTGTAGGCATGAATCCGGGAAATCAGCCTTCACTTAAAAAAATTTGACTAGAACACGGAAAGAACACGGAAAATAACCTAATAAATACCTAACTAGTTTTCCGGGGAACAAAAAAGGCCGCAGCCATAACTCGCTGCGGCCTTTTCTCTTATCTCTGGTGCCGAGGCGGGGACTTGAACCCCGATGGTGTTTCCACCACTAGGTCCTGAACCTAGCGCGTCTGCCAATTCCGCCACCTCGGCAGGGGCAAGCGGCTCGAAATTCACGAGACAGAGTTTATAGCAGGGGAGCCCGGCGTCAACAACTCTTTTTTAATGTGAAGCCGGTGGTGTATACTGCCCGGAGCTCCGGCTGGGCCTGGAGGTCCAGCTCGCGAAGACAACACCAGCTTTTTGGAGAGCCGCATTAGCATGTTTCGCCCCCTGCGTCACGATGATCTCGAGCCGGCAGCGCGCTTCCTCGATCAAAACACCCTCGTTCTCCGCTGGCTGGTGGCCTTCTTCAAGCACTTCGAGCGCCTCCCCCAGGAGGCGGCCCCTTACTGGTCCTTCTGGATCGAGCGGCAGGCCGAGGAGGCGGCCGAGAGCGGGGGTATCCGGGCCATCGTTGCCCACTCGTTCCACACCGGCGCTTCCTTCCTGGCCGCCTGCTCTCCTTTCAGCGCCGCCGGTTTGTCTCAGCTCTGCCGGGCCGAGCTGCTGCCGGAAAAGCTGACGGGCGATGCCGCCGCCGTCGATGCCTGGCTCGAAAACGCTCCCCAGGTCAATGAAGGCGTCGCTAGGAGGGAAAAACTGCTCGTCCTGGAGCTGCGGCCCGGCGGGGAACGCAGGGCCGGTTCGGAAGAGGCTCCTGCCTTCCGCGCTGCGCGGCCGGAAGACCTCCCCATCCTGCGGCAACTCGAAATGGCTTACGGCCTCGAGCTTGATGAGGAGGTCGAGTCCGACTTCGAGTCCTTGATCGCCGCCGGCCTCATCTTCGTTCTCGATGAGGGGGGGAAGGTGGAGGGAATGATGCGGGGGAACCTCTCCGACGGGCGTTATGTGCATGCCGGCGGCCTGTATGTCCACCCCTGCTGCCGCGGCCGCGGCCTGGGGAAGAAGCTGATCCTTGCGCTGGCCGAAAAAATGCGGCAGCATGGGCCTGTATCGTTGGTGGTGGATGCCTTGGAATCCAATTCGCCGGCTTTGCGGACTTATCGCGAGGCCGGATTCCGGGAGATCGGTCAAGGCCGGGCCCTCCATTTCCACGAGGGCTTCTGGAGCGGCTGGAATTTTTGAGTGGCGTCCATGGCCAAGGTCAGGGAAATCCGCAACAAGAGGGCTTACTTCGATTACCACGTCCTCGAGAAGGTTGAGGCGGGGATCGTGCTGCGCGGCACGGAAGTCAAGTCGATCCGCGAGGGGAACGTCAGCCTGCAGGAATGCTATGCGCGTATCGACGGAGGCGAGGTCTTCCTCGTCGGCTGCCACATTCCGGAGTACCGGCCGGGCGGCTGGACGAACCACGATCCGCTGAGGAAGCGCAAGCTCCTCCTCCATCAGCGGGAGATCCGCAAGCTCGAGATCCGGGTGGAGGAAAAGGGCTTGACCCTGGTGCCGCTCAGGATTTTTTTCAACCAGCGCGGCTTCGCCAAGCTGGAGCTGGGCGTTTGCAAGGGGAAGAAGCGCTACGACAAGCGCGAGACCTTGAAGGCGCGCGAGGCGGAGCGGGACATCCGCCGGCAGATGGGGAGAGGATAGACTCCTATTTGCCCTTTCGCCGGCGGCCGATTATAATTGGATATCCATTGCGACTCTACACACTCGTGGGGGCGACCAGGATTCGACCGGGTCCAGGAAGGTGTGGTCGCGAGCCGAGGTTTCCAGGAGGCCTCGATAAACACCTGGTAAAACTTTAATTGCGAACAGCAATTACGCTCTCGCTGCTTAATTCAAGCAGCGCCTCCTCCCGTCTCCCGCCCATGGAGATGGGAAAGAGGACACTTTATGGGCTAGCTCTTGAGCCGGGGCGGCGGGCGAGAGAGCGAAACTAAACAGCGGCCTGGCCGGCGGCGATCCTGTCCCCGGAGCGACGCCGGCAAGATCAAAAGAAGGACTACGCTCGTAGAAGCCACACCGGAATGACCACGGGACGGGGGTTCGATTCCCCCCGCCTCCAAAACAAAACCCTCTCCCAGGAGGGTTTTATTTTGGGCGGGGGGAATATAATTCGCGTTCGCCACGCAGGCGTCGCGTCCTTGCGGCCGCGACGGGCCCCCGCCTCCACCAATAACAACCTCTCTATAGACCGAGAGGTTTTTTTATTTCAACAACTAGGTGAAGCAGGCGGACCTCACTCACCGGCAGGCGGGGTATAGCTCACACCCGAGATCGCCAGGAGATCCTGAAGGATCAGGATCGAGGCCGCAAGGGGCTTTCGTGGGCCCAGGAGTGGCCGGCTCGGGACCATCGATGAACAGCCATTCAAGGAGATAAATCCCATCCGAGACGTCGATCGTGCCGTCATTGTTGGCGTCGGCGGACTCCTTGCACGATAGGGCCGGCGGATCACCCAGGAAGAGGAAGCCAAAAACGGCGAGGCCGTCCGAGATATCAATTGTGTTGCTGGAGTTCGGGTCGCCGCGGTGGAAGGATGGTCTCGCCATCTTGCGCAGATCCGCCAGGTGAAGGACACAATCCTCAGCGTCGCCGTCTCCGTTGAGGTCCTGGCCCCCTTGCGCCTCTTCCGAGACGGAGAAGGCCAGAACGCCTGCCCGGAGCAAGAAGCTGAAATACTCCTCCAAGGACAACCTGAGGCGCGTCGTCTCGCGGTCCCTGGCGTCGTACACTTCGATGATCCAATCGTCCGTGTCGCCGTCGCCGTTGAAGTCGGGGGGCTCTTGCCGCGCGTAGGCGAGAAAATCTCCGTCCAAGCGGCAGGTAGGTGTGATGTCGAAGGACATTTGGCCTGCAAACATGCACCGCGGTCGTGACCTGCTGAGCTGGTCCGTCAGTTGATCGTTGCTGGAATACCAACAATAGTTTCCCACTTTCTGCCCGCCATCGCAAGCTCAGTTGCTGGGAACATCATCCCCTGCCCCGCGGCACATTTTTGTGGCTTGCCTTCAATGACCTCCGTGCGGCAAGTCGGCTAACATTTTTATGGCCGCGAGCATGATCAGGACTGCCAAGCACAGCCGGAGCCACCGGGGGCGCGCCCGCTGGCTGCAGGCGCCGCCGAGCTGCGCGGCGGGAATGGCCCCGGCCACGATGGCCATGGCGGGGAGGAGCGGGATCTGGCCGGTCACGAGCTTCCCGACGAAGCCGGCGAGCGATGAGAAGACGGCCAGCGCGAGGTTGCTGCCGATGACGATCCGCGTGGGCAATCGCAGAAATCTCAGCATGAGGGGGATGAGGATGAAAGACCCGCCCTGGCCCACCAGTCCGCTGAGCAGCCCGACCGCCAGGGCAATAGCGAGAGCCATCGGAAGGTTGAATTCGCTCGTGGCAGAAGCCCCGGCGTCCGCCGGCTCGCGGGCGGGCAGCCAGATGAGGATGGCCGCGATCGCGGCCAGGCCAGCGAACACTGCTGTCACCGTCTCGTCGGGGAGCCACCCGGAGAGCAGCGCGCCGGCCAGCGCGCTCGCGAAGATCGACCCGCCCATCCAGCGGACCAACCGGTGGTGAACGACGCGGTACTTGTCGTGGCGCAGCGCCCCGGAGAGGCAGGCGAAGAGCCCCTGCGTGATCGTGAGACCGCTGACGGATTTCATGTCCAGGGGATCCATCCCCAAGAGAGGCGGAAGGAACAGCAGCGCGGGGGCAAGCACGATGCCGCCGCCGATACCCAGCAGCCCGGAAAGGAAGCTGATGGCGCAGCCGAGAGCCAGGATCAGCAGCTCCAAGGTCATGGGATCAGCTCCCCCAGCCAGAGCAGCGCCGGGCGGCGGCGGCGATCACGGATTTAGCGCGCATAGATATTGATGATCGCAGGATTTCAGTTATAATTAAAATGCATTGTTTTAATTGTAACCATGCACAATTAGCATAAATACGGAACTTCATGGATCCAGGGCTCCTCCAGACTTTCCTCGCCGTCCAGAAGCAGCTCAGCTTCACTCTCGCCGCCAAGGAGCTCTACCTCTCGCAGCCCGCGGTCTCCCGGCAAATCCGCAAGCTCGAGCGGGAGCTGGGGGTGCGGCTTTTCGAGCAGCTCGGAAAATCCATTTCCCTCACCGCCGCCGGACGAACGCTGGCGCGCGAGGCGGAGAAACTGCTGGGGAACATCGAGCGGGTCTCGGAAGCGGTCAAGGCTCACAGCGGAGCCGCCCGCGGAGCGCTGCGGCTCGGCGCCAGCACCACCCCGGGCTTTTACCTGCTGCCCCCGCTGCTCGGGCGGTTCCACCGGCGCTACCCCGAGGTGGAGCTCTGCTTCACGATCGATAACTCCCTGCGCATCGAAGAGGCGATCCTGAGGAACGAGCTGGACCTCGGCTTTGTAGGCGCTCATCTGGCCCACAACGACCTCCACATGGAGCCGGTGGTGGAGGACGAGATCGTCTTCTTCGCCAGTCCCAAGCACCCCCTGGCGCGCCGCCGCCGCGTTCCCTTGCAGGCGCTCGCGGAGGAGCTCTGGGTCGTCCGCGAGAAGGGCTCGGCGACGAGGCAGCTGGTGGAGGCGCGCCTCTCCGCCTCGGGCCTCTCCATCGGCCGCGCCATAACCCTGGGGTGCCCCGAAGCGGTCAAGGCGGTCGTGGCCGCGGGCCTGGGATTCTCGTTCCTCTCGATCCACGGCCTGCGGGAGGACGTGAAGCTCGGCAGGCTCAAGAAGCTTGCGATCACCGGCTTCCGGCTGAAGCGGCCCATCTACTGCATCCGCCATGTGGAGAAGCATACGTCTCCGGCGATGGCGGCCTTCTTCAGCCTGGTAAGCGAGCATCGTTAGGCTCCCGCCGCCCAGCAAAATTTTCCTAAAAATCCTATGGATGTGACCCCGATCACATACAAGGGGCCGCATGGAAATCACATTAAGATACCGGTTTATGGATTCTGGCGGGCGTGGAGGGTGGGATGGCCAGAAAATGTTTTATCGTGAACTTGGCTGGCGGGAGTGAGGGGACATGAAGAATGTCAAGGTCGGGAGTCCTCGGCTCGGCGGGAGGATCGTGCCGGCTCTATTGCTGGTTTCACTTACCGGCGCGCTGCTGGCGCACTGGCTCTGGCGGCAGCCGGAGCCCTCCGCGCCGAGGCGAGGCGAAGAAATCGCCCGTCGCCTGGGGTGCTTTGCCTGCCACGGGCCGGAGGGCCGGGGCGGGATCCTCGATCCGGGGCTGCCCGGCGCGGAGATCCCAAGTTGGGAGGGGCCGGTGGCAGCCACCTATGCCCGGGATGAGCAGGAGATTCGCGATTGGATCCTCCACGGGGCGGCGCGCCCGCGCTCCCAGGCTGCGGAATCAGCCGGCCCGACGCCGCTGATCCCGATGCCGGCTTTTCGGGCGCATCTGTCGGATGGGGAGCTGGAGGACCTGGTCGCCTACTTCCGGGCCGTTTCCGGCTGGAGCGCCGAGATCCCGGAGCCGGCCTATGAAGGAAGAAAGGTGGCGTTGCGGTTCGGTTGCTTTGCCTGTCATGGCCCTTCGGGGACCGGCGGTTGCCGGAATCCGGGGAGCTTCAAGGGAACCATCCCGGCCTGGGATGGAGCTGAATTTGCGGAGTTGGTCCGGGACGACAAGGAATTGTGCGAGTGGATTCTGGATGGGCATACGCTTCGGCTTTGGGAGAACGCCGCCGCCCGGTATTTTCTCCAGCGGCAAGCCATCAAGATGCCCGCCTATCGCCAGCATCTGTCGGAGGACGAGCTGAACAAGTTGATCGCCTACATTCACTGGCTGAGGGAAAAATGAAAGCGCTCCGATGCCTCCTTGCTCTGGCGGGGGTGGCGGCTCTTCCGGTCCTGGCGCTAGCCCACCTTTTGCGAGGCGACAGCGGTCCGGTCCCCCTGGAGAACGCCCGCCAGGAGCCCGTTTATCGTTCACCGAACCACATTTGCCTTTCTCCGGACGGGCGGCTCGCCGCGGTGGTCAATCAGTCGGCCAACTCCGTGTCCATTCTGGAGGTGCGGTCCCGCAAGGTGCTCGAGGAAATTTCAGTCGGCCGGCATCCCTCGCACGCCGCGTTCTCCCCGGACGGCCGCCGGCTGTATGTCAGTTGCCTCCATGAGGGATCCGTGGACGTGGTGGACCTTGAACAGAACCGTGTGCTGCGCTCGTTCCAGGCGGGTGATGAACCTTACGGGGTGACCGTGTCGGCGGATGGGCGGAAGCTCTATGTCGCCAACTCCCTGTCCGATACCGTGTCGATCCTGGACGCGCTATCCGGATGCGCCCAGGCTGAAATTCCAACAGGCCGCAGCCCGCGTTTCGCCGTGGCCACGCCCGACGGCTCCCGGCTCATCGTGGCCAACGGATTGTCGCGCAGCCTCTCGATCATCGATCTCGGCGCCGGCCGCGTCGTGGAAACGCGCGATCTCGGAAGGGCCTCCATCTTGCGCCAGGTGGCCTGTTCGCCCGACGGCCAATGGGCCTTCGCGGCCGGCATCCTTTCCCACGATGAAACGCTGCCGGTGCAGGTGGAACGGGGCTGGATTCATTCCAACGGTATCGCCGTCGTGGACCTCGCGCGCCCTGGCCATCGAGTCACGCTCCTCGTGGACCGCTTGGTGGCGGGAGCCTCCAATCCTTGGGGCCTGGTCCTGTCCTCGGATCAGCGGAGGCTTTACGTATCGCTCGCGGGGGTGCACGAAATCGCCATCGTCGATCTTCCCGCAGCCTTGCGGTTGGTTCAGGAGACCGCCCCGGAGCAGGTGAAAGCGCTGGAGGAGAACGTCGAAATTCTGGAGCGGCGAAAAATCGCGCGTCGAGTCGGCTCCGGCGGGCTGGGGCCGCGGGGCCTGGCCTTGAGCGAGCCCACCGGCGAGTTGCTCGTGGCCAATTACTTCAGCGACAGCATCGCGGTGCTGGATGCGGCCAGCGGCGAGATCCGCTCGGTCATCCCCCTGGGCCCGCCGCAAGAGATGACGCCGTGGCGCCAGGGGGAACTGCTCTTCAACGACGCGCGCATCACTTACCAGGGCTGGTTCAGCTGCGCCAGTTGCCACCAGGAGGACGCCACCATCGACGGCCTGAACTGGGACCTTCCCAACGATGGGCTGGGAAATTCCAAAAACGTCAAGTCACTTCTCGACGCGCACGACACGCCGCCCTCGATGTGGTCGGGCGTGCGGACGGATATGAATGCCGCCGTGGCCGCGGGCCAGCGCTTTCAAGGATTCATTCCGGATCCCGAGAACAACCGCAGCTTGATGGCTTACCTCGGCCAGCCGAAACGCGCGCCGAATCCGCATCGCGGCCGCAATCCGGAATCGGCTCGGCGGGGCGAGAAAATCTTTTTCCGGGCTGGTTGCGACACCTGTCATCCGCCGCCGGTGTACACTGATCTCCGGGCGCACGATTTAGGTCTGGGAACGCCTGACGATTACCGGTCGCGCTTTGACACGCCCTCGCTCCGCGAGTGCTACCGGACCCCGCCCTACCTGCATGACGGCCGCGCCAAGACGCTGCGAGAGATCTTCATCGATCACAATCCGAAGAACTTCCACGGCCGCACCAGGGGATTGGCCGCGCCGGAGATCGAGGACCTGATCAACTTCCTGAAAACGCTTTGAAGGGCCGGTCGATGCCAGGAAGGTCTCTCGAAAATCATGTTTGACGATCGCCCTCAACCGCAATTTGGCATCCCGCAACTGGTCGTGCTCATTTGTTCGGCAGGCGCCTGGTTCCTGGCCATGGCCGCTTTCAGCTCCGTGAACGCCGATCCGGATTCCCCCCCCTCCCGCTTCGGCAAGCTCACCAGCCGGCGCTGGGCCTATGGGGCGCCATACCAGCGGGAAAATCTCTCACCGGTCAAGAACCCGAATCCCCAGCCCGAGCCGCAGCCGCATCGCGACCACCCCTTCGACGTGGCCGTGTCGGCTGACGGGCGGAAAGTCTATATCAGCCTTCACGGCTCGGAGCTGGAACCGGGCAGCGAAGTCGCCGTCTATGACCTGGTCCAGGGCAAAGTCATCAAACGCCTCTCATTGAAGCCCGCCGGCGAATCGGGGCCGCCGGCGTCACAGCCTTTTCGACTGGCGCTCCATCCGGACGGCCGGTTCCTGCTGGTGACCAGCCGGTTCTCCAATTTCGCCAGCGTGATCGACACGCGCACCGACGATGTCGTGTCAGAGATCCCGCTCGATTTTTACTGCCAGGGCCTCGCCTTCGACCGCGACGGCAAAACGGCCTGGGTGGCGAATCGCTACCTGGACCAGGTGTTCCGGGTGGATATCCGCGCCGAGGGCGGCTCGTTCCAGGCCTCCCTGCGGGAACTGGGCGGGCTGGATGACCAGAGTTTCTTCCGCAAGGAGGGCATCGCGCCGGTGCTGGCTCGGCGCTGCGGCGCGGCGGAGTGCCACGGCGAGAGCCGCGGCGGGTTCATCGCGGGAGCCGATGCGCGGGCGAGCTTGCTAGCGGCGATCCCCCATGTCCGCCCCGGCCGAGCCTCCGAGAGCCGGCTCTTGAGAGCGGTGGTGCGCACGCGCGATGGCGGCTACGCGGATGCCATGCCCAGGATCCGCGGGCACGCCGGCGGGCAGGTCGTCTTCACGGATCCAAAAAACGATCCGGACTACCAGGCGATCGCGCGTTGGATCGATGGGGCGTCTGAAGGTCCGGGCATTCCGGTCAGCAATCCCCGCAGCAAGCCGAAGGTCCTCGCACTGAGCAGCGATGGGCGGTTCCTCTTCGCCGGGAACACCGGCTCTCAGGACATCTCCATCATCAGCACCAGGCACAACCGGGATGTGGGGGGGATTTACGTTCAAAATGTGGTCAACGACGTGAAGATTTTTCATTCGCCGGCGACGGGCCGCGATTACCTGCTCGCCACGACGCTGGGAGCGGGCTTCGGCGTGGCGCGGGAGCGCGATCCGTACGGGGGTGAAAGCTGGGACCCCTCCAACCCGGCGGCTCACTTCACCGTCTGGCGGGACCTCGAGAACGGCCGAGTCCTGCCAAAGTCCGAGCAGGAGGTCCTGGGGCCGTTCGACGCCGTGGATGGAACCGCGGGGATCAAGTTCCGCGACGTTCAAAACGACCTCCTGCTGGTGGACCTGGATGCTCTGAACATCCCGGAGGAGCCTCCCCGGCAGCTCGCTTATCTTCTTCTGGCCAACCGCTATGAGTCCCACCGGCATTGGGTGCGCTACACTTCCGACACGGCCGAATCCACCTACGGCGATGTCAAGGGCGACATCCCGCCGGACCTGATGCGCGTGGTGGGCTCGTTTCCGGAAAAGATGGCGCTCCTCGGCGACCGCGTTTACGTGACCATGCAGGCCAGCAACGAAGTCCAGGAATGGAAAATCGATCCCCTGGCTTCAGATCCTAGCGACTACCTCGTGCCGCAGCGAGCGTGGACGACGGGCCTCCAGCCCATCGGCATCGCCGCCGGTCCGAGCGGCACGCCTGCCGAGGGAAAAATCTTCACGGTCGCCTTCCTGGGCGGCACGCTGACGATCATCGACACGGCCGGCGGCAAGTCGCGCGAGGTCGTCATCGATCCCTCGGTCGAACGCCTGCCGGTGCCGGCGACGAACGCCGAGCGCGGCGAAATCTTCGTCCACACGGCGCTTTTTTCCTCCGACCGGGACAGCTCCTGCATGCACTGCCATTACTTCGACATGGGGGATGGCCGGCCTTGGGGCGTCAGCCAGGTGGTCGGCCAGGAATATATCTCGGACCTCGACGCCGCCGGCCAGCTCATCATCGGCGGCACCATGGGCGTGCCGCAGATGCGGGGGCTCTTCGCCATCCAGCCGTTCTTCCTCGAGGGCACCCTCTCGGCCTTCGAGCCGCGTTCGATGATCATGGAGCACGCGCCGGCGGATGATTTCAAGGCGCCCGCTCCCCAAGGGGACTTCACGGCCATCGAGGCGCATTACGCCCTGGCGGGGACTGACGACGTTCAATCCAGCATGAACTCCTCTTCCACCTTCGAATCCAGCCTGGAAGAGCGGCGCGATGAGATGTTCCGGCAAATCTCCATGCGCTATTTTGGAAAGGCGTTCACCTTGCGCGATTTCCAGCGCTTCGTGGGCGAGTGGCAAATTCACGAGCCGCGGCTGCTGCCCAATCCTTTCGATCCGGCCAGCGCCTCGGTCCGCCGCGGGCGGGAGCTGTTCAATAATCCGCAGGTTGGCTGCGTTTCGTGTCATCCGCCGCCGCATTTCGCCAAGAAGGATTTCCCGAACAATCCCGCCCAGGCCCTCCCGCCCCTCGTGACGCTGACCGTTCGCGACGGGGCGTTCACGCTGGTGGGAATGAACCGGCTGGACGCCGTCAATGGATTTCGCCGCGACCTCGAGCCGTGGGACATCGGGCGCGCCGAAGAGGCGCAGGGCCACTTCACCACGCTCCAGCTTCGCGGTCTGTGGGACCGGCCGCCGGTGTTCCTGCACAACGGCATGGCGCGCTCCTTGCGCGAGGTTCTGGCCGCGCCCGGCCACCCGGCGCTGCAAACGTTCCGGTACGAGCCGTTGATCGGCGGAGTTCCGGAGCGGCCGGGACTCAAGGAAATCGGGTTCAACGAGACCTTTTTCTTCACGGAGCGCTCGCCCAAGGTGAAGATGCACCTCAAGGCCGGCGCGCGTCTGGGCAGCGACACGCACGGCGGCACTTCTCAACTGACGGCCCTGCAGATCGATGACCTGGCGAATTTCTTGGAGTCGATTGAATGAAAGAGCGCGCGGGAAACTTTTTACTTCTGGTCGCCGCTGTAGGTGGCGCGCTGATGTCGTTCCTGGCGCTGCCGCGGGCCTGTTCGAAAAGAAGCCCGCCGGCATGCCGGGGCGTGGAAATGATCCATGAAAGGGACCGTTCCGTCCTGATGGCGATACCGGCCATGGAATTCACCATGGGAAGTTCAGACGCGCATTCCGATCTACCCGCCCAGCCGTTGGACAATAAATCCCTTCATCCCCCGGACGTTCTGCTCGCCAGAGCTTATCCATCATGGCGCCAGGCCGATGAACGTCCCGCCAGGCGGGTGAGGTTGAATGCGTTCGCCATCGACCGCTTCGAAGTGACCAACGCCCAGTACCGCCGGTTCCTCGCTGAGATCACGAAGACAGGCGACCACGGCCGCTGCCATCCCGCCGAACCTGAAGCCAAGGACCACACCCCGCGCTATTGGCGCGAGTTCAACCCGTTGCTGAAGGATGCCGCGTACGCCCGCACGGCCCCGTTCGGTCTCGAAACGTTCAAGGCGGACAACCAACCCGTCGTCGGCGTCGATTGGTTCGACGCTTACGCCTACGCGGCTTGGGCCGGCAAGCGGCTGCCGACCGAGGCGGAATGGGAGCTGGCGGCGCGCGGTCCGGATGGCCGGCGCTGGCCGTGGGGAAACGACTGGCGCTGGGGGCTGGCCAACAGCGGCGGAGAACAGCTGGGAACGGACATCGGCGCCCGCGGGCGCGAGAAGGATGGATTTATCTATGCCGCGCCGGCGGGAAGTTTTCCGGAAGGCCGCAGTCCCTTCGGTTGTGACGACATGGCGGGCAACGTCGCGGAGTGGTGCGCCGATTGGTACCAGAGCGATTATTACCAGCGCGGACCGGAAGCCGATCCGCGCGGTCCGGCCGGCGGCCAATTTCGAGTCGTCCGCGGCGGCAGTTCGCAGAACTTCCCGAGCGCCTTGCGCTGCGCTGCGCGCGAATGCCGCGAACCGGAGTTCAGGACCTTTAACTTGGGATTTCGCTGTGCCAGGGACCCGTAAAACCGATCAACCCATGTCGCGCTGGCTGCCGTGCTCGCTCCTCTTCTTGGCGGCGGGGGCCATGGCGGATGAATCTTCGGGCCCGCGCGTTCCGGACGACATGGTCCTCGTCCCCGCCGGCGAGTTCGCGATGGGCTCGAACGAGGGGGCTTCCGATGAGGCCCCGGCGCATCGCGTGCGCCTCTCGGCGTTCGCCATTGACCGGCACGAGGTGACCGTCGCCTCCTTTGCCGGGTTCGTGCGCCGGAGCGAGGGCTTCGACAACATCGAAGGCTCCTGGTTCCGTTACTCGGTGGAGGGATGTCTCGAGCTCCTCGCCCACTTCGAAAAGCGCTACGGCGTCACGCTTCCGAAATTCGATCCGGCCGCCGGCAAGGGCGATGAGGAAAGGCGCCGGAGAGCGCTGGACGGGATGCGCTGGCGAGCCGCGCTGGCCGCGCTGAGAGCGCAGTGCGGTGAAGGCCAGAAAATTTACGATGCTGACACCGCCGCCCAAATCGCCGCGCGTCCGGCGGTCCGGGAGCTGGTGAGGGACCAGGCCGGCCTTCCCGTGCGCGGCGTCACCTGGCATGATGCCGCCGCCTTTGCGAAATGGGCGGGCAAGCGGCTGCCCACCGAAGCCGAGTGGGAAAAGGCGGCGCGGGGGGCCGACGGCCGGCCGTACCCGTGGGGCCGGGAATGGGATCCAAGGCGCTGCCGCGCCGGCCTGGAGCCGGAGGCCGGCCCTGCCCAGGTGGGCCAGTTCCCGGAAGGGGCCAGCCCCTACGGCTGCCTGGACATGGCCGGCAACGTGTGGGAGTGGGTGGCCGACTGGTACGGCGAAAAGACCTACGCCTCAGGGGAGGGGGCCGTGGATCCCGAGGGGCCGGTTGGGTTACCCGACGGCCGACTGCCCGGCCCTTCGCCGGGTGTCGATCGGTTGCGCACGACTCAGCAAGGGCGCGAGAGCGATACGCGCAAGGTCATCCGCGGCGGCGGGTGGGCGGGCCTCCAGCGCGGCCAGGCCCGGTTCAACGCTCGCTGCGCGCGCCGGCTGTGGTGCAATCCATACTACTGGAATCCCGATGTCGGCTTCCGGTGCGCCAGAGACGTCGAATGAAAAACGGCGGTGCGGAATGATGGGCTTCAGCGCCGATCAAAAGCTCTCCCAGGCCAACACCTCGCCAGAAGGCCGGCGGCCGGTCCTCTCGGGCTTCTCCGCGGCATAGCCGATAGGCAAGAGGGCGATCGGGACGAGCCCCGCCGGCCCGTTGGCCAGCCGCGCCACCGGCTCGGGGTGAAAGGCGCCGACCCAGCAGCTCGAGAGGCCCAGGGCCGCCGCCGCCAGCTGGGCGTAAGCGCAGGCGATGGTCGCGTCCTGAATCGAGTAGAGGCCGCTTCCGCGGCCCCCGTACTTCGAGGCGGAGCGGGGCTGATCCTGGAAAAAGACCAGCACGACCGGCGCCTGATCGATGAACTCCTGATCCAGGGCGGCGCGGCGCAAAGCGCGCTTCCCCTCGGGATTCTTCACCACCAGGATCCGGTACGCCTGCAGGTTTCCAGCCGACGGCGCGGCCTGGGCGCATTGCAAGATGGCTTGCAGCTTCTCCGCTTCCACTTCCTTCGCGCGGAAACTGCGGATCGACTGCCGCCTTTCGATGACCGCGAAATACTCCACCGTTTCCTCCGGAAAAGATCTGGGCTGAGAAACAGCCGGAAAAATCCCCCGGGGCGGGGACAAAAGCCGCTCACAGCCTCGAGCGGCTGACCAGCGCTGGACGCGCGCCGGGCATGTCCATGCGCGGCGTTTTGCGGAGGGCCTCCTCGATGGGCTCGAAGAGCCCGAGGAGCGCCCGGTAGTCCGGATCCTCTCTGGACTGGAAGACCGGCGCCGAGCAGGCCCCCCGGCCGCCGGCGGACCGGGCCAGCGGCGCCAGCAGGAAAGGATTGTGCTCCGGCCGTGCGATGCGCACGAAGCCCGGCGTCATCCGCTTGGCGGCATGGCAGCCGGCGCAGCGGCTCTTCCAGACCTGGGAGAGGCGGTCGTCGAGCCCCTCGGGATAGAGGCGCCGGCCGCCGGGGAGCGATTCGTCGGCCATTTCATAGGTGCCGTAGTAGGGGACGTTGAGGTCGATCCAGGTGAAGATCCGCTCCCGGCTCTCCCGGTCGAGGCACAGGCGCGGGTTCCCCTGCCGGTCGGGATGGCCGTCGAGGAGGAGCTTCGACAGCCGGCTCGCCGGCGCTCCCCAGCGGTTGGGGGCGGTCTGGAGGATGTTGGCCTCCTGGCCGTTCCGGGTGTCGATCCAGCTCACCCAGCCGCGCGTCAGCACGTCGTAGGAGACGTTGAACCAGTCGGTCTGGTCGCCCGAAAGGTCGATGCCCCCCTGAGGATCCACGCCGTTGTGGCACGGCGCGCAGTGGCGGTCGAGCACCGGCTGGACGATGGCCGAGTAATCGAAGTCCTCCAGCCCGTAGGCCGGCGGCTCCAGCGCCCGCGGTGGGTGGAGCAGCGCCTCGGGCCGGGCCCGGGCGGGGGGCAGGCCGCTCGAGTTCTCGTGGCAGCCGGCGCAGCCGCGGATCTCGCCCGGCTGGAAGTGGGCGAAGCTGCGCATGCGCTGGACCGCCATGCCGTTTTCGTCGGCGGCGAGGAAGTAGAGCGGCCGCCCGGCCGGGACCTTGAAGCAGGCCGAGCCGTCTTCACCCACCGGCACCGATCCCCACACCCGCTTCACCGCGTAGGTGGCGCCGCAGGAAATGACCGGCGTCTGAAAGCCGAAGCCGCGCGCCGCCGTCCGCAGCGGCTTGGCGACCTCCTCGACGACCCGCAGCGCTTTCACGGCGCCGCGGGGGACGGCGGGCTCGAGGCCGCGGTAAACATCGACCACGAAAACGGTCGCTTCCTCGGGCGATTCGCCGCCGCCAGTGGATTCAGCCGCCGCCGGCTTCGACGCCCCGATCTCCTCGGCCATGATGGCCGGGGCCGACCGCGGCGCCGTGTTGGCCCCGTCGTAGCACCCCAGGCCATCGGGGCTGGCGTAAATTTCCGCGAACCCCTTGCCGATCTCGCCGAGGAGGAGGATTCCATCTCTTGAGACCAGGAAGCGCCGCTCATCGATGGGATTGGGGGTCTCGTAAGGCCCATGAACGTTGTTTCCGTCCCCCTGGTCGACCCTCCCGATGTCCACTTCCGGCGTCAAGTTGACGATCGCCTCCTGGGCGTTCACGCCGAGGGCGGGATCGATCAGGCCGATGGCGCCGCGGATGGGGCCGTTGTGGGAGGTCAAGGTGCAGAGGACCTTCCGGGTGCCGGGAATGGCCCGCGCCTCGAGGAAGCTCGCCGGCGACAGCACGCGGTTGCCGAAAAAGACCTGCAGGCCCGTGCCGTCGGGATGGATGGCCCACAGGCTCTGGATGGGAATGGCCGGACGATCGACGTACTCCCAGCGGGAGTAAAGGATGCGGCCGTCGGCCAGGACGCTGGGGGTGAAGTCGTTCACGTAGTTGGCGGAGAGCCGCTTCAAGCCGCCGCCGTCCCGGTCCATGCGGTAGAGGACGCCGGAGGGGGTGTGGAAGCAGAGGACGTTCGACGAGGCGCGCGTCGAGATGAAGGCGATGCCGCCATCGGGCAGCCAGCAGGCGTTGTAGTCGTGCCACGCGCCGCTCGAGAGCTGGACGAGCCCCGCGCCGTCGGCGCCGATGCGGAAGATGTGGTAGCCGCAGCCGACCTCTTTTCTCCAGCTGAAGACGATCTCCTTGCCGTCGCAAGAAAGATCGAGGTCGAGGATCTGGCCTTCGGGGGAGGCGAGCAGCTCGGTGACGGCGCCGCCGGGCCGGGGCGGCGACAGGAGGTACAGGCCGCCGCCGGGGCGGAAGTCCTCGCAGCAGGCG
The DNA here is from genome assembly GCA_016209605.1 of Planctomycetota bacterium. Taxonomy (GTDB): domain Bacteria; phylum Planctomycetota; class UBA8108; order UBA8108; family JACQVS01; genus JACQVS01. The sequence continues at coordinate 26,659 of JACQVS010000019.1, forward strand.
GTGTAGACGTGCGAGGGGTTGAGTTCCTGGCGCTTCAGGAAGAGGAGCCGGTCAAAGCCGAGCTTCCCCTCCGAAATCAACCGCGTCAGCTCGGAGAGGTATTCGGGCGCGACTTGCGGCCGGCCGCGCCGGAGCTTATGGAACCGGGGGAGCGCCCCCTCCGGCGGGCTCTCCGGAAAGATCTCCACCTCCGAGGCGCCGGGGTTGAGGCCGCCGTGGGAGCAGAGGAAGCGGATGGCCAGTTTCGCGGCCCGCGCGCGGGGGATCTTGATCCGCTGCGGCCCGTGCCCCAGGATCAGCATCCCGCTGGCGGCCGGCATGGCCGCGCCATCGAGGTGGATTTCATAGTCCTTCCAGCCCTCCTCCGAAAACCAGGCGGTCCGGGCGTAGTAGACGACCTCGGCGATGGGCACCGCCTCATCCCACTCAAAGACCAGCTCGGCCCGGTCGCGGGCGGCCTCCCCGCGTACGCACCAGGCCTGGTCGAGGTCGGCCCGCGAGCCGGGGTCCGGCACTTTGCCGTCGGCGGCGAACTTCGCCAGGTAGTGCTCGCTGTACTCGGAGGTGGCGCGGACCCTGGCCTTGCGGGCCAGGTTTTCCGGCGGTGGCGGGGCCGGGGCGTTTTCCCCCCCCGCGGCCAGGGCCGTTCCGAAAGCGCCGGCGGAAAGAACGATGACCGTCAGCCAACCTTTTAAAGGCATGCTAGGCTCCTGGTTGAGGGCTCCAGATTGAGGCTTGAGACCGGATTGAGATTGACAGGCGGCAGATCAGGTTTCTGTAACCAAAATCACGAAAATTGCCAATCCCTCCACAAATAAAAGGACTGGTATGGATTACCGGTCAGCGGATGACGGCCTCGGTCTCTTTTTCCAGGGAGGGAGGATCCTGATGGAAAGGATTGACGATTTTAAGCGCCCCGATTTCCTGGCCATCTTGAAAGTCTTCGCTGAGGAGGAGGCCGCAATTGCCGATCTGAGCGGCGGAGACGATGAGCGCATCCCACCAGGATATTAGTGTCCACGAAGAACTTTTCGGTCATAGAGTTCCTCGCGCTTGGGATATTTGCCCGAATTACTCAAATTCACGTGGGGCCTTGACAGATCCCGCTGCATGGCGGCTTGGTAACCTTGTTCTTCGAGCATTTTCTGCTTCAGAAGTTCTCCAACAAATCGGGAAACGCTGGTATTATGCTGGGCGGCCCAGACCCGGATCCATTGCGCCACGTCTTCTTGAAGGGTTATGGTTAGGTTTTTCATGGTACACAATTTTAGTGGATCACGAAATTCGTGTCAAGTACCATTCCCCGTTGAAATTCTATATAAGTTGTTGTCTTTCCTAGGATTAACTTGCATGTTCCACTGTCGGTTCCTGGTGGTCATCGGCGTCATTTCTTTTCAAACCGGATTGGCCTCCGAAGCCGGCAAGGACTGGGGGAGCGAGCGCCAGGCGTATGAAGACCCGGTGACCGGCGTGCGCGTCTGGGAGC
>JACQVS010000021.1 GCA_016209605.1 Planctomycetota bacterium
GGCTGCGGAGATGTCTTGGCGTCCCAGGACCGCTCTCCAATTCGCTTTGCGTCTTAACTTTGCGTCCTTTGCGTCTTTGCGGTTATTATTGGGTTGCGGGCGGAGCGCGAAGCGTGCAGCCCGCCTTAGAGATGAAGATCTGTCGTTTCTGACGCCACCAATCGGCCTGACCCATGCCGGGGACCTCTACGGGAGCGCGGATGCCTTACAAACGACAAGTCCGTTGGGATCACTGGTCTCGTGAAGAGATCCACGAGCTGCAAAACCGCCGCTTGCAACACTTTATTCGCGAGCAGCTCTTCCCGTTCAGCCCCTTCTACCGGCGCCTGTTCAAGGAGCAGGGCATCGATCCGTGGTCGATCCGCAAGGTGGCGGACCTCGCCCGTTTGCCGCTTGTCTCCAAGGAAGACATCGCCCCGAAGAAGGAGCAGCCGGATCGCCCGCGCGAGCTGATCCTTCAGCCCACCGCCGAGCTGATCCGCCGGCACTGGGGGTGGCCGAAGAAGCTGCCTCTCTGGATCCGAGGGGCGCTTCAAGGCAAAGACGCGGTGGTGCAGTCTCTGGCCATGGAGTACCGGCCGGTGTCTGTGTTCTTCACCACCGGCCGCACCGCCCTGCCGACGGCCTTCGTGCTCAGCCGCTACGACCTGGAAATCCTCCAGGAAGTCGGGCGCCGGATCACCGAAGTGACCGGCGTCAATCCCGCCGAGGACCGCCTGGTGAGCCTTTTCCCTTACGCCCCGCACCTGGCCTTCTGGCAAGTTTATTACGTCGGCCTCGGCGGCGCGGTCTTCACCCTCAACACCGGCGGCGGCAAGGTGATCGGCAGCTCGGCGATCATCCAGTCGATCCAGAAAATCCGCCCGGCTTACCTTGCCGGCATCCCCGGTTACGTCTATCATATCCTGAGGGAAGCCCGCGATCGGAAGATGGATCTGAGCTTCATCAAGGGGCTGGCCCTGGGAGGAGACCAGGTAACCTCCGGCTACCGCCAGCGCGTCAAGGAGATGCTCGCGCAGCTGGGCGCCTCCAAGATCAAGGTGGTCAGCGTGCTGGGATTCACCGAAGCCCGCAAGTGCTGGACCGAGTGCCTGGGCGAAAGCGCCGGCGGCTTCCACACTTATCCGGACCTGGAGATCATCGAGATCGTCGATCCGGAGACCGGCAGGACTCTCGAGGAAGGCCAGACCGGCGAGCTGGTTTACACCAGCCTGGACGGCCGCGGCAGCGCGGTGCTGCGCTACCGGACGGGCGACTTGATCGTCGGCGGCATGACCCTGGAGCCTTGCCCGCACTGCGGCCGCACCGTGCCGCGGCTGGCCTCGCAGCTGGAGCGGGTCTCCAACTTGAAGAGCTTCCAGCTCTCGAAGGTGAAGGGGACCCTGGTGAACTTGAACTTGTTCAAGGACGAGCTGGAGGCCGATCCGCGCGTCGAGGAGTGGCAGCTGATCATCAAGAAGCGCGGCGATGACCCCTTTGACGTCGATGAGCTTTACCTCAACATCGCCCTGACTTCCAAGGGCAAGGCGGAGAAGGAAGAGGACGTCGTCAGCGGACTCGAACGCCGCCTCTTTGAAGTCACCGAGGTCAAGATGAACGGCATTCGCGTGGTGCCCTTGCCGGAGCTCCTCGACCTCCTGGGAATGGAAACGCAGCTCAAGGAGAAGCGCATTGTCGACCTGCGGGGCCAGACGAGCGGCGCCCCCCAACCTTCCCACGCGGGCCCGGCGGAGAAGGTGTCATCATGAGATTTAAAGTCTGATAGCTCGGTTGCGGGCGAAGCCCGCATTATGGCATGGTTCAACCCAACGATCCTGAATTTGCAGCCCGATTGAACAAGAACAACAAGGTGGCCCTCGCCCTGGGCGGCGGCGGGGTGCGCGGCCTGGCTCACATGGGGGTCCTGCAGACCCTGGAGCGCGACCAGGTCCCCATCACCTTGATCGTCGGCACCAGCATCGGCTCGATCGTGGGGGCCGCTTACGCGCTGCATCCTGACGGGCTGGAGATCACCCGCCGGGCGCTGGCCTTCCTCCGCAGCAGCGCTTTCAAGGACAATCCCTTCAAGAAGGTCCTCTTCCACTCGGAGGACGTCGAGCAGAATTTCTTCCGCTCTCTGTTCATGAGCATCAAGAAGAGCTACGTCTTCTCGAGCTTGATCCGCAAACCGGCCATTTTCCCCAGCGACCAGCTCTTCGAGGTGATCTGCGACCTGATCCCGGATGTCGAGTTCAAGGACACGCAGATCCCCTTCGCCGTTCCGGCCATCGACATCCGCAACGGCAACGAGATCCTGATCACCCAGGGCTCCCTTCGCAAGGCGCTCCTGGCGAGCTGCTCGCTGCCGGGCTTCTTCCCGCCGGTGGAGTACGATGGCATGCTGCTCATGGACGCCGGCGTCATCAGCCCCGTGCCGGTGAGCTTCTGCCGCCGCTACCATCCCAAGGTGCTGGTGGCGGTCGACATCACCAACCAGTTCGAGCCGGTGACCAAGGTCGGCATCGGCCTGGAAGCGATCCTGGCGGTGGAGGCGATCGCCGGCCGGCGCATCAATCAGGTCGAGCTGTCGCAGGCGGATGTGGTCATCCGGCCGGAGGTCGGCTACAAGGCCTGGTCGGACTTCAGCGACTTCGAACAGCTGGTCGACGGCGGCGTCCAGGCCGGCAAGGCGGCGGTGGCCAAAGTGCGCGCCCTCCTCTCCAGGCGAGCTCTTTTCTGGAAAAGCGGCAGCGCTTCGATTTAAATATCCTCCTTCGTGCAAAAGACCGGTTCTCAAAAGAGTGAGGAGTTGAACAGCTTGGAATTGACCAGAACCATTGACCGGCCGCGCTTTCCCGACTGGCTGAAAAAGCCCCTCCCCCGGACGCGGCGCGGCCAGCATCTCGAAGCTCTTGTTTCGGCGCTGCGCCTCCACACCATCTGCGAGGAGGCGCGCTGCCCGAACCGCGGCGAGTGCTACGAGCGGGGAACGGCGACGTTCCTCATCTTGGGGGAGGTCTGCACCCGCGGCTGCTCTTTTTGCGCGGTGCGGCGCGGCCGGCCGGCCCCCCTCGATCCGGATGAGCCGGAGCGGATCGCCGCGGCGGTCGAAAAGCTTGCTCTGCGACACGTGGTCATCACCTCGGTGACCCGGGATGACCTCGCTGACGGCGGCGCCCGGCGCTTCGCCGAGGTCATCCACGCCATTCGAAGCCAGACGTCGGCCATCATCGAGGTCTTGACCTCCGACTTCGGCGGCCGCCGCGACGCCCTGGAGATCGTGCTGGCCGAGCGGCCGGAGATCTTCAACCACAATCTCGAGACCGTGCCCCGCCTCTACCGCCAGGTGCGCGCCGGCTCGAGCTACGAGCGCTCCCTGGACGTCCTGAGCCGTGCCAAGGAGATCCAGCCGCAAGGCTGGACCAAGTCCGGCCTCATGCTGGGCCTGGGGGAGATGGCCGAGGAAGTCCGCGCCGTGCTGCGCGACCTGCGGGAGGCCCGCTGCGACCTGCTGACCCTCGGCCAGTACCTGCAGCCGACGTTCCGGCACCATCCGGTGGTGGAGTTCATCCCCCCGGAGGTTTTCAGCGGTCTGGCCCGCGAGGCCCGCGCGCTGGGCTTCGCGGCTGTCTTCTCCGGCCCGTACGTGCGCAGCTCGTACATGGCGGAACGAACTTTTCTCGAGGAGAATCGTGTTTCTGGCGTTTGAAGGCATCGACGGCTGCGGCAAGAGCACCCAGATCGGCCTGCTCGTCGATTATCTCGAGCAGGAGCTGGGGCGCGATGTCGTGGTGCTCAAGGAGCCCGGCAGCACCCCGCTCGGGGAGTCGATCCGCTCGCTCCTTCTCGAGCCGGGTCACGGCGACCTCGAGCCGGAGACCGAGCTCTTCCTCTTCATGGCGGCGCGCAGCCACCTGGTGCGGCAGGTGATCGCGCCGGCGCTCGAGTCGGGAGCGGTGGTGCTTTGCGACCGCTTCCTCTGGTCGTCGGTGGTCTATCAGGGCATGGCCGGCGGCCTGGGGGTCGAGACGGTCTTGAAGATCGGCCGCCTGGCCACGGGGGGCATCCTGCCGGACCGGACTTTCCTCCTCGACATTCCGGTGAGCGTCTCGTACGCCCGCAAGGTGGAGCAGGGGAAGGTCCAGGAAGGGGCGGTGAACCGCATGGAAGAAAAGGGGCGCCGCTTTCAGGAAAAAGTGCGGCGCGGCTTCCTCGTGCTCGCGCGGCGCTTCCCGCGCCAGTTCGCCTTGATCGATGCCCGGGGCGCGCCGGCGGATGTCCAAGGCCAGGTGCGCCGCCGGCTGCCGCGCCGGCTGCGCCTTTCCCGGGCGGGGAAATGAGCCTCATGGCCTCCATCGAATCCTCCGCTTTGCAGAGATTCTTGAGCCGGGCGGCGGGCCCGGAGCTGGTGAAGGAGTACTTCCGCCGGATCTCGAGCCGCGGCCGGCTGGCGCATGCCTACCTCTTCTCCGGGCCGGCGGGCGCCGGGAAGCGGTCCTTCGCGATCAGCTTCGCCCAGGCGCTTCTCTGCGAAACCGGCGAGCCCTGCGGCCTCTGCCCCGCCTGCCGGGCGGCGGCGAGCGGCAACCATCCGGCGCTGACGGTCTTTTCCTCCGCCGATCAAAAGGCCTCGCTCGACATTGCCGAGGTGCGCAACTTGATCCACCGGGACCGCTTTTCCCGCCAGGGGCTCCTGGTCTGGATCATCGACGAGGTCGAGCGCCTGTCCTTGCCGGCGACCAACGCGCTCCTCAAGATCCTCGAGGAGCCCAACCCGGGAGCCTTGCTTATCCTCCTCAGCCCTTCGGCGGGCTCTCTCCTCCCGACCATCGTCTCCCGCTGCCACCGAATCCTCTTCCCGGGGCCGGCGGCGAGCCGGGATGAAGCCCCGGAGGCCCCGGGTTCAGGCCCTCCAGGCCCCGTGGAGCTGCTCCGGCAGCTGGCCCAGCCGTCCTTTTTCGCCGAGTGGGATCCGCGGGAATGGCTGGCGGCCGCTTTTCCGGAGTCGGCCGGCTCGCGGGAATCGGTCGGCCGGCTCCTTGACTGGAGCACGGAGCGCTGCCGGCAGGGCTGGCTTGATTGGGAGCGCGGCCAGACCATCGCGCCGCGGCCCGATCCCCTCCCCCGCCTCGAGGAGCTGGTCCAGCTGCGGGCGCTCCTCGATGCCAATGTCAACGCCGACCTGGTCTTCGAGGCGCTCCTCCAGCACTTGAGAAAAAACTGGACCCCCTGAAAGGCCCTCCCCTCTCCCAGGAATCGCCGGCTTCCCTCTTCCTCTCGAAGTTAGGGATTTGTTAAAATGGGCGCCGAAATGAGGAATCTTCCGATAATCCGGCTAATTTCAGGCGGCCCCCCGACAATGCTCCAGCGGCCCCAGTTATGGTAGTCGGAGGCGCGGTAAAAAACTAATTTGGGCGTTTTTGCTGGCGATAAAAATTCCCGCTTAACTTCATTCAGCGCTTGGCCGAAAAAGAACTTAGGATGGAATTCGCTGTGACCTGGCACGGCATGGAACAGCATAAGAAGGACACGGACTTTTCAGCGATCGATATGGCGACTACCCCAATGAATGCTGCCGAAAAGTTTCGGATCTTGATCAAGAACGATCCGCGCTACAATCCCGAGGCCTATAACTTCGTCTACGAAGCCCTCGACTACACGCTCAAGTACGTCATCAATCCCCGCACCCGCTCCAACCAGCATGTCACTGGCCAAGAGCTTCTCGAGGGGGCGCGGCGCCATGCCATCGATCAGTTCGGCTGCCTGGCCCAGCTGGTGCTGACCAGCTGGGGTATCAAGGGGACCTCCGACATCGGCGAGATCGTTTTCAATCTGGTCGAGTTCGACCTGATGGGGAAACAGGAGAGCGACTCCAAGCTCGATTTCTTCAACATTTACTCCTTCGAGGAGGCTTTCGACGTCAAGCCGGTCTTCAGCTACCGTCCCGACCGCGACGAGTGGAGCACCTCGTATATCGTCAAGAGCGACAAGGTGAGCGGGCACTAGAAATCCCCCACCACCGCACCCCTCGCCCCTCGTCACTTGTCGCTTTTCTCTCCCTTTTCCGCCTCCTTCATCCACGCATACCGCGGATTCTGGGCCGGATCGCGGTTCAGCTTTTTGAGGACCTCCAGGATGGCCCGCTGCAGCTGAACGTCCTCCTGGAAGTCGCTGGCCAGCTCCTTCCCGAGTGAGTCTTCCACCCGCCGGCGGATCTGGTAGCGGATGAGCTGCCGGACCTGGTCCGGGGTGGCGTGGGTGTCCAGGGACTTGTAGAGCTCATCGAAGCCGGGGTACTTCGAGGGGTCGCGGCCGTCCCCCTCGAGGACGAAATTCTTGATCTGGTCGAAATTCCTGGCGGCGTACTCGACCAGCTTTTTCGAGCCGCGGATCTTTTCGAACTCCTCGAGCAGCCAGCTCGGGTAGGTCTCGGGCTCGACGGCGAGGTCGGGCTCGACGCCTCCCTCCTTTCCCGGAATGACCTTCCCATCCTTGTCGCGGATGGTGTGGATGCACTTTCCCGAAGGGAGGTAGTAGTACTTAACGGTGAGCCGCAGCCGGGCCTCGCCGCCAAGGTAGCTCTGGGCCTTGGGGGAGAGGGGGATCAGCTTCTGCACGCTCCCTTTCCCGAAGGTGCGCTGCCCTATCAGGGTGGCGCGGTGGTAATCCTTGAGGGCGCCGGAGACGATTTCCGAGGCGCTGGCGCTCCTCGAGTTGACCAGAACCACCAGCGGGTAGTCGGGGTGCTTGTCGGCGTTGGGAATGGCCGTCTCCTCGCCATCGTTCTCCCGCCCGCGCTGGGTGACGATGGGCCGGTCCTCGAGGCCGACGAAGAGGTCGACGATCTTCAAGGCGGCGGAGAGCAGGCCGCCGGGATTGTTCCTGAGATCGATGATCAGCCCCTCCAGGCCGGCTTTTTCAAGGGCGGTCAGGGCTTCCTCGAACTCCTGCGCCGACTTCTCTCCGAACTGAAAGAGCTTGATGATGCCGATATTGCCGGGCAGCATCTCGGAAGCCAGGGAGGGGACCTCGATGATGCGCCGCTTGAGCTCGAACTCCTTCGGCTCCATCCAGCCGCGGCGGTAGACCTTGAGCTTGATGGCGGAGCCGGCCGGCCCCTTGAGGCGGCCGATGAGGTCATCCAGGAGCAGCCCATCGGTCTCGACGCCGTCGATCTCGATGATCTGGTCGCCGGTCAGGATGCCAGCTTCATAAGCCGGGCCGTTATAAATCGGCTTGAGGATCTCCAGGGCCGCCTCGCGGGAAGGTTTGTTGACCTGGGCGCCGATGCCGCAGTACTCGCCGGAAATATCGGTGAGGAATTTCTTGGTCTCCTCCGGGTCGAGAAAGCTGGAGAAGTCGTCGAGGGAGTGGGCGAGGCCCTTGGAGGCGGCGATGACCAGCGACCTGCGGTCGAAGAGGTCGGGATCGACGTAGTACTGGTTGATGAGCTTCAGGAGCTCCTCGATGACCGGATCGGACTGGCCGCCGCTGGAGCTCTTGAGGTCCTCGACCTTCTGCTCCAGCTCGCGGATGAACTTTTCCTTCTCCTTGAGCAGGGCTTGCGGATCGGTTCCCGGCAGGGTGAGCTTGCCTTGCTCTTGCCCGCGCTCGAGCTGGCGGGCCAGCTTGTCGTTCTGGTAGAGGGCGGCGGCCAGGCGCCCCTCCGGGGTCGGCTTCCGCCGCAGCTCGCGGAGGAGGTCGCGCACTTCCCCTTCAAAGTAATCCATTTCCGCAAGCGCCAGGGCGGCGGAGTTTCGCACCGCCGGATCGCTCGACTTGAGGAGCTTCACCAGCTCCGCCCGCGCTTCCGGCACGTTGTCCAGATCCCAGAGGGCCTTGGCGAGCGGGATGAGCACCTTGGGATGGGTGGCCTTCTGGAACTCCCCGCGCAGGAAGTCGAGGACCTTCTCGGGGTCGCCGTACTCGCCGAGAATCTGGATGGCCGCCGCCTTGACGGGTATGGACTTGGTCTTCTCGACCAGCTCGACCAGGGTGGAGATGGCTTCCTCGCGCGTTTTCAGGTCGGCCAGGTGGAGGAGGGCCTTGGCGCAGCCCAGCCGGGCCAGCTCGCCCGGCCTTTTCAGCTCGCCCGCGAGGAGCGGGATGACCTCCTTCTCCCGGCCCAGCCCTTGGATCTTATCGACCGCCGCCCACAGCTCCTCCAAGGTCTGCCCCTCCATGCGCTGGATCATTTGCGCCAGGGCCTCTTTGAGGTCGCTCGAGGCGGGCTTTTCCTGGCCGGGCGCAAGTCCGACCCCGGGTAAATCTGTAAAACCGGTAAAAAACGCCAACGAGAGGGCAACCGCTATGAAAATTTTCCGGGAACTCCGATCCGCCACGTCATTCTCCTTTCCAGCGCGAAGATAACCGGTAAATAAGAGCCTGTCCCGAAAGTCGCTCCGAGGCCCGAGGCCGTGCGAAAGCGCGCCAGGCAAGGAGGGCCGACGCCGCCTTATTAACGGAGAAATAAGGCTAGGAGGCCCGACGCCGAATGGCGCGCTTGCAGCCGGCCGAAGCCCGGATGGATTTTTGGGATAGGCTCTAGGGGGTTAATATGCCTTGGAACGGCGAATAAGGGAAGGAAAATTTGGGGAGAGGGAGCGGGCTGACTGCGGAGGAAGCCCCCGGCGGCGATATCCGGAGGCTTCCTCCGCGAGAACCGGTTATTTCATTCTCTGGATGGTTACCTGGCTCAGCGACGAGAAGCGCCTCGCGGCGCTCTCCGGCGCCGTGAACTCCCTTTTGAGGGCGAACTTCTCGAGCAGGCCATCGCCCTTGCGGTACGTGGCTTCGCCCAGCGGCTTACTTTCCTGGGCCCTGGCGGCCTCGCTCTCGCCGCGGCCGCGCTGGGGCTCGCGGGAGACCACCGCGAACTTGACCAGCTCCAGCTCGCCTTCCTTGGCCTCCCCCTCGCAGCGCAGGCCGACGTTGCCCGAGACCGGCATGCGGTCGCGGAGGTTGAGCGGCCGCTCCGGCGGCTGGGAGCCGCCGCCCGGCCGGCGCGGCGGCCGGGGATTTTCGCCCTTCTCCCCCTCCTTCTTACCGCCTTCATCTTTCTTGTCATCCTGATCGCCGGCGAGGGCGCTTGTGAAGAGGCCCGCCGAATGGTCCTGCGAATCCAGTGAATCCGCGGCGCTGGCGCTTTCTTTCTTCTCGGGCTTTTTCTCCCCTTTTTCCTTGTCCTCCGGCTTCTCCGAAGCGCGGGGCCGCGGCCGGCCGCCCGGTCCGGCGCCAGGCCGTCCCGGTCCCCCTTCCGCGCGGATTCGCCCTCTCGGGCCGGCCAGCTCATAGGTCTTCCCGGTCTCGAGGTCGACGTTGTGAAGCCCCGAGCCGATCATGCGCTCGAGGTCGCCCTGGATCTGAAGCGGAGCCAGGCTCTCGCCCAGCAGCATCGATGCCCGCCAGGCGGAGCGGTCGCCCCCCTCGGGCCGCGCCGGCTGGAAGCTGTTGAGCCCTTCGATCCCCCCCAGGCGGCCCTCCGCATCGACCTTGATGCTCAAGCTTTTGCCGAGAGCCTCCCGCAGCTTCTTGATCATCTCCCCCTCATCGGCAGCTGCCGCGGCCGAGCTGTCGAAGTGAAAGCTCCTCTCCCCCGAGCTGTCGATCACGGCTTTCTTGATCGACGCCAGAAGGGTGGCCTCGCCGTTGGCAGCGACGCTCTCGACGGTGATTTGATATTCCAGCTTCGCCTGGGTGCCTTCCTTGACCGTGTCCTTGCTGGTGTCCTTGCCGGCTTCTTTTCCGGCTTCTTTTTCTGGGCCCGCGCGCGGGCGCTCCGACTGGCGCTGGCGCTCTACCTGAAAGCTCAAGACCTTCCCCTTTTCCAGCTTGAGCGGCAGCCGCACTGGCCCCAGTGCTGGCCGGGAGGTGCCGAAAGCTCCCGCAACCAGCAATCCGACGACGACAAGGACGAGAGAGGTGATGGGTGACCGACGAAACATGGCTCCTTCCTTCCTTTAAAAACGTTGCTGCACCCATAGTGCAGAATAAAAACCTCGCTACCGCGAAATATCCAATATTATTTTTAAACCCCAAGCCGACCTTGAGGTTTCAGATTATTTTCATTTGAAGGAAGGATTTAAACGAACATCAGCCGCTGTACGTTCTCCAGCCAGGACTGGTCACGGCGGGGATAGAGGTAGCTGACGTTTGGGAGCAGGCGGTCGACTTCGAGGCGCGTTTTGGGATTCTTCAACCGGTCGAAGGCCGTTTTGATTTCGAGGTGACGGATCTCGCCGTTCTTCCTCTCGGTAGGAGGGAACGACTCCGGCTGGTAAGCGTGAATGAGCAGCTTGCTGGCAAGGCTGATCTCATCTTCACTGGCGTCGCGCGCCATGCCGACGATGGCGTAGAAGTTCTGCATGGAAGTCCGGTCGATCCCCTCCACCGTCAGCGGCAGGGGATTGGTGAGGTAGTCCTTGTAGTAATAAAGCGTGATGGCATCGAGATAGGCGCGCTTGCGATGCCTGACGGCCACTTCAAACAAACGGCGGCAGGTCGATTTCTTGATGCCCAGGAGCAAATTGACCAGCTCGGAAGGATAGCTGCTGTCGAAAAGCTTGATGATCTCCTCGTCGGAAATTCTCTCAAAGTACTCGGCCTGCTCCACCGCAGAGAGGAGGAGGACGTTCTGGACCATCCGGGAGCTGTGCTTCCTGGCCCCGGCGCCGCGGTCTTCCGGAGGTTCCAGGCGGCTTTTTTCCCTGGCCAGGGTTTTGAGCCGGGACCGCAGCGTGGAGACCGCTTTCAGCTCCACTTTCGCGCCGGCCTTGATGCTTTTCTTAGGCCTTCTCTGAACCAGGGTTGACTTGAAAGCCAAGGACGAAGAGTTCGAAGACCGGCCGCCCAGGTGGTTTTTAGCGTATGTAAGGGGTGATTTTTTGGCGATCAAATTTCAGCTAAGCTATAAGTGAAATATAGAATAA
>JACQVS010000026.1 GCA_016209605.1 Planctomycetota bacterium
CCCGCAGACGGTCAAAAATATGCAAAAGAACAGTCGGTAAAATAACGGGAAATGACTCGCATCAGCAAACAATCCCTCTCCGACCAGGTCTATCGGCATTTGGTGTCTCAGCTCGTTCGCCGGCAGCTCAAGGTCGGATCCAGGCTCAACGTGCGGGAGATCGCCGATGAGCTGAGCGTCAGCCGCACCACCATCAACAAGGCCTTGAACCGCCTGGTGAAATCCGGTTGGGTGCGAACCAATGAAAGCCGCCGCCCGCTGGTGATCGCCTACCCCCCCAAAAAAGAGGCGCCCGGCGAATCCACGTTTGACTTCACCAATCAAACGGACAGCAGCTACGAGGTGATCTTGGAGCGCATCCTGCGGGGTGATTACCAGCCGGGCGAAATCGTCAAGGAGAGGCCCCTGGCCAAGGAGCTGGGAGTCAACCCCGCCACGGTCCGGCGGGCGGCCGAATGGCTCCGCAACGACGGTCTCCTGGTCCGCTTGCCGCGCCGCGGCTGGCGAGTGGCCATGCTCGATGCCCGCGACATCAAGGATGTCTACCAGATCCGACTCCTGCTGGAGCCCCTGGCGATCAGGGGATCCCTTCACAGAATCAGCGATGAAAAGCTGGAAGAGCTCGAGGCCGAGACCGAACGGCTCATCGAAGTCGGAGAAAAAGCTACGGTGTACGACCGCCGCCAGGCCGACCATAATTTTCATCAGAGCCTTTGTGAGGCTTCCGGAAACCGCATCCTGGCGGAGGCTTTGGAACCTCTCATCCGCAAGGTGCTCCTCATCACCACGGTCGGCTTCCGCTATGGCAGGGCCAGCCGCTCCTTCGAAGAGCACAAGCAGATTTTAAAAGCCCTGCGCCAGCGCGATGAGAACCTCGCCATCAAACACCTGAAGCAGCATCTGGCCACGGCGCAGAAGTTCAACACCGAAATCTGGGAGCGCCGCTGACCATTAGCTCTGGAGATCAGCTGCCGGCGCGGCGCACGCGGTCGAATAACTGGTCGGCGAATTTGATCAAGTAACCGAAATCGCACCCGCACTGCACCCACTGGACTCCCAGCCGGGCTGCCCAGAGCGCATGGTCTTCATCGGGCCCCATTCCCATCCCCACGAACAAGCCCTTTTCCCGCGCCTTGCGTATGATGGCCGCGATGGCTTCGGCCACCTGTGGATGGGTCACTTTGCCGAGGAGGCCCATGGAGGCTGACAGGTCGTATGGTCCGATGACGATGGAGTCCAATCCGGAGATCATGAGGATGGCGTCGAGGTCCTGATAAGCGTCGACGTTTTCAATTTGCGCCGCCACGAACAAGTCCCGGTTGGCGGCCTGGATGTATTGATCGACATCCTCCCGCCCGTATTCGAAGGCACGGCGGGGGCCGAAGCCGCGGTCGCCGAGAGGCTGGTAGCGGCAGGCCTCGACCACTCGCCGCACTTCCTGCGCGGATCGGACTTGCGGGACGATCAAACCTTGGGCTCCGGTGTCCAGCACCCGCTTGATGAACCACACCTCGCTGGCCGGAACTCGGACCAGAGCCGGAACTCCAACGGCCCGGGCGGCTATTAAGTGGGCCTGCAGAGACTCCAGGCTGAGCGGCGTGTGCTCGGTGTCGATCCAGAAAAAATCGACGCTTTTTCCCAGGGCCTCCGTGACCGCAGGGTCGGAAAGGGTGATGCTGGCGCCGGCGCAGAACCGGCCGGAGGCGAGCTTCTCGCGGAATTTTCTGATATCCTCAAACATCCTCAAACCACCTGGAATTTTACTGTCATCACGCCAGCATCCGCCTTCGCCGCTCCGGTCACCGCGACAAGAGGCGAGCGGGCGAAAAGGTCAGGCGATGAGATCGTACAATACCTTACCATGCTTCTCCGTTTCCGTTGACGGGTAAAAGAAATTTCAGGTATTATACAAATTGTAAATCCATGGGCGATAGTTAACTGCAAATAAAAGGCAAGTGGAGATAGGATGCAGCCATGTCGAGGGAAAGAAACGGTTTTCGGGCGCTAGTTCTGGCATTCTTTTCGGCGCTCAACCTCCCAGCTCGAGGGGAAGGGGCCGAAAGGGTCGCGGTCACGGTGGAGGAGACCCCGGATGGCCGCGAGGTGCGGTACGTCTCGGGGGAGGTGGTCTACGTCGAGCAGCTTGGCGGGGGCCGGTGGATCGGCCGGTCCTGGGGATTCAAGGCGGACGGCGCTGCAAGGGGGCCGCTTCCGGAAGGAGCCGACGCCTTCGAGATCCGGATCAAATACCAGCCTACCCCGCCGGCCGATCCGGGGATCTCCTTGTCGGCGGGCTGGCAGTGGGTGGCCGCTTCGAAAGTTCAGGGTTCAGAAGGAGTCTCCTTTCAGCACTTCGTGGTTGAACTCGCCAATGTGGGCCATCCCATCGGCGTCAAATTGCACACCCTGCTGGACGGCACGGCCATCTTGACGCGCTGGCTGGAGGTCGCCAATCGGGGCGGCAGCCCGATCGCCCTGACGGCTTGTTTCCCCTGGACCGGGCGGCTGTGGGCCGGCGAAGCGCCCATCAGCATCTGCCGCTCGCAGAAGTGGCAGGTGCCGTGGGAAGGCTGGATCGGGTGGGAGGCTCTGCGGGCCGGGAGAAACGCGTATCGTCAGGATCAGGGGCTGGTGTGGGATGATCCTTTCTTCATCCTGCGCAACGAGGCGAACGGCGAGTACTTCTTCGGGCAGCTGGCCTGGCCGGTGAACTACGTCATGGAATTCCAGAAGGAGGCCGGTTTGACCTTCAAGGCGGGGCCCTCGGCTGCCGGCTCGCTTCGCGTCATCGCGCCGGGCGAGTCGGTCACGACTCCGGCCCTGCACCTGGGCGCCATCGAGGAGGATTTCGACGCCGCTGTTCAGGAAATGCACGAGCATATCCGCCGCAGCGTGCTGTTGCCGCGGCTGCCGGACAAGGCTTACCTGGTGCAGTGCCTCTTCCCCGAGGACCAGTTGCTCACCGTCTACCGCGGCGACGACTGCAACGAGGCCAACCTCAAGAAGTTCATGGAGGTTTGCGCCGCCGCCGGCATCGAATTGTTCATCCTCGACGGTCCCACCTGGGCGGAAGGCTACGGCAAGTGGGTGCCCAAGAAGCGCTGGTTCCCCGGAGGCCTGGAGCCGCTTCGGGAGTTCGCCCACCAGAAAGGCCTGCTCTTCGGGGTCTATGCGGAAGTGGAGGGCGGGCGCGGCCGCTGGGAAGAATCCGAGGCTTGGGCTCGGCATCCCGAGTGGTTCTTGCAGCGCAACCCGGATTACCCGTGGAGAAACTTCATCAATCTCACGGTGCCGGAAGCCGCCGCTTATGTCGAATCGGAGCTCGATCGGATCATCGTGGATTACCGCCTGGACATCTACCGGCACGACCAGAACGGCTGCAGGGGCGGCGAGGGTTCCGAGACCTTTCGCGCCGGCTTCATGGAAAACGACTACTGGCGGTACTACGACGCCTGGCACGGCATCGTGGACCGCGCCCGCGCCAGGTATCCGGACTTGATCCTGCAGCAGGCTTCCGGCAGCGGCGCGCGATTGGAGCTCGCGACCCTGGCGCACTGGCACGAAAACTACAGCAGCGATCGGGCTTCCTACCCGCACGTTTACCAGATGCTCAGCGGATTGACCGTTTACCTGCCGCCGGAAACGCTGGTCGTGCCCAACGGCATGGCGGGGAACGGCCGGAATCAACCGGACCTGGTCACCATGCTCCGGAGCGTTTACACCCTTGGCAACACCCCCATGATCTTCAACGCCATGTTGCCGAAGACGGTTGATGAATTCAGGCCGGGCGATCTGGAGAAATTCCTGCGCTACAACCGGCTCTACAAAAGCTTCATCCGGCCGCTGCTCTCAACCTGCAAGGTCTACCACCATGCCCCGGTGAGCGCCTCCGGAGGGGTGGAGACGGGAAACTGGTTTGCCATGGAATTTTCCTCCCCGGACCGGCGCCGGGCCTGGGCGGTCATCATCCGCCTAAATCCCGCCGAATCGGGAGCATACCTCTTCAAGCCCAAGGGCCTGGATCCCCGAAGAAGATACCGCATGACTTCCGACAACGCCGGGAAGACGGAGACCGTCGAGGGAGAGAGCCGATTGCGGATCGGCTTCTCGATCAAGCCGCCGCCGGAAACTTCCTCCGAGCTCCTCCTCTTCGAGTCGGAGTAGCCTATCCCTTTCCGGCTCGGATCACCCGATCCACCAGGCCTCCCGGCGCGCCGGCGGCGCGCTGGTCCAGCCCTTGAAGCGCCGTAGACAGCGAGGACACGGGCCACGAGGAATCAGCTCCGAAATGGATTATCGATGCGGTGCCGACGCCGTTAGAAGAACTCAATCTTTCACAAAGCGCTTGACGGGTCCCACTCTACCAGAAAGAATCGACCAACAAACGCCCCGCCAGTGCCGTGAAGGCGGCCGCCCTCGGGTCCCTCAGGACCATGCCCAGATGTATCCTCCCGCGATGTCCGCTTCGATCCAGGAGCGAGGGACGCGGCGGGGGCCGATGGGAATGCCGCCGGCTGCCCAGGGATCCACCACGCAGAAGACGGAGTTATCGGGAGGCTGTGCCCAGATCGCCACCACGGAGTGGGCATTCATGGGACCGTAGGACATGTAGAAGAGGACCGGCCCCCGATCCAGGCGCGCTAGCAGGCTCGCGATTGTCGGCTCGAAGTCGTGCACCAGGCCGAGCCTCCCGGCCAGGACGTCCAGCTCGTAGTCGGCGAGGCCCCGGTTCTCCCTCAAGTACTGGCCGGCCGCCTGGAGGTAGCGCGCATCGAGCCGGCCGGCATCCATCCCTGGATTGCGCCACCGGAGCATCATCCGCAGGCAGGCATCCCAGCAGAGCTCGGGGGTTCTCTGGGGGATGGCAGGGACGTTCCAGCACTTAGACATGTCTACTCCTTTCTCAGGTCGCCGGGTAGCCCGCCCGGCTCCTGGCCTTCAAGGACGTCAGGAGCGACAAGCTTGACGGCCAAGAAGCGGCCAATTCCTCAGGCTAGGCCATACCTACGGACATATCGGCGAACCCACGGGGCAATCCTCGGATGTCATACTTTCCACAGATCCGCACTCTTAAGCAATTTTCGATTTGGAGGCTGAGGTTTTCAAGGGGAGAAAATCTAATGAATTTAGGTATAAATTAGGGTCTTGTAGAGTTCTGATCGTCATGAAGCACCTTTCACCTTGATATTCAAACTCTTTTCCTCCGCCTCTTGACGAAGGAATCGACGATCACCGCCGCGAGAAGAACCAGGCCGGTGACCGAGAAAGTCCAGTAGGTTGAAATATTGAGGAAAATGACGGCGGAGCGGATCACCCTCAAGATGGCCGATCCGATGACGACGCCGATCAAGGAACCTTGTCCTCCCCGCAGCGCGCAGCCGCCCAGAACCGCGGCCGTGATGGCGTACATTTCATAGGCGATGCCCGCCGTGGAAGGGGTGATGCTGCCGATGCTGCTCGTCTCCAGAAACGCAGCTAACGTGGTCAGGAGAGCGCAGAGGGCGTAAGTGAGGATCCGCAGGGCGTTGATGCGGACGCCGCTGAACCTGGCGGCCTCCAGATTGTAGCCAATGGCGAAGAGGTATCTCCCGGGCACCGTGAAATGCAGCAAGAATCCCAGCGGGACCACCGCCGCGGCGAGCACGTAGACCGAGAGGGGAACGCCGAACCAGGTGTCCTGGCCCAAGCTGGCGAAGAGCAGGTGCTCCTTGGGATTGAACGAGAGCGTGCTGTCGCCGGTGACCACTCTCGATAGGCCTCGAAAAAAAAGCAGGCTGCACAGCGTGACCATGAACGGCTGGAGATCCAGGACGCAGATGAGCAGGCCGTGGATCATGCCGATTCCCGCCGTGACGCCGAGGACGATCAGAGCCGCCGGTATGAAGGTGAGGCCGGGGATATGGTCGAGAAGAGAGAGGGTCAAGATGCCGGAAAAGCAAAGCAGCGAGCCGACCGAGAGGTCGATGCCTCCCGAGATGATGACCACCGCCTGGCCGAGGGCCAGCAGGCTCAAGATGGCCATGTCGCGGCTAACGCTCCGAAGGCTGATGGGTTGGAAGAAGTTGGGATCGACCAGGCTCGTGACCGCGATCAGGACCACCAGCAGGCCAAGCATCACCAGGACCTGTATGGTCACATCGCTGAGGTGTCGGCGCAGGTTCTCTTCCGGAAAGGAAGCGGGATTTCTTGCTTTCATCGGCTCTTACCCACCGCCAGGTTCATGATGTTTTCCTCGGTGATCTCGCCGGCGGCGAGCTCGCCCTGGAGCCCGCCCTCGTGCATGACCAGAACGCGGTCCGAGATCGCCAGGATCTCCTCCATCTCGCTGCTGATCACCAGCAGGCCGACTCCCCGTCCAGCCAAGTCGAAGATCAGGTTGTAGAGCTCGCTCTTGGCCCCAACATCGATCCCTCGGGTCGGCTCATCGAGGATCAGCACGGCCGGCTCCATCGACAGCCATTTTGCCAGCACCACCTTCTGCTGGTTGCCGCCGCTCAGCTCCAGGACCTTCTGCTGAAGCCCGGCCGCTCGGATGAATAGGGAGCGAACTTGCCGCCGGGCCAGGGCGCTCTCCGCCGTCCGGTTCAAGAGTCCCCAGCGGCCAAGCTTCGGCAATACCGCGAAACTGATATTGACGGCCAGGGAGGCCTCGAGCACCAGACCTTGAGTTTTCCGGTCCTCCGGAACGAGGAGCAGTCCCGCCTCGATGGCATCTCGGACGCTTCCCAGCCGCAGCCCTTTTTCCCCGACCCGAACCGAGCCGGACAGCACCGGATCGATGCCGAAGAGCGCCCTGGAGAGTTCGGTCCGGCCTGAGCCCACCAGGCCCGCGACGCCGACGATTTCGCCGCGCCCCACGCTGAAGCTGATGGGCTCGCGTGCCCCGGGATAGAAGAGGCCTTGAACTTGCAAAGCGGGAGCGCTGCCCCCCTTTGGCCTGGCCCGCCGGTGGAGCTGCCGGGCCTCCCGCCCCACCATCATCGAAACGATCTTCGGGTGGCTGACCTCGTGCTTCTTCAGGGTTCCAATGTGGCGGCCGTCGCGCAGCACCTCGACGCGGTCGGCCAGCTCGATGATCTCGGCCAGCCGATGCGAGACATAGAGGATCCCCACGCCGCTCTTCTTGAGAGCCTGGATGACCTCAAATAGCCTTCTGGCCTCCGCGATGGAGAGGCTGCTGGTCGGCTCATCGAAGATGATGAGACGGGCTTCCGCGGAGAGGGCTTTGGCAATTTCGACCAGCTGCTTCTGGCCGGGGCTGAGGCGTTTGACCAGAGTTGCCGGGGAGAGCCGGAGCCCGATCCGCTCCATCAGCTCCCGGGACCGGCGGATCATCTCCCGCCGGCTGGTGAGCTGAAACCAGCGGAACCCCCGATATGGCTGCTTCCCCAGAAAGATGTTTTCGGCAATGTTCAAGTTATCCGCCAAATCCAGTTCCTGGGGAATCAAGCTGATCCCCAGATCCATGGAATCGCGCACCGACCGGATGCCGGCAGGCCGGCCATCGAGAAAAATCTCCCCTTGATCGGGAGGATAAATCCCCGCGATGATTTTTATGAGGGTGCTCTTGCCGGCGCCATTTTCACCCGCCAGCGCCACGAGCTCTCCGGCATCGACCTCGAGGTCCACCTGATCGAGCGCTTTGATGCCGGGAAAACTCTTGCTGATGGACCGAAGGGAGAGCAGCCTGGGATTGAGGTTTGAGCCGGGAGCCGCGCGAAGCGCTTCACTTGCCATGGGTTACCGGGAGAGGTGGCGTTTCCGGAGAGCCAGCTTTTGGTTGATCAGCTCTTCCTCAGCATCGACGTTGCGATGGTCGACTACCTTGGTAGGCACGAAGATCTGCTTGCCGGCGGGAATATCGACGGCTTGCCGAACATTGTTGACGAATGCGAAGCGCGGCTTCCTCTGGCCGCCGGATTCCCTTCTGCCGCACCCGGAAATCATCAGGCAGAAAGGGAGCGCGATGAGAACGGCTTTGAAAAAACGCTGCTTCATACTTTTCACCTTGTTTGCCTTCATAGCTGATTCTCGTACTTCGGGCTGTAATTATCAAGTCTCCTCCGGACTTCCCATGCTCGCTCAAAAATTGCTTTTTAGCGAGAAAATTTATTTCCCAAACCAGCGTGCAAAGATAAAATCTTGAGAATAAAAAATTCAGGAGGAAATTCCATGCAAATCAAGCGGACCTCGCTGGCGGTGGTTTTGATGTTTGCCTTGACATGCTGGAGGGCGCTCCCGATGGGTCGCTGCGATCAGCCTGGCGGCCTCGCGGCCACGGCGCAGCCACGCCATCGCCTCAACTGCATCGTGGTCACCCCCAACGGTCCGGAGGACGGCGGCGACTTCGGCCCCAAGACCCCCGGCACCAGAACATCCGGATTGCAGGAGGCCTTCGATCGCGCTCACGAGGAAACGAAGGATATTTATATCGCCGGCGGCGGATTCAATGACACCACCAGGAAATCGATCGCCTACCACCTTCAAGACACTCTCCGCGTTCCTTGGATGCACAACTTCATGCTCGACGGCGGCGAGTATTTCCTCATTTACGAGCCGGATCGCGGCGATGCCGTCATCATCGACAGCCAGATGAACTGCCGCCTGAAATTCGGCTTGGTGGTCGCCGCCAAGTCGAACGGCGCCGTGGTCCGCATGGCTCCCTCCTCGAAGGGCCCCGACGGTTTTTCGTGCATCGTCGCCAGCGCCTTTGAATTCAACGGCCTGGTGGGCGCCGGCGATGTCTGGGGGCGATCCTCTGAACAAAAGAGCACCGGCCTGATCCTCGACGCTCAAAAAGGGACCATCTCCGGAAACCGCATCTCCATCATCGAGATCAACGCCTGCCAGCGGGGCATTTACCTCATGCAAGGCTGCGGCAACAACACCGTCGAGGCCCAATGGATCCACTTGACCAACCTCGCCCTTCAGGTCGGCGATGCCGAGAGGCCCAACGTCTCCGGCAATCGCCTCATCGCGGGGATCAGCGGGGATGTCCCCAAGACCACCGGCGCGCAGATTTTCGGGCATCACAACACTTTCCTTCTGGACGTCTTCAGCGCCGATCCCTCCCGGGCGCTGGTGCTGGAGGGGCCGGCTCGCGACAACCTGATCCTCAGCAGCAATCTCGCCTCGGGAATCACCAACCGCGCGGCTCAACCCAGCACCCGGCTGATCGGCTCGGGAGCCGCCGCCGGCTTCGGCGTCGAGACGCCGGCCTTTCCCCGCTCGGCGGCGGAGGTTGCCAACGTCCATCCCTGTCCGGTGGAGGTCCGCATCGTCTCGCCGGGCAAAGTCTTCGAGTGGACGGAGACGGATGACGGCGGGAGGTCTCGCACGTTCAAGGGGGGCCTGGCGGCGGGTCAGGCCTTCACGCTCAATCCCGGCGACCGGGTCCGCTTCACCTACGAAGAGGCCCCCGCGTGGCTGTGGAAGGGCCTGAGGTGAGGGATTTCCCCTGCGGAAGGCGCGCCAGCCCAGGAGCGGAAACCGAGGAGCCCGGCCAAACAGGTGACCTGAGTCACAGCGGCTCGACCGGGGTTCCTTGTCAAATAGCCCGAAATGGCGTTCTGGAGGATTCACAAGATGAAAAAATGGTTGGTCCTGGCCCTGGTCTGGTTTTCTGGGAAAGCCCTCATCGCCGGCCCGGAGGAACTCCTGGCCGCTGGGAAGATGGCGAGCGGCAACGTCGATGGGGGCCTCACCTGGCGCTTGGGGGGCCTCGGCGCTGGTGAAACGGCAGCGCGGACGGCGGTCTTTTTTTACGGCAGCGGCCTGCCCGAGGCCAGGAAGATCCTGGAGGCGGCGCGGCGGCAAGGCACGGAGATTCCGGCCGTCGGGGCGGAGGCGGCTTCGCCGTCGAAAGAAAGCCCGATCTGGATTGACAACGGCTCGACAGACTTCGCCCTGCAGGGCGACGGCGCTTTTTACTGGGAGGAGGCGCGCCGCCAGGCCTTGCGCGGCCCGCACGGCGGCCAGCTCAGCCGCATCGGCTGGTTCCTCCGCTACCGCGCGGGCGGCGAGGAGCGCCGCGCTGGCGCGCGCATCAGCTCGGCCCCGCGGCTGGATCAGCTCGCGGTGCTCGAGCCGGTGCGGCGGCTCTCCGGCCGCATGCTTTCCGGCAAGCTCGCCTCGGCCGACCGGCGCCTCGAGATCTCGATCCACGCCTGGCTCGGCGAAGGTCCCATGGCCTTCCAGCGCTTCGACATCGTGAACCTGGGGGAGGACCCGATCGACCGCCTCGAGCTTTCCCTCTACGCTAACCTCGAAGCGGCCCACGACCACGAAAACGACTTCGCCTTACTCGCGCCCGAGACCGGCGTGACGGCATACGATCCGAAGAAGAAGGTGCTCTGCTGCCTCGCTGGTCTCGATCCCGTGGCCTCCGGCTGGGTGGGGACGTGGGCGAGCGAAGACCGGTTGATTTCCGGAGACGGCCTGCCGGTAGAGGAGTGGGGCCCGCTGCCCGACCTGGAAAAGTTCAAGCCGCCGCTCCCTTCCATCACCACGCACCACCCCGGCGCGCCCAAAGTGAAAAATCCCGTCGAGCCGGAGACGCGCCCGCTCTCCGCCGGCGAGGCGCAATCAGGGCTGGCCAGAGACTGGCTCTTTCAGGCCGAGGGGGAGCCGCTCCGCGAGCGGGCCCGGAAGGAGATCGGCTGGGCGCGCGCGCTCGCGGCGCGGTTTCCGGCGGCCGCGGTCCAGGAGGCTCTCGGCGAGCTGGGCAAGCTGGAGGAGGCCCTCAAGTCCCTTCCGGGCGCGAGCGGGACGGAGCGGGAATCCGAAAAACTCTACCTCGCCGTCCGGGAAGCGAAGCGGCGGATCGCCTTCGCCAATCCCGCCCTCGACTTCAACGCCCTCCTCTTCATCGACCAGCCCTATCCTCAGGGGAGCGAGTGGCAGCATCAGGCCCGCCACCGCAACGGCTTCATGGCCATGCCGGGCGGGCGCCTGCTCGTCCTCGAGGGGCTCTGGCCCGGCGGCGACCTCCGCAAGCTTTCCAGCCTGCCTCCGGGATCGTACTGGAAGTCCGACCTTTCTTTTGACGGCAAGAAAGTCGCTTTCTGTTACAAGGCGTGCGATGAGGAGGCCTTCCACCTCTACGAGATCGGCCTCGAGGGCTCCGGGCTGCGGCAGATCACCTCGGGCCCCTTCGACGATCTCGATCCCATTTACCTCCCCGATGGCGGCTTCGCCTTCGTCACCACCCGCGGCCAGACGTACGTGCGGTGCATGCCGTACACCCACTGCAACATCCTCGCCCGCTGCGAGGCCGACGGCTCCAACCTCCGCTTGATCTCCTTCAACAACGAGCCGGACTGGCATCCCATCCTCCTGCCCGACGGGCGGATCATCTTCTCGCGCTGGGAGTACACCGACAAGGCCCTCTGGCGCATCCAGTCGCTGTGGACGGTGCGGCCCGACGGCACCCAGCTCGAGGCCTTCTGGGGGAACCAGTCGGTGTGGCCGGACCATCCCACCGAGGCGCGGGCGATTCCGGGGACGAACCAGGTGATGTTCACCGGCACGGCCCATCACGACCACTTCGCCGGCTCGATCGGCGTGATCGACCACCGCCTGGGGCTCAATTACCCCCACGGCCTGACCAAGGTCACCTGGGAGGTCCCCTGGCCCGAATCGGGGAACGGTCCGGCCGAGAAGAATCATCATCCCGACTATCACAGCTCGGGAAAATTCGGCGCCTACAAGTCGCCGTTCCCCCTTACCGAGGATGACTTCCTGGTGTCGGCGCGCGACGGCTCCGGCCGCTTCAACCTCTACCTCATGGACGTCCGCGGCAACCGAGAGCTGATTTACGCCGGCGTTTTCAACTGCTGGTACCCGATCCCGATCCGCCCGGTCGCGCCGCCGCCCGCGATCCCGCGCCGTGCCGAGTGGCCGGCCGAGGGCTCGGCGCCGGCGCTTGGCGCCTTCTTCTCCGCCAACGTTCTCGAGGGCGTTTCAGAGATACCTCCGGAGCGCGTCAAGTACCTGCGCATCCTGCGCAGCGACTTCAAGACCTACACCTTGTGGGAGCGGGACTACCGCTTCGAGGGGCCGGCGGTGTCGATCGTCCAGGCCGAGTCGGTGAAGCAGATCGTCGGCACCGTGCCGATCGAGAAGGACGGCTCGGTCTACTTCGAGGCCCCCGCCGGCGTGCCGCTCCACTTCCAGCTCCTGGATGAGGAGAAGAGGGCCCTCCACACCATGCGCTCCTTCACCGGCCTCATGCCCGGCGAGACGCGCGGCTGCAACGGCTGCCACGAGGGGCAGACGGCGGCGCCGCTCAACGGCGCGGCTCTCGCCCTGAAGCGGCCGCCCAGCCGCATCGAAGCGCCGCCGTGGGGGGACGCCACCATCAACTACGAGCGCATGGTGCAGCCGGTGCTCGACCGGCACTGCGGCCGGTGCCACGAGAACGGCGGCGACGGGCAGAAGGCGCTCGACCTCACCTTGCGCCCCGGCGAGGGCATCTTCAAGGAGCCGTACGTCACCTTGATCCGCTCCGGCATCGCCGGGGTCATCCAGGTGGAGAACTACGACCAGCGCGATCCCGCCGCCTATAAAACCTACCCGCCCCTGAAGAGCCTCTCGGCAGCGAGCAAGCTCATCGACTGCGCCGCAAGCGGGCGGCACTACGAGGTCAAGGTCGCCGGCCCAGAGCTGGAGCAGCTTATCGGCTGGGTGGATGCCATGGGGCCGTATCGCGGCCTGGAGGACATCCGCGCCCTCGATGACCCCCGCTGCGCCGAGGCGCCGGTGGTTTCGAGGCCGTAAAGGCCCCCCGAGCGGGCTCGGAAACTTCCATGAAAAGACCGGTCAAGGGCCAACCGAGGGGCCTCAACCTCGGATCGCCTCGCGGAGAATTTCATTTTCCGCCGGCTCGCTGGTGCCGCTGGAAAGCTTCAGCCAGGCTTCCTTGAGCCGCTGGAGAGCTTCCCCCTTCGCAAAACCGATCTTCTCCATGGCCTTGAGGAGCATTGCAAAACCAGGGGCGGGCCTCTTCGAGTCCAGCCGCGGCGAGTCCACACGTGTGGACTCGCTCGCTTCGTCTCTGCTCGCAGCCGGACTCGCGGCGCTCCCCTTCACCTCCAGGCGGATCTCGGGGGCGCTGGCAAGCTCTTTCAGCTCGGCGCTGAAATCGAGGGGGGAGGGAACGTTCTTCGCCCGCCAGATGAGGCCCCTGAAAGGATCCCCCTCGACCCGGAGCAGCCCGAGATGCAGCAGGCTGTGGCACCAGCGGCAAATGATTGCGGAGTTTGAAAGCACCGTCCTGCCGCCGTGAATCCGGAACTCGAGATGGTGGGCATGGAGGTGGATCCGCCTCCGGCAATGGGGATTCGAGCAGACCCCGCCGTCGCGCAGGAGCACCTTCTTCACCAGGAGGGCGGTGTTCGGGCGGTCGCGCTCTGCCGGGGGGACGGGCTTTTTGTCCTGGGGCGAGGCCGGCTCCGCCCGAGGGCTCCGCTCTTCTTCGGGAGCGATCTTCACCACCTCCGCCTCCCCCTCGACGCGCTCGACGGTCTCGGCGGGGATCTCGATGGGCCCATCGGCGGTCGGCAACTGGGCCCTCCGGCAAACGGGGCAGCGGAGGTAGAGGATGGTGAAAATCGACTCCTCGCGCTCCCGCAGCTCTCTCGGCGCGACTCCTTCGGCCTCGGCGAGATCCGTCTCGAGGAGCCTGCGGGCCATGTAAAGGAGCGCGTCTTTCGGCTCGACATGGCCGCCTTCCCCGAGTCCAAGCGCCATCTCCCGGGCGGCCTTCTCGAGCGCCTTGGAGACGAGATCGTGCTCCTCCGCCGGCATCTCGAAGGCGAGCTTCTCGGTGACGTTGGGAAGTCCGAAGCCGTCCTGGCGCGGTCGCGTCCTTTTCTTCTTCAGCGCCTCCTTCACCTCAGCGTGAATCTGTTTCAGAGTGCCGCTTCGGGCGAATTGAAGCCACTCTGCCTCGCTTTCCTGGGTGGCCACCTTGGTGATCTCCCGGAGCACCGACCACGAGATCTCCCCGGATTTGAAGGCCTGGTCGCAGAGGGGAAGCGCCGGAAGGGCCTTGGCGACCCGGATCAGGTCGTAGGTTTGACTGTGGCTCAGCTTGAAGTGGCGTTCGGCGTACTGGGCGATGGAGGAAAAGCCGAGGTGAAAAAAGAGCCGGGAGGTTTCCATGGCCAGAAGCGCCTGGATGAAGCGCCGCCGGAAGAGGTTGCCGAGGCGGAAGGACTTGAGAAGGAGGTGGTGAAGCTCCTCGGCCGAGACGGAGATGGGATTATCAAGGCGCTCTCGGTTCGCGCCGGTGGAAGGGTTTTGGCCGTTTTCTCGATGCGATGCGCAGGGCTGGCACATGTTGTTCCTCCAGGGTTATTGCTCCAGAAAAGGAAGATCGCTTGATAGAAGACAGAAAAGGGATTCAAAAAACGAGATTCAAAAAGTAAATGCAAAGCGTATGCCAGAGCTATCTTGAAGGTGAGGCGGCCGTTGAATCCCCAAGTCCTGATTTTTCAAGGCAGCGTCGATCTCCTTCGAGCCGGGCAGCGGACGAAAGTGTCCACGTGGACACCCCACCGGACACTTGCGGACTTGATTGGCCTCCAGAGAGAACTAGCGGGGATCCGGCCTGTGGTCCCGCATCCAATTGTCCGCTGCGGCTCGATCACGCCCCGCGGTCGTTCCTGGTTGCCGTCCTGGGTGACGTAACCACAGGAGCATACCGAGGGATTTATGCCGGCGCCTCGTAGAACGAAGACGCTCGATATCGATAAGGTGGTCCTGACGGATTACTACTGGGGCAAGACTCGACGTGACGGTACCCCCGGCATCTCAGTTCGGGATCATTGCCTGAACGTCGGCTGCGTTGCCGAAGCTCTTCTGGCCCTGCTGCCGCCACACCTGCGTGCCCTATTGCCACCCGGTGCCGCTACCCTGGCCGCGTTGCACGACATCGGCAAGGTCTCGCCGGGGTTTCAGGTCAAGTGCACGCCGTGGCTGGTGCAGCACAGTCTCGTTGAGCGGGCGACCCGCGGAGGCTGGGCGACCGGCCACGAATCCGACCACGCGAAGATCAGCCAATTCACTGTGCAAGAGTTGCTCGGGAGATCCCGACTTCACCGGTGGGCAGCCGTCGTCGGTGCGCACCATGGCCGGATCAAAGGCGAGCGGGTTCGGGTATGCGAGCCATGGGAAGAAGAGCGGCGGCGGCTCGCGGTGGAACTCATCAACGCGTTTGGCCCGCTTCCCAACAATCCGGATGATGAGGCGGTGCTGTGGTACTTGGCCGGGCTGATTACCGTAGCCGATTGGATTGGCTCAGATGAAACTCACTTCCTGCAGGACGCGCACTGGGAGTTGCCGGAGCGCAGACGCCAAGCACAGGCAACACTGGCTGCGGTCGGTTGGAGACGGGCAGATTTTCGCCCGAACCTTATGTTCAACGAATTGTTCCCACCGTATGCCGCCAACAGCATGCAGATCGCGGCGATCCAGACTATTCGCGAGCCGGGCGTTTATGTGATCGAAGGGCCGATGGGCTGCGGCAAGACGGAGGCGGCGCTGGTGGCGGCTTATCAACTCATGGCGTCAGGGAAAGCCAGCGGCATCTACTTCGCCTTGCCCACTCAGGTCACCAGCAACCGCATTCATCTGCGTGTCCAGCCATTTGTGCATCGCATTTCCACCGACGCGCCCCACGTTCGTCTGGCGCACGGCGCCTCTTGGTTGGTGCAGACCGAACCCCCTCCGAACCTCAACCCGGCCAGCTCCGAGGCTGAATCGGAGGAACACGCGCGAGCAGGCCGGTCTTGGTTCGCGTCACCGAAGCGCGCGCTGCTCGCACCGTTCGGCATCGGTACAATCGACCAAGCGCTGTTGGGCATCGTGGCTGCGAAACATTTCTTCGTGCGACAATTCGGACTCGCCGGCAAGGTGGTGATCCTCGACGAAGTCCACTCCTACGATCTATACACCGGCACACTGATTGACGCCCTGGTGAGGCGGCTTCGGGAACTTCACTGCACGGTCATCGTGCTGTCAGCCACGCTCACCGTGGCGCGCCGCCGCCAACTGCTTCAGGTGGGTAATGACCAACCGCTGAGCGATTCCTACCCACTGCTTTCCAGTAGCGGAACCGCAGTCATTGAATTTCCGTTTGACCCGCCACCAGCAAAGACCGTCGCCGTGCAATTCGTCGAGCCGACCTCGTTGGTCGAAGATGGCTTGGAGCGCGCCCAACAGGGCCAGTGCGTCTTGTGGATTCGCAACACGGTGGATGAGGCGCAGGAGACGTATCGCATTTTAATGGCCGCCAACCAGGAAGGTGGGCCATGCATCGCGCTGCTGCATTCGCGTTTTCCGTTCTTCCATCGCGAAGAACTCGAAGCGCAGTGGATGGAAGCCTTGGGCAAGGAATCGGCCAAACGGCCTGCCGGTTGTGTGCTCGTCGCCACACAGGTGGCGGAGCAGAGCGTGGACATCGACGCCGATTTGCTCATTACCGACCTCGCGCCCACCGACATGTTGTTGCAACGCCTCGGCCGGCTGTGGCGGCACCAACGACCGAAGCGCCCCTGCGCACAGCCCGAAGTGTGGATTCAATCACTGCCGCTAGACGATGCGGCGCTCAGGCAGGCAACGGAGAAGGATTTGCGCGCGGCACTTGGCAAGAGCGCCAAGATCTATGCGCCCTATGTGCTGTTGCGCTCAATCCAACAATGGCACAGTCGCGATGCCATCAAGATGCCGGCCGACATCCGCCCCCTCCTCGAAGCGACGTATGCCGATCCGTCCGCCGAGGAACCAGAAGCGTGGCAGCAACTGCGCGAGCAATTGGAAGAGCAGAGGCGCAAGCTGGTAGGGTTTGCTCTGTCGGCCACAAATGTTTGGTTCAACCCGGAACTCAAAGACGAAGAAGGCATCCAAACCCGCTACAGCACCTATCCGATGGCTCAATTGCTTCTCGCAACGGACATCACGTTGCACGACTCGCACTCGGTACGTCTTCGCCTGCTCGATGGCACCATGGTCGCCGCGCAACTAGTCCGTACGCTCCTGAAGGAACGCATTGAGCAGGAGAAGCTGCTCGTGCGAATGCCCAAGGACCTGCAGGAACTCATTCAATGACAGTCATCGTCTCTCACGACACGCCAGATGCCATTCGCGGGATGCTTAAGCGTTGGTTCATCGAGCCGCGTCCCAACGTCTTCGTCGGCACACTCAACCGCCGCACCCACGAGAAGACTATCGAGTACATCAAGCGCAATGCCGTTGGCATTGGCCTGCTGATCGTCAGCAGCTACCCAAATTGCCAGGGCTACAAAATTGAAACCAGTGGCCCCACAGACCGCAAGGGCATCGAGGTCGCTGGGCTGTGGCTGGTGGCGGAAAAGTGGGAGGAATCCGAACCCGTGAAGCCGGGGACACGATGACTCCACAATAGCTTGTGGGGCACGATCTGGCCTGCCACAAGATGGCAGGGTTCTCCCCACGCGCGTGGGGATGGTCCGCAACCAATCGCTAGCAGTGATCAACATCTATCGTTCTCCCCCCGGTAGGCGATCTCGACGTTCTGGCCAGGCCCGCCTATGGGATCGGGATGGACCTCCGCCTCCAGGGAGGCGAAGAGGAACCCCTCGGCATGGCATAGGGCCAGCACCTCTGTAACTGGGCAAGAAGTTGAACCACGAGGTGACACCATGAACCTCGAAGATTTGGTGGAAGCGAACTTGGCGGGCGAACGGCCCGACGTGCCGCCTGAGCTGCGAGAGTCGTTCGACCGGGCAGTCGCCGGCCATGCGGTGATCCAGAATGCACTGGCGGAGACGATTAACTTGGCCAAGCCAGCGGGGGATTTGGGTTAGCTGCCGGCGGGATCTTGATCTTGGGCGGATGGCGCCAATTTGATATAATTTTGCCCAAGAGCCTGGCGCCGGAGATCCTTCGAAATTCGACCGGCGACCAAGCTGCCATCTAGCGTTATACGGATTTGCATCATGCTAGCCCTGCGCATGCGTCAGAAAGACGCGGAATTTTATTTTGTCAGCTATCCGGCGGAGGATCTTCTTCGCAAGGTCCACTTTGTCAGCCGTTTCTATGACGAGGCGGGGGCGAAAGTGGGGGGTGAACGAATCCGGGAACCGGATGATATCGAGCGGTTCGTGGCCACCATCGAGCGGGGCGAGAAAGCCTTTCAAAGGTCTTTGAACCGAAAAAAGCTCCGGCAGATCCAGGATTTCTTTCGAAACGAAAACCAGCAGCCCATCATCCCGGGGGCCGTCCTGCTTTTCACCTCGGAAGACCTGCCCTTTGAGCCTTTGGGGAAATACGACCGCCTGGGCGATCTTTCCGAGCCCAAGGGGAATTTTCTGATCATCGACGGCCAGCATCGCCTCGCCGGCCTGCATTTTTACCTGAGCGAGAGCGATGCTGACCGCAAGCTTGAAATCCCCTGTGTCGTTTTTGACGGCAAGACCGCCGATTTCGCGACCGAGATGTTCGTCATCATCAATTCGACGCACACCCGCATCAACAAGTCCCATTTGATCGATCTCTACGAGCGAATCCAGTGGGGCACGGACACCGAGAAGAAATACGCGGCGGCGCTGGTCCGCTCCCTGTATAGCGAAGTGGACTCGCCCCTGCAATACCACATCAACATGCTGGGGGGCCGGTCGCAGCAGGATCTCTGGATCAATCAAGCGCAAATTTTTGGAGAAGTCTACCGGCTGGTTCGCCGCAAGGCACTCCTTCCCTTCTTCAAGGACAGCCGGGGCTGGAGCCGGCATCGGGGCTACGGGATTCTGCGGGATGTGCTGCGCGGAGCGCGGAGCGCGTTTCAAGAGGCCTGGGGGGACAACAAACGCTTCATGGTGACGCGGGACGTGACCTTGAAGGCGCTGGTCCGTCTGGCGGGGGATGCGGCGGCCTCCTGGTCGGGCCAGCACCTCCAGCCCGGCGAAGAGTGCTCGGCGGTTCTGGAGAAGCGATTCGCCCCCTGGCGGGAGCTGATCCGGGAGTTCCGGCGGGAAGGATTTTATGAGCGCTTTCCCGCCAAAGGGCAGGTGGAACGTGTGGACAAGATCCGCCGCCGCCTCGCCCAAGAGGTTTGCATCGCGATTTGAGGGGCTGAAAACCAGCGTGTCAAGTGGATCTGATCGCCGGAGCAGCCAGCGCGCTACTTGGCGAGGAGTTGACGGTTGTCGGAGGAGGCCAGGGCGTTAAAAGATTTTACATTTCCGCAAGAGGGCCTTGATTCTTAATTAAAGTCTTTAAATGTAAATACTTAGGGTGTTCTGAGGGCTCTTTTAAGCCTTTTTGGCGTCAAGCGGCTTTACGATCGCAACGAGGAGAGCCTACAGCGGGAACGAGCAGGTCATTTATAAGATCTAATATCATAAGGCGTTAAGGTTGAGGGAAAGTTTGGTACGACCTGTGCTTACATAATACTTGAAATGGGGTGTCTTTGCACCCAGAGCAGCTTTACCAAGAAGATTGTTGATATGAGGATACCGATGAACAAGATCGTCAAAGCGCTCGGCTCCATGGCCTTGGTCCTTGGCCTGGTCACCCTCGCCGGCCGTATTGCGACCGCCGGTCCCATCAAGCTTTACAGCGATTTCCAGAAGGCCGATGTCTTTCTGGATCAAGCCGGCGAGTCCTACAAGTTCACCTTTGATTTGAACAAGGACCCCCTGGCCCTCGGCAATGTGAATCCTGAAGACGACATCCTCAGCGGCTATCTCACCCTCGGCTTCAAGGATGATTTCGATCCGTGGCAAGCGGAGATCGCCATTCTGGATTACCAGATGGGCAAGATTCAAATTGAAGTCGACACCGGCATTTACATCGCCAACGTCACCGGACAGCTGGTCAGCGATCACCTGCTGGAGGTGACGGTCACCCAGAAAAAGGGGGACTTCTGGCTCGTGTTCGGCCAGGTGTCGGGCGCCTACCGCGACAACCCCATCGGCGGCGGAGGGGGAGCGAATACCCCGGAGCCCCCCACGCTGATTCTCCTGAGCCTCGGCATCGGCTCCCTGGCCTGCGCCCTCAAGCGCAGGAGGGCTGCCGCGAAGAAGTCCAGCTGATTCATCTCAACCGACCCAAGATTCCCCAAGCCGCTTCCCGAAAGGAAGCGGCTTTTTTTATGCCCGACGGCAAGCCCTAAATCGAGTCCTTCTCCAGCAGCTTCGCCAGCTCCTGGCGCAGCTCCGGGTAGCCCGGCGAATCGCGCAGCTTTTTGAAGTCGCCGTCGCGCTCGAGGTTGTTGAAGTGGGAGGAGTCGAGCTCGATGGCCTTGCGGATATAGCTCTTGGCCTTGTCGAACTTCTCCTGCAGCGTGTAGGAGCAGGCGGCGTTGTAATAATGCAGCGCCAGCTGGCGGTCCAGGCCGGCGCGGCCCTCCCCGCCGGCGTTCTTGCGGGCGGCTTCGAAGACGGTGATCACGCGCTCGTAGCAGTCGGTGGCTTTCGAGTACTTGCGGATCTTGTAATAGATATTGGCTAGCTCCAGGTTGGCGCCGATGAACACCCGCGGATCCTTGCTCTCCAGCTCCTTGGCCAGCTCGCGGATCTTCTGGTCGGCGCGGCGGCTGTCGCCGTGGATCGCCATCAGCGTGCCGGCCTCCTCGCGCAGGGCCGGGAAGAGGAGCGGGTCCGACTCCAGCCGCCGCAGCTCGGGCACGAGGGAGGCGTCCCCGAGATCCGCCAGGGCGCGCGCCGCCCCCAGGCGGATGGCCGCGGTCGTTCCCTCGTCGTTGAAGAGGAAGAGCAGCGCCTCGACCGTCTCGGGGCCCGCCGCCTTCAAGCCGGCGTACTGGCCGTCATAAACCAAGTTGGTGTCCATCAGCTCCTTGAGGAATGGGGTCAGCTTCTGGGCAAGGAGGAGCAGGCGGAGGCGCTTGAAACCCTGCCTGGACGGCTCGGCGGCGGCCTGCTCGCCGGCTTCCCGCACCGCCTCCAGGGCCGCCGGGCCGAACGCCACCAGCCGGCGCTCGAGGCGGCCGCGCTCGAGCGCCGATCCCGCCTGCGCGTACTCCTTCACCAGCGCCGCGACCGCTTCCTTGGAGGGGGCGGCCGGCTTGTCCTTTTCCTGGGCTCCGGCCATTGACCAGACCCCGGCAGTCCATGAGAAGATCAGGCAGGACTCGAGCAAACCTCGGAACATCCGAAACATGGGAGCAACTCCATTCCAGAAAATGGTTTTTTGATGGACATCCCCATCTCTCGGGGCATATGAATACTCAGTAATGTCCGGAGTTTTTAGCAGGGACCTATAATTATCAAAAACAGTTGCAAGTTCTTTAGAAAAAAGGGCTAAAGAAAAAGAAAGCTCCTTCCGATAAAGTTCTGGACGGAATTTACC
>JACQVS010000003.1 GCA_016209605.1 Planctomycetota bacterium
CTCCGCCCGCAACCCAATAATAACCGCAAAGACGCAAAGGACGCAAAGTTAAGACGCAAAGCGAATTGGAGAGCGGTCCTGGGACGCCAAGACATCTCCGCAGCCTGCGAAGAAGTTTTGATGATAGCGCCTAAAGCAAATCGATGAGGCTGTAATTGATCCACGCCAGCCGTCCGTAAAGCTGAATGGCATTGAGGCTGGGCTTGACCTCCCAGATCCACTCCCAGCTCTCATCGGCCAGGGTAGTGTCATGGCGTTTTTCTCGATGCAGGTCCCGGATCAACGCCGAGTACTGCAAGAGCAGCTCCTTGGGAACGGCCTTGGTCGAGTGCCGCGAGGCGATCAGCTGCAGAGCCTTCTGGCTCAATTCCAGGCAATTCTCCAGCAAGCGTAGGAGGGTTTCTTCTGGAATGACGGTCACGATCGTTACTCCTGAAAACACCACGATTTGAAATCCTTCAAAAAGCCAAGCCCAGCGTCGGGGATTTTAATGAAAATCCTCTGGCCGTACCATAAGATATTGGCCAAATTGGCACTAACATATCTGTCGTTTGCGGTGTCCTGTGGGTTTGAAGCTCATGATCAAAGTTCTCGTCAACGGAGCGAAAGGGCGGATGGGAAGCTTGGTGGCGTCAACGGTGCGCGGGGACTCCAGCCTGCAACTGGTGGGCGAGACCGATCTGGGCGATGACTTGCGGGCCAGGATCCTGGCCGCCCAGGCTGAAGTGGTGGTGGACTTCACGCATCCGGATGCGGCCGCGAAAAACACTGAAATAATCTTTCAGGCCGGAGCTCATCCGGTAGTGGGGACGACCGGATTCAAGCCGGAGGAGATCCAGCGCCTCCAGGAGCTGGCCAGCCGACTGGGGCGGGGCGGTCTCATCGCCCCCAACTTCGCCATCGGTGTGATCTTGATGATGAAGTTCGCCGCCGAGGCGGCGCGGTACTTCCCGGATCTAGAGATCATTGAATTGCACCACAATCAGAAGGCCGATGCCCCCTCCGGCACGGCTATCAAAACGGCCGAGTGGATCCATGCCAAGCGCGACCAGAAGCCGCAAGGCTCTTTAGTACATGAAAAGCAAACCATTCCGGGGGTAAGGGGAGGACGTTGCCAGGAAATTCCCATCCACAGCGTGCGCTTGCCGGGAATGGTCGCTCATCAGGAGGTGCTCTTGGGTGGGCAGGGTCAGTTCTTGACCATCCGGCACGACGCCTTGTCGAGGGAGTGCTACATGCCAGGGGTGCTGCTGGCGATCAAGAGGGTGAAGGGCTTGAAGGGCCTGATGTACGGTCTGGAAAACATTTTAGAGCTATAAGATTTTCTAGAACAGCTCCGCCGCAAGCCGACGAGTTCGTCATCAATTTTTAGATGCCCTTTTCCATCGGCAGGAGCTGGAAGGAGGGCTCTTCGTAGAATTCGCAGCCCAGGTATGGCGAGCCCTCGGGGTCAGGGCCCAGGTCCGGGAACGGCGAGGCTGGAGGCGCGCCGCCGGCGTAAAGGTGGCTGAGGAGCAGGATGGAATCGCTGATGTCGACGCTGCCGTTGTCATCGATATCGGCCGTCTCGAAGCAGCGGATTTGATCCGAGCCCGCGAAGATCGCTTGCAGGATGGCGAGGACATCGGCGAGATCAACGATCCGCGAACCGTTGGGATCTCCTCGGATGAACTGCCGAGGCAGGATGTAGATATGCCCTTCCTTGATGAAGACATGCTTATCGTCCGCGGAGGGGCCCTGATCCACGGCTCCTCCGCCATCCAGGTTGAGGAAGCGCGGCACCAGGTTCAAAACTCCCGCCGGCGGCAGGCCGTTTTCTTCCGGCTTGAATTCGAAGTGTAGGTCCAAGATGTGCTCGCGGAGGAGCTGCGGGTAGTAGCTGTTCTTGAACAAGACTGAGATCGCGGCCTTTGGGCTGCCGGGCTGGCTACCATCGTTCTCGAACCACTGGATCTGATCAATCAAGGCCCCGTATTTACTTCTTGCTGGAGTCACGTCGAGCAGCAGGAGAGACAGCTCGTCATAGTCCAATCCCATGGTGAAGAGGACGGGCTCGGCCTGGAGATGGGTGACATAAACCGGCACTGTGAAGATCTGCCGGTCCGGCGTTATGATCCCCGATCCGAGCTCCAAGATGTCTTGCAAGTAGATGGTGATCGAGCCGCTCCAGAGCTGCGGAGATATCTGGAAGCCGTTCTCGAAGGCGAAGAAGGTTTCCGCCGGAATGAAATTCAACGCGGCGCTCAGCCGGTAAGCGTACTCCAGTGCCAGCGGCCATTGCAGCCATGGAGCGAGCTGGAATTGCAGCCAGACCAGGACCTCTTCGCGGTCCACGGCCCTCTCCGGATTGAACTGCACGGTCATGGAGATCAGGCCATCAAACGAGTTGACCTCGAAGTCTGCGACCGCATCGCCGGACGCCTTGTCGAGGGACCAGATCGGCGTGCGCAAGAGCAGCTCATCGTAATCGAGGCCGATGTGCAAGGTGGTGCTCTGGCCGTTGTGCTTGAAATAAATCGGCACCGAGATGAAATCCCCCGTGGTTCTCAGGGCGGTCAGATCCGAGGGGATCTTCACCACGAAAGGATTGGCCTTCTGATCGATCTCGTTGTCTTTGAGGGCTTGGGCTTGAGCGCTATTCCAGGCGGAAAGAATCCCATTGAAGGAGGCGAGGGAGAAAAGGAAGAGGAGGAGAAAGAAGAAGTCGGCAAAACAAAATACGG
This sequence comes from Planctomycetota bacterium, assembly GCA_016209605.1. Classification (GTDB taxonomy): domain Bacteria; phylum Planctomycetota; class UBA8108; order UBA8108; family JACQVS01; genus JACQVS01. The sequence continues at coordinate 2,724 of JACQVS010000003.1, forward strand.
CCCGCGGTGAGACCGGGAGTGAAAAACGTCGGGAAAGATTCCCGGTCTTCATGAAGAGAGTTCTGAAATGCAGCCGCCTAAACGGCGTCGCTCGATTCATGATGATCGCGATTTGATAAGACCGTAAGCTTGCAAAATTCTTCCGTACAATGCCTGAACCATGAGCCGACAAGGTCGGACTCTTTTTCAGAGCGATCCTCCGTCGATCAAAAGGGGGCCTATTTGTGATAAATAAGATTAAGTTCTAATTTTACGACTTTTTCGGGTTTCGTCAATAAGGCATCTGGCCTTCCCGCCAACTTTTTCCAGATTTTCTGTTTACCCTGGAGGAGTGTGGATGTTAGATAAACCGCTCATGGACATCCGCAGTTTGCTCAAGGAGTACGCCCAGCAGGTCGAGGATCTCCTCGCCCGGGAGATGCCGCCGGGTTCGGCGCCGTATATCTCCGAGGGCGTCTGGTACCAGTTTTCCAGCGGCGGGAAGCGGATCCGGCCGGCCCTCTGTCTTCTCACCTGCGCGCAGCTCGGAGGCGATCCGAAAAAGGCGCTGCCCTTTGCCCTGGCGGCGGAGATCCTCCACAATTTCCTGTTGATTCACGATGACATTGAAGATGGGGACACCATCCGCCGGGATCAAAAGACCTTGTGGGCTCACCTGGGCGTCGCCAATGCCATAAATGTCGGGGACTTTTTGATTTCCAGCGCGTATCGCATCCTCCTCGGATCGCCCCTCGAGGCCAAGCGCCTCCTCCAGCTGGTGGATATCTTTTCCATGACTTTTCAGCGCACCGTCGAAGGGCAAGCGCTGGACATCAACCTGCGCGGCTCGGAAACCTTGACCCTCGAGGGGTACTACCGGATCGTCCAGCTCAAGACCGCTTACTACCTCACCTTCAACCTGGTCGGCGGGGCCGTGGTCGCGGGGATCAGCAGCCAGGTCATCGATCAGCTCTGGGAGCTGGGCCGCTGCCTGGGGCCGGCCTTTCAGATCCGCGACGACACCATCGACATGACCGAGGGGAAAGGGCGCGGCGGCGAGATCGGTTGCGACATTCGCGAGGGGAAGCCGAGCATCTTCTTCGCTTACGCCCTGGAGCGGATTCCCCGCGGCGACCCCCGCCGGCGCACGCTGCTCGAGATCATCCGCAAGCCGCGCGGAGAGACCACGCCGCGCGAGGTCGACACGGTCATTCAGCTTTACAGGAGCATCAAAGCTTTTGAGTTTGCCGAGGAGGAGTCCAAAAAACTGCTCCAGCAGGCTTTTGACATCATCGACCGCCTGCCGCTGGAGTCCAAGGGCAAGGAGCTTTTCCGTTCGATCGGGCAGTTCATGATCGAGCGCCAGAGCTGATCGGGTCCGCCCATCGCCAATGAATACTCTTTCCATCCATGGAGCCGGCGAGCACAACCTCAAGAACATCTCCCTGGAGGTGCCGCGCTGCCGGCTCACCGTCTTCACCGGCGTCAGCGGCTCGGGGAAGTCGAGCCTGGTCTTCGACACCATTTACCGGGAGGGCCAGCGCCGCTACCTGGAGTCGCTCCCCGGCTATGCCCGCCGGTTCCTAGGGGCATTCGAACGGCCGCGGATCGACCGCCTCGAGGGGTTGTCGCCGGCCATCGCCATCGAAGCGAGGACTGCCGGCCGCAGCCCTCGCTCCACGGTCGGGACGGTGACCGAAATCCACGACCATCTGCGCCTGCTTTTCGCCCGGCTCGGAACGCCCCATTGCCCGAGCTGCCGCCGCGCCGTCCAGTCGCAAACTGCCGATCAGATCTGCGGTCAGATCCTGGCCCAATGCTCCGGGAAGAACGCCTGGCTCTGCGCCCCGGTGGTGCGCCGGCAGCGCGGGGAGCATCGCCGGATCCTGGAGGAGTTGAAGCAGGCGGGATTCGTTCGCCTGCGCATCGATGGCGGACTGGCCCGCCTGGCGGCCGCCCGGCCCGGGGAAGAAGTTCCCCTGCCAGCCTTGCCCCGCCGCCAGGCCCACACCCTTGAAATCGTCTTCGACCGCCTGGAAATCGGCCACCGGAGCCGAAGCCGCCTGGCGGAAGGAGTAGAACGATGCCTCGCCCTGGCGTCCGGGCTCGTGAACGTGGTGGTGGAGGGGGAGGAGCCGGAAGAGCGCCTCTTCAACCAGAAGCTCGCCTGCCCGAGGTGCGGCCTCAACTTGCCGGTGATCGAGCCGCGCCTCTTCTCCTTCAATTCGCCGGCGGGCGCTTGCCCGAAGTGCGGCGGCCTCGGCGCGGTTTCCGAGGCCGTTTGCTCCGCCTGCGGCGGCCGCCGGCTGCGGCCGGAGGCGCTCAGCGTTCTCATCGGCGGGCGGGCCATCGCGGACCTGAGCGCGCTGACCGTGGAGGCGCTGCGCCAGTTCTTGAGGGGACTGGCCTTCGAGGGGACTCGAGCCCAGATCGGACAGCCGATTCTCAAGGAGCTGGACGCGCGCCTGGGCTTCCTGACCGAGGTCGGCCTGCCGTACCTGTCCCTCGACCGCCGGGCGAGCACGCTCGCCGGCGGCGAGCTGCAGCGCGTGCGCCTCGCGAGCCAGGTGGGCTCCGGCCTCCAGGGTCTGGTGGTGGTGCTCGATGAACCTTCCATCGGCCTCCATCCCCGGGATCACGGCCGCCTCCTGGACGCCCTGCGCCGCCTGCGCGATCGGGGCAACACCGTCCTGGTGGTCGAGCACGACCGGGCCTTCATGGAGGCCGCCGACCATCTGGTCGACCTGGGTCCGGGCGCCGGAAGGGAGGGCGGCCAGGTGGTGGCGCAGGGGAGCCTGGCAGATCTCGCCGCCGAAAGCCGCTCCATCACCGGCGCGTACCTTGCCGGGCGGCGGCAAGTCCCCATCCCCGAGACGCGGCGCCCGCCGGGGGAGAAGTGGCTGGAGGTCCGCGGCGCCCGGCTTCACAACCTGAAGGGACTGGACGTCCGCATTCCGCTGGGGCTCCTCGTCGCCGTCACCGGCGTCTCAGGATCGGGAAAGTCGACCCTGGTGGCGGAGGTGCTCAAGCCGGCCCTCGAGGCCAGGCGGCGCGGTGGCAGGAAGACCCTGGCCGGCTGCCGGGACCTCCGCGGCGGCGAATGGATCGATCAGGTGGTGGAGGTGGATCAAAATCCCATTGGACGCAGCTCGCGCTCGTGCGCCGCGACCAGCACCGGAATTCTCGAGGCCATCCGCCCGCTGTTCGCGCGCGCTCCCCTCGCCCTGGCGCGCGGCTACGGCGCCGGCCGCTTCAGCTTCAACGCCGATCCGGGCCGCTGCTTCAACTGCAAGGGGGCGGGCCGGCTGGAGGTGGAGATGGAGCTCCTGCCGCCGGTGGAGATCCCCTGCGAGGAGTGCCAGGGAAAACGCTTCAACCGCGAGACCCTGGAGGTTCTTTACCGGGGGAGGAGCATCGCCGAGGTGCTCGGGCTGACGGTGGAGGAGGCGAGGGATTTCTTCCACGACCAGCCGGGGATCGCGAAGATCCTGGAACGGCTCCAGCAGCTCGGCCTCGGCTACCTCCAGCTCGGCCAGCCGGCGTCGGCGCTCTCGGGGGGCGAGGCTCAGCGCCTCCGGCTGGCGCGCGAGCTCGAGCGGCCCGATGGCGGGCGGACGCTCTATCTCCTCGACGAGCCGACCACCGGGCTTCACTTTGACGACCTCGCCAGGCTTCTCGCCGCCCTCCAAGAGCTGGTGAACCGCGGCAGCACGGTGCTGGTGGTCGAACACAATCTCGAGATGGTTCAAGCGGCGGACTGGGTGATTGACCTTGGACCGGAGAGCGGCGAGGCCGGTGGAGAGGTCGTGGCCGAGGGGCCGCCGGAGCAGATCGCCGCGGCGCCCCGCTCTCACACCGGCCGGGCTCTGGCGGAAGCGGCCCGCCGCCGGCTTGCCGGCGCCGCTCGAGAAAAGGCCGGCCCGGCCGCTCGGCCTGCGGAAGGAGAGAAGGAGGTTCCGGGGCGGGACCTCCAGGTTTGGGGAGCGGCGCAGCACAACTTGAAGTTTATCGATATCCGCATTCCGAGGGACCGGCTGACGGTGATCACCGGCGTCTCGGGCTCGGGGAAGTCGTCTTTGGCCATCGACACCTTGTTTGCCGAAGGGCGGCGGCAGTTTCTCGAATCGCTCTCGATCTACGCCCGGCAGTTGGTTGGCAAGATCTCGCCTGCCCGGGTGGAGCGCCTCGAGGGCTTGATGCCGGCAATTGCCATCGATCAAAAAGGCGCCTCCCGGCACCCGCATTCGACCGTCGCCACCTGGAGCGAGGTCTACGACTATCTCCGGCTCCTCTTCGCCAAGGCCGGCGAACCTCATTGCCCCGCCTGCGGGGCGGCGCTCCAATCCGCCACCTCCAGCCGCCTGGCAGCGGAGCTGGTCGAGGCGCTGGCTGGAAAGCGCGGTTACATTCTGGCGCCGCTCCTCCCGGGCCTCGATCGGCTGAAGGAGTCTCTTAACCGCGCCGCCGCGGCGCAGGAAGGGATCGGTCATCCCGAGAACCAGCTTCTCGACCGGTTCATTGATCATCACCTGCAGCAGGGCTACACGCGCTTTCACATCGGCGGCGAGGAGATGCGGTTCGAGGCCGGCTCCAGCGCCGCGCTGCTGGCGCTCCGGCGGCTGCTGGCGAAGTCTCCCGGCCCGGCCCCCGCGCTCGAGGAAGCCGGCGTGGTCATCGACCGGGTGGTTTTCGAGGAAGCGGAGCGATCGCGGATCGCCGGGTCCCTGGAGCGGGCCTTCGAGCAGGGGGGCGGGTGGGCGCTGGTGCGAACGGAGGATGGGGCGGCGAGCCGGCACTCGCAGTGGCCGGCCTGCCCGCTGGGGCACTTCGCCTTGAAGGAAGAGCTGGCGCCGCGGCTCTTCTCATTCAGCAGCCTGCTCGGCGCCTGCCCGGCCTGCCATGGGACGGGGCTGGAAGAAGAAAACCCTTGCGCCCTGTGCCGGGGGGCGCGGCTGCGGCCGGAGTCGCTGCGGGTGCGGGTCGGCGGCAGGAACATCGCCGAAGTCGCCGCCTTGACGGTGGAGGAGGCGGTGAGATTCTTCGACCGGCTCGAGATCGGCGGGCAGAGAGGCGCCATCGCTTCCCCTCTGCTGCGCGAAATCCGCCAGCGCCTTTCGTTCCTCAGGACAGTGGGCCTGGGGTACCTGCAGCTCGAGCGGCGCTCCAGCACCCTTTCCGGCGGCGAGGCGCAGCGGCTCCGCCTGGCCTCGCAGCTCGGGAACCGCCTGGTGGGGGTGCTCTACGTCCTCGATGAGCCGACCATCGGGCTCCACCCGCGCGACACGGGGAGGCTCATCGCCACCTTGAAGGAGCTGCGCGACCTCGGCAACACCCTGGCGGTGGTGGAGCATGACCGCGAGGTCCTGGCGCAGGCGGACTGGCTCATCGAGCTCGGCCCCGGCGCCGGCCCGCGGGGCGGCGAGCTGGTGGCCGCGGGGCCGCTGGCAGAAGTATTACGGTCGCCGGCCTCCCTCACCGCCAAGTATCTGCGCGGGGAGCTGCAAGTCGGTCCGCTGGATAAGCCTCCCCGTCCCGGTCGCGGACACTTGATCGTTCATGGCGCCAGGTCGCACAACTTGAAAGGCCTCGAGGCGCGATTCCCGCTGGGGGCGCTCGTGGCGGTGACCGGCGTTTCCGGATCCGGGAAATCCACTCTGGTCCTGGACCTTCTGGCGGAGTGGCTGCGGCGGCGCTTGAAGAAAGAGCGCAGCGGCTCTTTCCATCCTCAGCTGGAGGCGCGGCGTTTAGGCTGCGACGGCGTGAGCGGAGCAGGCGCGGTGAAGCGTCTGGTGGTGGTGGATCCGATGCCCCTTGGCCGCACGCCGCGCTCCTGCCCGGCCACTTACACCGGCATCTGGGACCTGGTGCGCGCTTTTTACGCCAGCCTTCCGGCCGCCCGGGTGAAGGGATTCGGGGCGGAGCGATTCAGCACGAATCGGGCGGGTGGACGCTGCGAGTCCTGCAAGGGGGAGGGGGCGCTCGAGGTGGAGATGCGCTTTCTCGCCGACGTGCGGGTGACCTGCGACGCCTGCCGGGGCGAGCGCTTTGATCAGGAAACGCTGGCGGTGCGGTACAAGGGCTTGAGCGCCGGCGACCTCCTGCGCCTCGAGATCGACCGGGCGCTGGAGATTTTCGAGAACCATCCCGGCATCCGCGCGCGCCTCGAGGTTCTCCGCGAGGTCGGCCTGGGCTACCTGCAGCTCGGACAGCCGGCGAGCACGCTTTCAGGCGGCGAGGCGCAGCGGGTCAAGCTGGCCGCGGAGCTGGCGCGGCGCCAGACCGATGGAGCGCTCTATATCCTCGATGAGCCGACCACCGGGCTCCACTTCGAGGACGTGAAGAAGCTGCTCCTCCTCCTCGACCGCCTGGTCGAGGGCGGTTCCACGGCCATCGTCATCGAACACCACCTCGAGGTGATCGCCGCGAGCGACTGGGTGATCGACCTCGGCCCCGAGGGCGGCGAGGCCGGCGGTCGCATCGTCGCCGAGGGGACGCCGGCGGAGGTGGCGCGCTGCGAAGCGAGCCACACCGGCCAGGCGCTGAGGAAGCTCCGGGACGGCCGGGGGCATTGATGTCAAGCGGCCATCCATTTGCTCAAGTTGGCCTTTTCTCCGGCTTGAGCCGGGGCGGCTCATCCGGTTTCTCCGTCCGGGGCGCGGCCGGCCTTGGCTCCGGCGGCTTCTCCGGCTTCAGCTCGCCGGCGGTTTTCAAGTTTCCCAGGAAGTCGGGCAGCTCCACGCCGGCCATGCGGGCGACGTCGTGAAGCGGCGGCAGGGTCTTCGCCATGCTGCTCAGGAAGTTGGCGGTCGAGGAGCCCTTGTCGCTGTTGCCGCTGTCCCAGACCGTGACCTTTTCGATCTTGATGTTGCGGATCATCTCGGTTTGCAGGCGCACCAGGTTCTCGAGCTTTTCGATGAGGAGGAGGGTGGCCGCATCGCGGGCGTTGTCGCCGGCGGAAGCGACCAGAGCCTGGTAGCCTTCGGCCTTGGCCTTCAGCACCTTCTGGAAACCCTCGGCTTCGGCGGTCCGCACCGAGACGATGGCGTCGGCCTCGCCGCGCGCCGTCTTTCTCCGCTTCTCCGCTTCGGCCTCGGCGTCGATCTCGACCTTGCGCTTCTCGATCTCGCGCGGCACCACCTGCTCGGCCTCGAGGCGGCGGGTCTCCGCCTGCGCCTTGGCCTTCTGGATCTCGGCCAGGGCAAGCTGGCTGGCCACCTCGCCGCGCTGGCGGGCGTTGGCCTCCTTCTCGGCCAGGTCGGCGTTGTAGCTGGCGATCTTGGCCTTGGCGGAGTTTTCGCCCTCCACGGCCTCAGCGTTAAATTGGGCCACCTGGATGCGCCGCTCCTTCTGAGCCGAGGACTCGCCAATGGCTCCCTTTTTCTCCTGCTCGGCGACGTCGACCTTCGCCTGGTTGATGGCGGTGGAGGAGGCCTTCTTGCCGATGCTTTCAATGTAGCCGGACTCGTCGGTGATGTCGGTGATGTTGACGTTGATGAGGGTGAGGCCGATCTTCTGCAGCTCGGAGTCGATGTTTTTGCGGATGGCCTCGAGGAACTTCTCGCGGTCCTGGTTGATCTGCTCGATGGTGAGGGAGGCCACCGTCAAGCGCAGCTGCCCGAAGATGATCTCCGTGGCCATCGACTCGATCTCGTTTCGCCGTAAACCCAGGAGGCGGATGGCGGCGTTGTTCATGGCTTCCGGGGCGGTGTCGATGGCGATGGTGAAGGTGCTGGGCACGTTGATGCGGATGTTTTGCATGGACAGCGCCCCCTTGAGGGGGATGTTGATGGTCATGGGGGTGAGGTCCAGGTAGCGGTAGTCCTGGATGAGCGGCCAGACGAAGGTGCCGCCGCCGTGGTAGCACTTCACCGATTTCCGCGCCTCGACCCGGCCGAAGACGGCGAGGATCTGGTTGGAGGGGCAGCGCCGGTACCGGCTGGCCAGGAAGACGATCAAGACGAAGATGAAGAGGGTGAACAGCCCTAGGGCAATCGGGAGGTAATCCATGACCTTGTCCTCGAATTGAGTTTAAGAAAATCCTTCAAGCGCTTCTCGCCCACTTGCGCACCATGACCGTCATCGGGTCGACGACTTTGGTGATCTGGACCTCCTGAAAGGAGTCGATCTCCACCCCGCTCTCGGAGAGGGCGTCGACGAAGCGCGTCACGCCGTTGCAGATCACCTGCACCTTGCCGCGCCCCTGGGCCGGAATCTTCATGTAGACCGAGCCGACGCAGCCGACGGTCTTGTCAATGGTGTAGACGTCGCCGGGGCTGCTCAAGCGGTGCACGAACTTGAACAGGGAGGCCGTCACCGCCATGGTCAGGAGCCCGGCCGCGAAGGCGATCAGGATGGATACGGTGGCGCCCAATTGGAACTGGCTGTAGGCGGTGAGACCGCCCCATCCGAACATCATCAGGAAGCCGGTGATGCTGTTGATGGAAACGAGCTTGAAGGCGGGGTCGGTGGCCTGAAGGTCGTGGGAGTGGTGGCCGTCGGCCCCCACGTCATGAACATCGTGCCCGCCGCCCAGGTCGGCAGGCCCCACGTCCGAATCGGCGCCGAAGCCGCCGACGATCATCACCATCACCCGGAGGGCGAAGAAGAGAGTGCCGGAAAGGGCGAACGCCCAGAACACCAGCTCTGTGCCACTGGCACCTTGAAGGAAAGACATGCCGCCTCCAGTGATTTAGAGAAATCGTTCTCGCCATTGTAGCAAAGGCCAATTGGATAAGAGATATTATTGAGATTTGCGGCACTTTTGCAATAGGGAACGCCGTTACCGGAGCCGCTCCTTGAGCAGGTTGTAGAAGGCCTCCTCGGCCTCGCGCAGGCGCTTGAGGCCGGCCTCGAGGTTGGCGATGAGTTTCTGGATCAGCTTCTGCGTTTCCTCATCGGTGTTTTTCGAGGCCGCCAGCGCCGACAGCTCTTGGACGCTGCGGTTGAGCGAGGAGGCGGCGAGGTTGTAGGCCCAGGCGGAGTCGTAGAGGTCGAACACCTCCACCTCGCTCGCGGAGGGATTGTACAGCAGCTTCCACGGGCGGCGGCGGATCTCGGCGGTGAGGTTGGCGGCGTTGTTGGCGGTCTCGCGCAAGTCGTCGAGGATGCCGTTCAAGTTGCCGCGGTTGCGGGCGAGCAGGGTCTCCAGCTCCTTGGAGGCCTTCTCCATCTGCGCCAGGGAGCTTTCCAGGGTCTTCGCGGCCGGCTCGAGGCGCCGCAGCAGCACCTCCTTCACGTGGGCGCTCGACTCTGAGAGGTTGGCCACGGTCTGCTTGATGCCCTCGCGGTTTTCGCTGAGGATCCCCTCGATCTCGTCGGCGATCTTGTCGACCTTGTTCGAGAGCGGGCCGGCGGTCTTGCGCAGCGCCTCCGTCGTGCTGCGGATGTCCATGAGGATGTTGTCGATGTGCCCGGACTGCTTGATGCTGTCGACGAATTCGGCAATCTCCTGGGTCAACTGGTTGACCTTCTCCAGGGTCGCTTCAACCTTGGAGGCCGTCTCGATGACGTCGAAAGCGACCGAGCCCTGGAGGCGCACCGTTTTTCCGGCCTTGCACTCGGGAAGCTCGTGCATATAGCGCTTCTTCCCCTCGCGGATAAGAACGCTCAGGTTGCCGGTGATGCTTTTATCGATGAGCACCGGCGAGTCCTCCCGCACCAGGGTGCAGAAACGTTCCGGCATGGCCACGGTGACCACCACGCGGGCCGCCTTGGACGGCATCGCCTCGCCAGGGGCTTTCTTGGGATCGGGCGGGGGGGCCTCCAGCTCGATGATTTCCAGCTTGCGGACGACGCCGACCTTCTGGCCCAGGTAGTAAACCGGATCCCCCTCCCGCAAACCCTGCACCTCGTTGAACACCACTTGAATCTCCCTGGTGCTTCTGAGCAGAGACTCGAAGGTCCCCATCAGGAAGAGGAGCAGGAACAGGAGGAAGGCGGCGAGCAGGAAAAAAACACCGGCCAGGATTTCATTGCGGCGCGTCTTCGCCATGGATACTCTCCATCATTTTAAAGGTTTGAAGCTCAACAGGTCGGCTTCGTAATCAACTTTCGACAGGCGGAGCGGAATGGGGCCATCGGGTTCGCCTTGGACGAACTGCCGCACCAGGGGATTGCTGGTCTTCTTGATCTCCTCGGGAGTTCCCGAGGCCACCACGCGCCCCTCGTAGAGCATGACCATGCGGTCGGCGATGCGGAAGGCGCTCTCCATGTCGTGGGTGACCACCAGGGAAGTGATTCCAAGACTTATCTTGAGATCGTTGATGAGCTTGTCGATCACGCCGGCGACGATCGGATCCAGACCGGTGGTCGGCTCATCGTAAAAGACGATCTCCGGGTCCAGGGCGATGGCGCGCGCCAGCCCGACCCGCTTGCGCATGCCGCCGCTCAGCTGCGCTGGCATGAGCGACTCGAAGTCGCGCAAGCCGACCAGCTCGAGCTTGATCTTGACGATGATCTGGATGATGTCCTCGGCCAGGTTGGTATGCTCGCGCAGCGGCAGGGCGACGTTTTCGCCGACGGTCATGGAGTTGTAGAGCGCCCCCGACTGGAACAATATGCCGAAGCGCCGGCGGAGAGCCGACAGGCCGTCCTCATCGAGCTGGCTGAGGTCCTGGTCGAAAAGCTCCACTTTCCCATCATCGGGCTCGAGGACGCCGATCAAATGCCGCAGGACCGTCGACTTGCCGCAGCCGGATCCGCCCATGATGACCACGGTCTCCCCCTTGCGCACTTCCAGGTTGACGCCGTCGAGGACCAAGAGGTCGCCGAAGCTCTTGCGCAGCCCCTCGATGCGGATCAGCACCCCATCGCTGGCGCGATGGCTGGCCGCCGGAGGGCCCGGTTGTCTTCCTGCTTCAAAAAGGGCCATGCGCGAATTTCCTCAATGAAATCAAAGGTCATCACAAGAAATAATAGAAGATCGCCGTGAACACCAAATCGCTGACGATGATGGCGATGATGGAGCGGACGACGGCATTGGTGGTGGCGCGCCCGACCCCCTCGGCGCCCCCCGTGACCGAGAGCCCTTCAAAACAGGCGATGCAGGCGATCAGCACGCCAAAGATCTCCGCCTTGATGAGGCCGCTGATGAGATCCGTGTGGGTGAGCGCCTCGACGGTCCTCCGGAGGTACTCGATCCGGTCGAGGTCGAGGATCCACACCGCCACCACGAAGCCTCCGAAGATTCCCACGTAAATGGCCACCATGGTCACCATGGGCATCATGATCATGGCGGCGAGGACGCGCGGAACCACCAAGAAGCGGATGGGATTCAAGGCGCTGGACTCGAGGGCGATCACTTCCTCTGAAACCACCATGGTCCCGATCTCCGCGGCAATGGCGGCCCCCGCGTATCCGGTCATCACCATGCCGACGAGGAGGGGGCCCATCTCCCGCACCATGGCGACGCCGATGATGTCGGCGACGTAGCCGACCACTCCCAGGGTCTTGAGAACATATGCCATCTGGAACGCCAGGATCATGCCGACGAAGAAGATGACCAGGGAGACGATGCCGAAGGAGCGGATGCTGATCCGGGTCATTTGATGAAAGGTCTCCTCCCGCCGGATCCTCCCCTTCCCCAACAGCGGCCCGGCACCGATCCACCAGAGGCCGTCGCAAAACAGATAGGATAGCCCGCCTAGGTAACGGAGCAAGGAGAAGAACCAGTTGCCGACGGCGGCCAGAACGCTGGTCATGAAGTCTTTTCGCTCGCTTTGTCGCTGGCCGTCTTTTCGGCGGTTTTTTCGATGCCGAAGATTTTTGCCAGCTGAGTGATTTCGAAGGTGTAGCGGACCGGCTGGGTTGGATTTTCCACTCGCAGGATCGAATTGGTCCCCTTCAGCCGCCGCACGGCTTCGACCAGGGTGGCAACCCCGGAAGAGTCGATGAAGGGGACGTTTTTGAGATCGACGACGATCTCCTGCGGTTTCTCGGAGATCAGCTGATGGAGGAGGTTGCGCAGGCCGGGCGCCACGTACATGTCGATCTCGCCTTCCAGGAGCAGGCGGACCTTCTGGCCCTGGCGCTCGAGGCGATGCTTGATGTCCGTCATGACACCCCTCCTTTCTCCTGGCAGGCCGGCTTCTCAGGGGCGCCGTCAGGCACCGCCTCCTCGCGAAGCTTGGTCAGGAGCAAGCGGTTGCCGCCGCTTCGAATCAGCTTGTACTCGACCTGGTCCATGCAGGTTTTCATGATGTGTACTCCTAATCCTCCTGGATGGATGGAGCCCTTGAGGCTGGCCATGGAAAACTTCTCCTTGGGTATGGGGTCGCCCCAGTCCAGAAATTCGATTTCGATGCCGAGAGGCGTTTCGCGGCAGAAAAGCACCACCCTCTGGTTGGGGTCGCCCTTGTAGGCGTGGCGGATGATGTTGGTGGCCGCTTCGACCGCGGCCAGGGTGACCTGATTCGCGGTCTCCTCGTTGAAGGCGGCTTTCTGGCAAAAGCTGCGCACGGTGGCGCGCAGCACGCCAAGGTACTCCGGCATGCTCGGGAAGGACAGCTCCACCGTTTTGGTGATTTCGCCGGCTTGAGGTGGTACCGATGCAGAGGGATTCATGGTGCGGCAGCCTCCTTGTGATCAGCCTCGTTTTCTGGATTGTTGCCAGCGCGTTTTCCGGTTTTCTGGCTGAGGGGGTCCTTTTCGGCGCTGGGCACGGCGCCGCTTCCCTCTCGAGGGGGGAGCCGGGCTTTCTGAGCGGAGCCGCCCTCGACTTCGGAGGACTGAAGATGCTCGGCGGGCTCCCCGGCCCCTTTCAAGTGACGGCTCCGCTGCTTCTCCAACCAATCCTGATACCTGGAAATGGCCTCTTCCTGCTCCTGGGTGGTGCCATAGGCCTTGTAGTTGAAATCCTGGCCGCTCAGCTTGCGAATGGCGGCGCCGGTGAAGAGGCGCACCTCGCCGTTGGGATGGCGGAGGTTCTTCAAGAGCTGAGGGAAGAGGTCCAGGCGTTTCTCCTCGGCCGCCTCGACGGCGGCGTTGCTCCGCACGATCGGATCGCGGTGGTTCAAGTCCAGGCTCAAATCGCCGGTGGGGGGCTCGTAAGTCGACCGGCAGGAGCCCAGGATCAGGCACACGCAGACGCCCGGAAGGAAGCGCCGGCCGGCCCCGGGAGCAACGCTGAGTTCCATCATGATTCCCCAGTTCAAAGCCTCCACATGCTATTGAGAATATTGTAATGAGTCAATTGAGCAGCTGGTAAGTTTTTTATCGACAGTGTTTTAATGCACCTTCAGGTAATGGTATATTTATTTCCGGCTTTTTCCGATAAAGAAGCACCATGAGAAGGCTCCTCCTCTCCATCCTCTGGTTGACCGGCCTCTGGTTAACTGGCTGTTCCTCGTGGCTTTCCCCCGCCCCGAAGCCTTCGGGCCTCCTCGACACCCCCCTGGGACCGGTCCTGGAGCCGCTCTGGCGGGCCCACGGCGGGCTGGAGGCCTGGCGGCGCTATGGGCGGGTGCGCTTTCAATTCGCCGTGTCGGGGGCCCCCGTGGCCGGGCTGGAGCAGTCCCGGGAGATGGCCTTTCCCCTGGGCGCCTGGGACGAGCTGAAACTGGGGAAGAAGGGGGAGGAAAGATCCTTCGATCTGCGCGGCTGGTCCGCTGGCGAGGGGGAGGACGAGGATAGCGCCAAGCCTTCCGATCACAGCCGCGAGGGCGGCATGGACTACTTCCTCCGCAGCGCCCGCTTCTTCTTCCACCTGCCGTTCTTTCTCTCTCTGCCCGGCTGGGAGTTCCGGCAAGACCTCTTCCGGGGCGCGGGGGAGAGGGAGGAAGCCTGCGGCTTCTGGGCCATTCCGGCGGCGCTTCCCGCTCCCCACGCCGGCTACTATATCGTGACCAACCCTGAAACGGGACTCTTGAAGTCGGTGACCTACCAGGTGACCCACCCGCGCTTCCAGGGCAAGCTGTTCGAGGCCCGGTTTCAGCGCTACGAGAAGATCGGCGGCATTCAGGTGGCGACCGAAATCCGGCACCGCGCGGTACGGCCGGCCCCGCCTCGATTCGAGCCGCCGCCGGTCCGCCCCTTCGACCCTTTCCTCAGCGACCAGGAGAGGGCGGAGCTGGCCCTCCAAAGCGACGACTGGATCCTGCGGTTCGAGGCCATCCAGCTCATCCCGCTGGAAGAGATCACACCCCATGAGGACGATGGAAAGCGCTGACGGCAAGGAGACGCGGGCCCGCACGCGGCTCCGGAATCTGCTCCGCCTGCTTTGGGGGATCGCCTTTTTTCTGGCGGCGCTCCTCCTGCTCCGCCTCTTCATCGTGGCCCCTTACCGCATCTCCACGGGCTCGATGGAGCCGGCGCTGCAGGGGGACCATCCGGAGCTTGGCCTCGAGGGGGACATGGTGCTGGTGCTCAAGGCGGCCTATTTCTTCTCCCGGCCGCGGCGCTGGGATCTGGTGGCCTTCACGCTCCCCGGCCGCGGGCAGGGAGATGGCCAGGAAGCCGGCTCTGGGATCCATCTGGTTAAGCGCGTGGTCGGCTTGCCTGGAGAGAAAGTGGAAATCCGGAGCCGCCAGCTCTTCATCGATGACCAGCCCATGGCTTTCCGGGACCTTTCTTACATTGGCAAGGATCCTTACGGAAACAAGGCGGTGGTACTGGGCGAGAACGAGTACTTCGTCCTGGGTGACAACTCCTACCTCTCGGAAGACAGCCGGCAGTGGGGCCCGCTGCCGGGGAAGAACATCTTCGGCCGGGTGATTTTCATCCTGCGCCCGTGGTCGAGGGCGGGCTGGATCGAATAAGCCGTTCCCTCCGTGATTCTCGTTGCCTTTTCATGCTGCGCCGTTATGTTATTTTCCTGAGCGTGACGCGCGAGCCGCGGTTCACGGCCGAGAGGCCACAAAGTATCATCGTTTTCCAGGCGAGGAGTGCCTGGGCCATTTAGCTCATGGGAAAGAAGAGAAGAATGAAGCGAGCCTCAAAAAGCGTAGAATCAATCTTGGTTGCCGATCCATACCGCTCCGCGGCGGACCCCAAAATCCTCATCAATATCAACGGCGAGGTCCTGCCTGCCCAGGAAGCCTTCGTTCCGGCCATGGACCACGGCTTCCTCTACGGCGATTCCGTTTACGAGACGCTGCGCACTTACCATGGCCGGCCTTTCCTCCTCGACCGCCATCTCGATCGGCTGGAGCGGTCGATGGAGAAGATCGGCCTGGCGGCGCCGTGCCCGCGCCGGGAGCTGGGCGAGGAGGTCCAGCGCACCGTGGAGGCGCACTGGGAGACCTACGGGAAGATTCCCGACCTGGCCGTCCGCCTGGTGGTCTCGAGAGGAGAAGGGCACTTCGGGCTCGACATCGCCCTCTGCCCCAATCCGCATCTCCTGATTTATTGCTATCCCGTGCCTGTCCTGGCCGAGCGGTGCTACCAGGAAGGCATCGCTCTGGTCATTTCCGAGACCCGCCGCAACCATCCGCGGGCGCTCGACCCGATGGTCAAGTCGGGCAATTTTCTGAACAACATCCTCGCCTACCGCGACGCCAAGAAGGCCGGCGCCCACGAGGCCATCCTGCTCACGGCGGACGGTTTCGTGGCGGAAGGCACCACCAGCAACCTCTTCATGGTGAAGGGCGGAACCGTCTTGACTCCGGAAGCGGTCGGCATCCTGGACGGCATCACTCGCGCCATGGTGCTCGAAGAGGCCGCCGCCGCGGGAATTCCGGCCGAGGAGGCCGCCATCGCGGTGGAGGCCCTGCTCGCCGCCGACGAGGCCTTCATCACCAGCTCGCTGCGCGGCCTCGTGCCGGCGGCGAGGATCCACGGCCTGCCGGTGGGCGATGGCCGCCCCGGGAAAATCACCAGGCGCCTCATGCAGCTCTACGAGGCGCTGGTGGAGAGAGAGTGCGGCAAGGGATAAACCGGAATAACCATGACCGCCAAATCGATTGCTTTCTTCAAAAGCAAGTCGTTCATCATCACCGGCGGGACGCGCGGCATTGGCCGCGGCCTGGCGGCTTGCCTGCTCAAGCAGGGCGCGCGGGTGGCGATTTCCGGGCGCGATGGTAAACGGCTGCAAAGCACCTTGAAGGAATTCCAGGGGCTGGGGGGCGAGGCGATCGGCGCCGCGGGCGATGTCGCGAACGAGGCCGACTGCCGCAAGCTGGCCGAGAGCGCTCGCGCCGCCTTCGGTCCTATCGATTTTCTCATCAACAACGCCGCCATTCTTGCCAGACCGGCGCCGGTGGTGGAGACGCCCGCCCAGGTCTGGGAAGAGGTGCTGCGGATCAACGTCATCGGCACGGTCAACATGATCCGCCACGTCCTCCCCGGCATGGAAAGGCGCCGGTCCGGGGTCATCATCAACCTTTCCAGCTACTGGGGGCGGATCGGCGAGGGCCGGGTGGCCTCCTACTGCGCCAGCAAGTTCGCCGTGGAGGGCTTGACGCAATCCCTCGCTCGCGAGGTCGGCCAAGGCCTCGTGGTGCTGGCGCTGAGCCCGGGTGTGATCGCCACCGACATGCTGGCGACCGCATTTGAAAGCGACGTCTCGAGCTATCCTTCCCCTGACGACCTCGCCCCCAAGTGGATCCATCTCCTCCAGAGCATCAAGCCCGACTGGAACGGACGGTCGCTGAACCTGGAGGATTTTTAGAGCCTTTTTCGGTAGGCAATCCGTTGGCCCGAGGCCGCGACCACCCCGCTCCGCGGGGCGGTGCCCGAGCGCGCCAGACAAGAAGGACCGACGATGCCTTATTAGTCGGAGAAATAAGGCGAGGAGGTCCGATGCCGGCTGGCGCGCTTGCAGCCGGCCGCGACCACCCTTCGGGCGGTGCCCGGGAGGGTCTACTGAAACAGGCTCTTAGTCCTTGGCCTCTTGATCGTTGGCCTCGGCGACCAGCCGCCGCAGCTCCGCGCGCTTCTTCCGGGCCGGATCGCCCGGCTCGGCGTACGGGGAGCGTGACTCGAAGCAGCTCGAGTAGCAGAAGATGGCATACCCCTGGGCGGCGATCCCCCGGACGAAGGAGAGCTGGTCGGCGGCCTCCATGCGGCCGGGGAGCTGGTAAAAGCCGATGCCGGGAACCAGCTTGGCTTCGGGAATGCGGGCCAGGATCCGCGAAAGGGAGAGCTGGAACTCCTTGAGGCTGGAAGCGTACGACATCGGGCAGACCTCCTGGACCCACCCTTGATCGACCCAGTGCGAGACCTCCTGGAAGTACTGCTCCCTGGCTAGGTTCAGGTCCGGGACTGCGGCCACGGACAGGATGGCCTGCGGGCGGCATTTGTGGAGGCGCGCCGCCAGATCGCTCACCAATTGATGGAGGGCAACACGCCGGAACCGGTTCCAGGCTTCCGGATGGCGAGCCGGGAAGCCGCCGGTCGCCTGGCGGAATCGGGACAAGGTGGCGGCGTCGTAAGGGACGTCCTCGCTGGCATTGGCGGCCTTCCTGAGGAAGCGGATGTAGTCGAGCTGGATGCCGTCCACCGCGTACCTCGAAGCGAGGTCTCCGATCACGCTCGAGAGGTAGCCGCGGACTTCGGGAAGGCAGGGATTGAGCAGAGTATAGGAGTCTTCATCCAGGAGCAGCCGCCGCTGGCCGCGGGTCATGAGGAACCACTCCGGATGGGTGTGGACCACATGCTTCCTGCTCCTGGGGGGCTGAGCCCCTTTCCAGCCGGGGAGGACGTTCACCCAGGCGAAGATCTGTACCTTGTGCTTCCGGGCGGCCTCGAGCGCCGTCTTCAGAGGATCGAAGCCCGGATCGCCGTCGCGGGCCGGGTCGCCCTGCAGCTCCTCGCCCCAGGGCTCGAAGCTCGACTGGTAAAAGGCGTCGCCGCGGCCGCGCACCTGGAAGTAAATGCGGTTGAGCCCAACGGCGGTGCAATTGGCGACCAGATTGCGAACGTCCTCCCCGGTGAGGAACTCCCACCGCGCCACCCATATGGCGCGCACCTCCCTGGGGATTTTTGAGGCCATGCCATTGGCCAGCGCTGGGCCAGCAGCGCCAGCGTAGCCCCAGGCCAGAACCAATAAACCCGTCTTGCTCCATCGCCCCGCCCGGTTTTTGAACGCGCCGCTCAAAGCTTCCCCTCTCCATTCTGTTGATTTTCGGTTAAAATCCGATCGCCTTCAAATTATCGAGAGCCTGACGAATCCATTTATCGGATGCGGTGGAGGTTTCCTTGAGGAATGGCTGCTGAAACCTTGAATACTCGCCTTGCCCTGAAAATTGACGCCGACACCTTCCGGGGGACTCGCGACGGGGTGCCGGGCCTGCTCGAGGAGCTGGATCGCGCCGGGGTCAAGGCCAGCTTTTTCTTGACCCTGGGCCCGGACAACTCCGGCAAGGCGGTCCTTCGCGTCCTCCGCAAGAAGGGCTTTCTCGGCAAGATGCTTCGCACCAACGCCATCAAGATGTACGGCTTCTCCACCCTGTTTTACGGGACGCTGCTCCCGGCTCCCCGGATCGGCCAGCGGCTGGCGGGCGCACTGCGCTCGATCGAGTCGGCCGGCCACGAGGTCAACCTGCACGCCTGGGATCACGTGCGCTGGCAGGACCGGCTCGACCACCTGTCGCCGGAGGAGATCGAGGCGGAGCTGGCGCGAGGCGCCGGCGCCTTTGCGGAAATCTTCGGCCGGCCGCCGCGCGCTTTCGCGGCCCCGGCGTGGTTCTGCACCGAGGCGGGATTTCTGGCCCTCGAGAAGCAGAGTTTCGATTACCTCTCGGTGACCCGCGGCCCGGCGCCATTCCGGCCGCGGGCCGGAGGCCGGGCCTTGAGCCTCCTCGAGATCCCCACCACCCTGCCGACCCTCGATGAAGCGCTGGGGCGCGATGGGGTGACTGAGGCCAACTGGATCGAGCGCTTGATCGGCCGCTACCGGCCTGGCCAGACCGAGGTGCTGACCGTGCACGCCGAGACCGAGGGGCTGGCCTACCGCCCGCTTTTCCGCGACCTGCTGGCGCGCCACCGCGACCGGGGCGTCATCCCCATCACCCTGGCCGAGGTCGCCCGCGAGCTGGGAGAACAAGGGCCGCTGCCGGAAAAGGCCGTCGCCCTGTGCGAGATTCCCGGCCGGGCCGGCAAAGTTGCCGTGCCGGCGGCGGGGTGAGATGGTAAAATGAAGTTGAAACCGAAAACCACGTATTGGGAGGAACCATGATCACGTTCACAGAAGCGGCCCTGGAAAAGATCAACGAGCTTTTGAAAGGGGAGCGGCAGGGAGGGCTGGCGCTGCGCATGGCCATCCGCGGGCGCGGCCCCGGCGGCTTCAACTACAAGCTGGGCTTCGTCCGCGAGGAGGATCACCAGACCGATGACGCGGTGGTGGAGGCCAGGGGCTTCAAGGTCTACATCGACCCGGAGACGGTTCCCAACCTCGAAAACTCCACCATCGACTTTGTCGATGGACTTGAGGGGACCGGCTTTAAGATTGACAATCCCAATCCGCTGTGGGGCGACCCGGTGGCCATGGCGGTGCAGCAAATTCTCGACACGGAAATCAATCCCACGGTGGCGATGCATGGGGGCCACGTCACCCTCCTCGAGGTCAAGGAGGAGACCGCTTACATCCAGTTCGGCGGCGGCTGCCAGGGCTGCGGCATGGCCGATGTGACCTTGAAACAGGGGGTCGAGCTGAGGATCAAGGAAGCGGTGCCGCAGATCAAGCAGGTCCTGGACACCACCGAGCACGCCGCCGGGAAGAATCCGTACTACCGCGGCCCGGAGAAGGGCGGCGGCTCGCCGTACGATTATTGAAGTGCCTTCCTCGCCACCTCGAAGGCCGCCTGCGGGCGGCCCAGGCGCCGGGCGTTTTCCTTGAGCTGGGCGAGGCGCCCAGGGTCCTTGAGCAGGCCCCCCAGCTTGTAAGCCAGGGTGCCGATGTTGTTGATCTTCACGGCGGCGCCGTTTTCGAGGAGAAAATCGCTGTTGCGGCTCTCCTGGCCGGGGATGGGATTGACGACGGCCATGGCAGCGCCGCGCGCCAGCGCCTCCGAGGTGGTGAGGCCGCCGGGCTTCGTAAGCACCACGTCGGCCGCCGCCATCAGCTCATCGATCTGGTCGGTGAAGCCGAAAAGGTGCAGCCGATGGCGGGGCGGAGCGCTCTGTCCCTTCAGCTTCTCCCTCAGCTTGTCGTTGCGGCCGCAGACCACCACGACCTCCAAGGGCGTGTCGATCGCCAGCACTTGCTGGAGGATTCTCTCCACCGGTCCGACGCCGAAGCCGCCGGCGAGCTGGAGGAGGATGGGCCGGCCCCCCTCCAGGCCCTGGCGCCGCTGGCACTCGGCGCGCTCCTTGGGCTCGCTGAAGACGGGGTGGATCGGGATGCCGGTGATGCTGATGCGCTCCGCCGGCACGCCCCAGTGCTCCAGGTACGCCGCCCCCTCGCCGGTGGCGGTGAAGTAATGGTCGCAGGGCTCGTTGACCCAGAGGCGATGGGTTTCGAAGTCGGTGGTGACGGTGAACTGCGGCGTCGCCAACGCCTTCTTCCGGCGCAGGGAGGCGATGATCTCCGCCGGCAGGAAGTGGGTGTTGATGATGACGTCCCACGGTTCGCTCTTCAGGAACTCGAGGAACTTCCGCAGGTTCAGCTTCTCGACCAGGAGGCGCAGGCGGTCGCTCTTTTTCCGGGGCGAGCGCGGGCGGTCGAGGAGGTCGTAAAAGTACCCCAGGACATGGGGCGCTCTGTTCACCAGGTCCAGGTAGGCCCTGCCATAGACGCGGCGGAAGGCGGCGTTGGTGAGCTCGAGAACGTCCAGGTTTTTCACGGCGGCGCCGGGATCGAGCTGCCGGAGGGCCAGCTCCACGGCCTGGGCGGCGCGCTGATGGCCGGCGCCGACGGAAGCTGAGAGGACGAGGATTCGAACTGCCATATTGGAAGTTACAACTTACCGTCCGTCCGTCCGCCGCTCAAGTTAAAAATTTCCTTTTTAAGCTTGCAGCCCGGAACTCCCAGCTTGAAGCTATCGGCATGCCGGACTTCACGTTAAGCACCACCGCGGCGCTCCTCTTGAGCGCCAAGGCGGGGGACGAGCGCTCCCGCAACTCCCTGGCCGAGCGCTGCATGCCGAGGCTGCGGCGCATGGCCAGCGGCCGTGTTCCCAGGGGCATGGCCGGCCAGGTCGAGGCCGAAGACCTCGTGCAAGAAACCCTGCTGCGAGCGTTCAGTCATCTGGACAAGTTCGAGCCCCGCTGCGAAGGGGCCTTTCTCTATTACCTGCGGAGGATCTTGATGAACGTCATTCACGACCTCGGGCGCAAGGTGCAAAGGGCCCCTCCGGCGGCGGCGCTGGAGGAGGAGCCCTCCAGCCTCGGCCCCTCGCCGGTGGAGGACGCCGTCGGCGCCGAGACGTGGGAGCGGTACCGCCGGGCGCTTTCCGGGCTGACCGAGGCGCAGGCGCAGGCCGTGGTGCTGTTCGTCGAGTGCGGCATGGATTTTCAGGATATCGCCGCGGCCCTGGAGTCGCCGTCCGCCAACGCGGCGCGCATGGTGGTTGCCCGCGGGCTGAAGCGGCTGTCGGAGTTGATGCATGTGCCCCCAGGAAGCTGAATTCACCCGTGAAGAGGAGGAGCGCCTGTCGCGCTCGAGCCGCGCCGACTTGGTGAAGACGCTCTCGTGCACCCCCATCGGCGCCCGGACCGCCAGGCAACTGGAAGAAGTCGAGCGGATCCGCCTCGCCTTCGAGAGCGCCGGCGCCGGCAAGGAGGCCCCGCCGGATTTTCCGGGCTACGTTGTCATCGAGAAGCTCGGGCAGGGGGGCTTCGGGGCGGTCTACCGAGCCCGCGATGAGAAGCTGGGCCGCGAGGTGGCCCTCAAGGTGCTCCTCCCCCGGCTGCAGCTGAGCGAGGCGGCGAGGGAGCGCTTCCTCAAGGAAGCCCGGGCCCTGGCGCTCCTCCGCCACCCCAACATCCTCACCATCCACGCCGTGCTGGAGCACCGGGGCCGCATTGGCCTGGTGACCGAGTTCATCGATGGGCAGCCGTTCAACGACCTCATCTCCCAGCGGGGCCCGCTCAGCGCCCGCGAGGCGGCCCAGGTGGGGGTGGAGGTCTGCCGCGCCCTGGCGGCGGCCCACGCCCTCCAGCTGATCCACCGCGATGTCAAGTCGGCCAACATTCTCCGCGAGCGCGGCGGCCGCATCGTGCTCACCGACTTCGGCCTGGGGGTTTTCGTCGGCGCCGGCTCGAATCCCGAGGAGCGGATGAAGGTGGCCGGCTCCCCCCTCTTCATGGCGCCGGAGCAGGTGCGCGGCGGCGAGGTGGACGCGCGCACGGACATTTACGCTCTGGGCATCGTGCTTTACCACCTGAGCGCCGGAACCTACCCCGTCGAGCCCTGTGATCTGGAGGAGCTGTTCTCGAAGATCAAGGCCGGCGCGCTCAAGCCGCTCCGCGATCTTCGCCCCGACCTGGCCGGGGAGTTCGTCCCGCTGGTCCAGAAAGCCTTGGCGGTCGAACCGGCGCAGCGCTATCAGAGCGCCGGGGAGTTCGAGCGCGCCTTGCTCGACTTCCTGGCGGGGGAAGGCGCTCCGGCCTCCAGGGCGGCCCCGTACCGAGCCATGCCGGGCGGGCTTTCCCGGCGCCCCAAAATCCTCCTCGCGTTCATGGGTGGTCTCGCGGCCCTGATCCTGGCGGCAGCCATCCTCGGCGGGAGCGGCCTCTGGAGCCGACTCTTCAACGGCTCCGGCAGCGCCAGGTTGCTGGAGGTTCGGGCGGCGGCCTTGAAGCGCGACACCGCTTCGGGAAAGGCCGAGGCGCTCTTCGAGGGGGACCGCGTCCGGAAGGATGACCAGCTTTTCTTCGAGTTCGAGGCCGGCCAGGACTGCCACGTCTACGTTTTGAACGAGGATGCGAGGGGCTCCCGTAACCTGCTCTTCCCCTGTGCCGGCGGCGCGCTCAAGAACCCGCTCCCCGGAGGGAAGCGCCACGAGCTTCCCGGCCTGGTCGGGGGGCAGAAGCACCGCTGGGCGATTGACACCGCCGGCGGACAGGAATGGATCATCGTCATCGCCAGCTTGAAACCCCTCGATCGGCTCGGCGAGCTCGCGGCCGCGCCGGCGGAGTTGGCGGTCTACCCCGAAGTGAAGGCCGAAGCGCTGCAGGTGGTGGTGCGCGGCATGACGGTGGCCCCCCAGAAGAAGGAGGCGGTTTTGTCGGGAAGCGCTCGCCTCGAAACCCTCATCGAAGAGCTGAAGAGCGCCGCCGGCGCGGAACCAGGCGCCGACCTGTGGATCCGGAAAATCCCTCTGGCCAATCCTTGAAAACGGCGGCAAAAAGGATAATGTAGCCAGGCAATGATCGAGTGCGGACGCAAGAAGACCGGCAGCGGCATGAGCCCCAGTCGCCTCTGGTGGCTGCTTCTCCCTGCGGTGGCTTTCGGCTGCTCCCGCACGGTCAACGACCACTTGCGGGAAGCCGAGACCGGCTCGCCTCAAGCGGTGGGCGAGGCGGTGGTCGCCATCAGCGAGCTTCTGGCCATGAAGGAGGCCAGCCAGATCGCCTTCGATGAGGGGGACCAGGCGGCGGTGGTTTACATGAAGCAGGTGGCCCTGGAAAGCAAGATCCAGACCAACCGCTCGATCGCCCTCGGCGCGCTGGCCAAGCTGCGCACTGTCAACGCGGAGGAGATTTTCATCAAGGCCCTGGATGACCCCTTCTGGCACGCCCGCTTTCACGCGGTGCGGGGGCTGAAGATCCAGCCCAAGGAGAGCTGTGCCGAGCTGCTCCGGAACCTCCTCGTCAAGGAGACCCAGGTGGAAGTGCGGGTGGAGATCGTCAAGGCCCTGGGAATGATCGGCGGGCCGGTCGCGTTGAAGACGCTTTTCGAGACCTTCCTCAAGCCTACCAGCCGCCATCAGGATGAGCAGGTGCACGCCTTCCTGGCGCTGCGCTTCTTGACCGGGGCCAGCTACGAGTTCAACGACGGGAAGAGCTGGAAAAAAGCCTTCCAGGAACGGTTCCCGCAAGCCGCCGGAGAGGGGGTTGGTTCTTGAGGCGCGCGCTGGTGACGGCGGCGAAGCTGGCCCTCGCCGCCTTTCTCTTGGGCTACCTGCTGAAGACCAGCAACCTTGACTTTTCGAAGCTCGCCCAAATCAACGGCTGGGGCTGGCTGGCGCTGGCGCAGGTGTTCGTGGCGTTGATGCTGGGCCTGACCTTTTATCGCTGGCATCTTCTGCTCAGGGCTCAGGGCATTCAATACCAGCTCAAGGAATCGTTCATCCTGAGCTTCATCGGCTTCTTCTTCAGCCAGTTCGTGCCGGGATCGACGGGCGGCGACCTGGTGAAGGCCTATTACGTCGCGGTCGAGCAGCCGGAGCTGCGCGCCGCCGGCATCACCACCGTGGTGGTGGACCGGGTGATCGGGCTGGTGGTGTTCATGGTGGTGGGAGGAGTGGCCATCCTCGCCAACTGGCAGCGGATTCAAAAGGACCCCTACCTGAAGTTCTTCTCCGCCCTTGTCGCTGCCCTGCTCCTCTTGATCCTCTTGGGATTGTCCTTCTTCCTGTCGGACCGCATCCGGCGTTCGGCCTGGTTTCAGTGGACCCTCGGCTGGCTCCCCTTCCAGAAGGTCCTGCGCCAGGTCGGCTCGGCCATGGTCGCTTATAAGCGCCAGCCCCGCATCATCTTCGTGGCGGTGGGGCTGTCGGTCCTGGTGCAGGCGTCGACGGTGTTCATGACCCTCTGCTACGCTCGAGCGCTGGGCGATGACCGGATTTCGCTGGTCAACTTGTTTTTTCTCGTGCCCCTGGCCCTCTTGATCATGGCCCTTCCGATCAATCCGCCCGGCGGCCTGGGGGTCGGTGAGTGGGCCTACTCCAAACTTTTTGCATGGATGGGGGATCCTGAGAATGGCCTGCCGATTGCCATCGTTCAAAGGATCAACTGGT
Organism: Planctomycetota bacterium; assembly: GCA_016209605.1. Classification (GTDB taxonomy): domain Bacteria; phylum Planctomycetota; class UBA8108; order UBA8108; family JACQVS01; genus JACQVS01. Next base: position 27,539 of record JACQVS010000003.1, read on the forward strand.
ACGCCTGGGCGCTCGTCGGCCTCTTCTTTTACCTGCGCAAGAAAAAGAAAATCCAGAAAGCGCTGTCGATGGGTGAAGAGGCCGCGCAGAGTCAGCCGGCCTCGGTGGCCGCCCCGACCGCATGAGCCCCTCATGAGCCTTCCCCATACGGCCTCCATCGCCCTGGAGGCATCGTCGCTGCTCGTTGTGGCCCCCTCGGGGGTGGCCGTATTCGGCAGGTCCTTGATTCAAGGGCTGCGAGAAAAATGGGAGGAAAGCCGCCTGCGATTGATCTATCGCGTGAGCCGCTGGCCCCGGCGCCGTTTCCTGGCCGACCTTGGCCTCGCCGCCTCGCCGTATCTCACCGGCCGCTTCCTCCATCGCCGCCATCCCCTTCTCCATGCCCTTGACACCCGATGCCCGGAGTCGTACCGAGGAGTCCTGGTGGCGACGGTCTTCGACGTCATCTCCGCCTTGCCGGTGGCGCGCGAGCGCCGGCTCTCGACCGCCCGGTTCCGGGCAGAGAAGTGCCGGCAGTACGAAGCCATCGCCCGGAGGGCGGCGGCCATCGTCACCGTTTCCGAAGAAACGCGCCTCCAGCTGGAGCGAGCCTTTTCCCCTCGCGGCAAGGTGGTGGTGGCCTATCCGGGCGTCGACCCTCTCTTCCACCCCCGGCGGGCCGATCCGCGGGTGCTCGAGCGGCACGGCGTGGGGGAGAAACCCTATCTCCTCTTTGTCGGGGACCTGGCCGCTCGCAAGAACCTGGAGGCCGTCTTCAAAGCCTACTGGCGGGCCCGGTCGGAGCGCTCGGATTTGCGGCTCGTGATCGCCGGCCGGCCCAGCTTTGGCTGGGAGGAGAGCCCGGCACGAGCCAGGCTCTCCTCCCGTCCCGAGGGCATCCACCTGTTGGGCTACGTGCCCAGGGATGATCTGGCCGCCCTTTACGCCGGCGCCCGGGCTTTCCTTTTCCTGTCCCATTATGAAGGCTTCGGCATGCCGGTCCTCGAGGCCATGGCCTCGGGAGCGCCGGTGGTGGCAGCGCGTCGGGGAGGGATCCCCGAAGCCGCCGGGCCGGCGGCGCTGCTGGTCGATCCGGACCAGGAGGCCGAGGTCGACCGCGCCGTGGCGGAGATTTTGAGCGACCCGCGGCGGGCCGGCCAGCTGCGGGAGGCCGGCCTCGCCCGGGCCGCGCTGTTTTCCTGGGAAGCGTGCGCCGGAGCAGTCACCAGGCTCTATCGAGATCTTTTGGGCCGATAATTTGTAGCAAGATGGAGGATTTGATAATAACATCCCTTTCTGGCAAAACCATTTTCCAATGGCGCCCGTTCCGTTGCCGTTCCATTGCCAATACCTTTCCATTGGCAGCCGGAATCCGTTATACTGTTTGGTTTTCATGAAGATCAACCCTCAGAGATCCCAAAAATTATTGCTTCTGCTCAGCGGAGTGGCGGCGGCGTGGCTTCTTCCACCCTTCTTGCCAGCGGACGAGATAATTTTGCGCACCGGCGCAAAGGTGCAGGGGCTGGCCTTGCACGAGACCGGCCGCGCCTGGGTGGTTTTGACCGCCGCCGGCATTCAAGTCGTCGCCAAAGAAGAAATCCAGCTCATCGCTAAAAAGGCATTGCCCAGGGACAGCGAGCTGTCGGCCTGGGTGGGCAGGACACTTTTCACCACCGCGTCCTTGAAGAGGGATCTCCGGAAAGCCATGGCAGCGCAGGCGGGAGCCGGCGTCGCGCTGGAAGTCGACGGCATCATCGATGGGAAAGCCCTCCCGCCGGAGGATTTCGAGTACAGCCGCGGCCGCCTCGACTATTTCTTTCAGAACCATACCAAGGGCCAGTTCAGTTTAGTGGAGAGACAAGAGGAGAAGAAAGAGGGTAGCAAGCCGCCGGAATTCCGCCTGGCCATCGATGCCCGCGCCGGCTGGGAAAAGGATCTCACCTTTTACGGCCAGAAGATCGGCAGCCGGTTCCGCTGCCGGCTGGAGTGCCGCCTGGAGCGGCGGGCCAGTGAAAGACTGGCCGATAATGAAAGACTGGCCGATAATGAAAGACTGGCCGATAATGAAAGACTGGCCGATAATAAGTGGGCGGTGGTGGAAAAAGTCCTAGTGGTCGAAGATGAAGTAGCCGTCAGAGCGGACATCAACAACACCGAAATGTCGCGGCAGGCTTACAAGCTGGCCGTTGAAAGGCTGATCGGCCAGCTTGCCGGATTAGAAGTGTTTGGCGGCGCCACGGCGCCGGCAGGGAAAACCGGGACCAAAGAAAATTCCAGTTCCGCTAAGAAACAGACTCCCGTCGACTGAAATGATCGCGAAGCTGACCAAAAGAATTCGAGCTCACAGCCAGCAGGCTCCGACCGGCGGTAATGGGTCCCCGCTGATCCTGCCCGAGGGCATCCTGCCCTCGGCCTCGCGGTCGGGAGGCCTGACGCCTTCTCCGGGCATCTGGGCCGAGCGAGGCGCCTTCGCCTGGACGGCGGTTCGCTTGGCTGCCTCCCTCGTCTGGGAGGGGATTTGCTATACGGCTTCCCTTCTGGTTTTCCTGGTGCTCAGGAAGCGACATCAAGGCAGGCTCGACCAGATTATCTTGAAAAAAAATGCCGGGCTCCCGGCGGAGGCTGCCGGCAGGAAGGTTCTGGTCCTCTTGTTTCTCAGCCTGGGGTGGGTGGCCACGGGACCGGTGGGCTGCAAGGCCTTCCAGGAGCTGGGCTGGACGACCTACCAGCTCTCCGGCGTCGATGAGCTCAAGCACCCGGTAAGGGAATTGCAGTATGATTTCGAGATTTTCTCCGATCCAGAGCTGAAAAATCCGGGCCTGGTCGAGACCTTCACGATGATCGGGTGGTACTGAAACTGAGAACCTGAGGAGCCAGGGGGGAAAGAGCTTAGCGATTCATGCAACCGAAACTGGAAAAAGTCAAGATTCGCCGGATCATCGGACCCACTCCCAGCGGCGCGGCGGTGCTCCTGGGGAACGATAAAAAGACCTTTGTCGTCTTTGTTGGATTTTATGAAGCGGCGGCGCTGATCCGCGAAATCAACGGCGAGGTCCCGGCCCGCCCGTTGACGCATGAACTCCTGCAGTCGATCTTTCTGGGATTCGACCTTGAAGTCAAGCAAGTGATCATCTCCAGCATCATCGAGAACACCTTCTGCGCCACCCTCATTCTGCAGCAGAAGGTGAACGGCATGAGCGGGGAATGGACGGGAAAGCGCAACGAGGTGCGCATCGATGCGCGGCCCAGCGATTGCCTGGTTCTGGCATTGAAGAACAAGGTGGATATTTTCGTCACCGAAGAGGTGTTCAGTCAGGTTCAAGATGTCTCCAAGATGGCTGCGGAAGGCGAAGGAGGGGCCAATATGTCGATGGAGGCGCTCGATTTCGAGCTGCAGCCGAAAACGACCGGCTATGAGGAGGCTTTTGAGGAAGCCTCCGAGCTGGAGGATGACGATGAGCCTGAAGAGGATGAGGAAGAGGACAAGGGGGAGGCGGACCCCGGTTTCGAGGAGGAGCCGCCGTTTCAAGGTGGGAAAAAATAAACTGGCTTTTTGACGAGGAACCTGAACGGATGGAAGATCGCCCTAATCAACCAATCAGCCAAGATAACAGTCAACCCGTCAGCCAACCAACCAGCCAAAAACCCAGCCTGGGTCAAAATTCCTGGCAGCGCTGCCGGCCTCCCCTCTCCGGATTATTTTCCGGGGCGCTGGCGGTGATCGGTATCATCGCGCTCCTCTCCGCCTGGTTCCACACCGGCGAGCGCGGCGGAACCGGATTCCCTGGCGCCCTCGCCGCCTTGCCGGAGCTGCGGGCTAGCTTGAAGGACGGGGATTACCTCTTCTTCCCAAACCGCCGCAACATCTGGGTGGTGAACAGCCGCAGCGGCCGCATCCGGCACTACAAGTTCCTCGACACCGCCGAGGGAACGGTCGAGCGCTCGCATGTCGGCCTGGTGGATCAAAGGATCTTCCCGCCGGAAGACACCGTTTACGCCATCAGCGAGCGCAACGCCGCGGACCTCCTGTGGGTCTGCAACCACCGCACCGGCGATTTCCAGCTGTGGCGGCGCAACGTCCGCGATGGCCGCTTGATCACCGATCCGACCCCTGTACCCGGAAGTCAAGATCTTTCTGAAGTTACAAAGGAGGCAGGCGAGGATGAGGAGCCAGCCCAGCCCCAGCCGGGCTCCTCGAAAACCAGGCCGGCGAGCCGAAGCAGCCAGCCGCGGGGGAAGTAAACTCCCGGAAAGGCGCCGTTCGCGAGGGGGAATGGTTTGATCGATAAAAGACCGGTCCATCTCCTGCCGTATCTGATTTTAGCCTTCTCAGGCTGCTGCTCCTACGCCCACCCTTCCAAGTACTTCGACCGCATCGATCCTCTCGCCACCGTGAACGGCTTCATCTACGCCATCGACACCGGCCACTGGGACTTCGCCTACGACTGCTTGTCCACCTCCTCGCAAAAGGCGATCACCAGAACCCAGCTCAAGTTCTTCCTAAAGTTTGCGGATGATCCGCAGACCGGGAACAGCGTCTGGAATCTGATCCAGCAGGCCGTCCCATTCGACCGCAAAATGCTCCGCTGGCAGGGAGGCGCGCCCGAAGCCGTGCTGGCGCTCTCTCATGAAGGGGAAGACGCTCAGGGGGTTCCCATCTACCGCCAGGTCAACCTTTACCTGATCCTCGAAACCCGCGAGGAGCCGGGCCCGCTCTGGCGGATCGATCTGGAGAGGACCATCCGCGAGCAAGGGGGCGGCGAGGTGAGCCTCCGGTAATTCCTTCCCTCCCAAGCGATTATGGGCCGTGTAAAATTCCGTTAAAGTCTCCGCCCGGATCTCCCGATAAATAAGAAACAGGCACTAAGAATCGGGGAGGGCTCTGCCCCTCCGCATGGATTCAGAAAACTTCTTGAGACGGGAGAGACGGGGAATGTCCAGACATCATCACCGGTCAAAAGACCAAAAGACGTTGGCGAATAACCTGACCGCGCCTTCTCGGCCTTCTCAGCCTTCGATGCAGGAGCCGCCGGCTGCCGGAGACAAAAGCGCCTCCGGCCCGGCGGCCTGGGCAACCGGCCCCCAGCAGCGCGTCCTGCCCCTGGGATTCGGCCTTGCCGAAGAGCTTGGCGATCCTCGGGAGCCGCGCCGGCCCGCGAGCTGTGCCCTGGCGCCGCGCGGCGGTGACCGGCGGCCCGCGCCGGCGGCTTCCGAAGCTCCCATCCGGGCCCTGCAGGAGATCCAGGAAGTCATCGCCCAGCGCCTCGGACACGTCAGCCGCCGGCTGGAGGAGATCCACCAAGCGGCCGATTTGCGCGTCGCCGAGCAGCGCAAGGAGACCTGGGTGCTCTTGATCGGCTTAAGCATCGTGCTGCTCTTCTGCTTTGCGGCCTTTTTCATGAACCAGATCGAGGTGCATGACCTCCACAGCGGCCTGCAAAGCGATCTGGAGCGCCGCTCCGAGGAAACCGTCGAGTCCATTCAAAAAGCCGTCGCCGAGCTTTACGGCAAGAACCTCCCCAAGCTGCAGGCGGCAATGGAAAAAACGCTCAAGGAGAAGGATCAGCGCGACCACTCGGCGCTGGGGAAAATCCTTACCGAGCTCGAGTCGCAGGGCTCGAAGAACGAAGCCCAGGTGGAGGAAAGCCAGAAGCTGCTCGAGGACTGCCTGGAGAGGATGGAGCGCCTGGTCCGGGAGCTGCACACCCTCCAGGCCATGGGCGGAAAGCACGGCTTGCCGCCGGGGCTTCTGGGCATGGACAGCGCGGGAAGGGAAACACCGGCGGCTGCCGGCCAGCCGGCCGTCGCGGTCTCCGCGGCCCCGGCCCATTTGCTCCCCGAGGTCCTGCCCCCGAAGGTCCTGCCGCCGGGGGCGCAGAAACCTTGAGGCTCTAATCGCGGCGCGCTGACAATTTTTCGAATTCGAGGGCGTAGGGGCAGGCCACCTGGCGCCCCGCCTCGATCTCTACCAGCGCCGGCGCTTCCTTGCTGCAGGCCGGCTGCGCGATGGGGCAGCGTGGATGGAAGACGCAGCCGGAGGGTTTCTTGAGGGGCGAGGGGATCTCGCCTCTCAAGGGAAAGCCGCGAAGGCGAGGGCTCTTCGGGTCGGCCGAGGGGACGGCGGCGAGGAGGGCGCGGGTGTAGGGGTGGCGCGGCTCGTTGTAAATCTGGATCGCCGTGCCGATCTCGACCACGGTCCCCAGGTACAGGACGGCGATGCGGTCGCTGACGTGGTGGACGACGCTCAGGTCATGGGCGATGAAGAGGCAAGCGAGGCCGAAGTCCTTCTGCAGCTCCATCATCAAGTTGACCACTTGCGCGCGCACGGAGACATCGAGGGCGCTCACCGGCTCATCGGCGATGATAAGGCGGGGGCGGGTGACCAGCGCCCGCGCGATGCCGATCCGCTGCCTCTGGCCGCCGGAAAACTCGTGGGGGAAGCGAACCGCGGCATCGGGCTGCAAGCCGACGCGCTCGAGGATCTCGAAGACGCGCTTCTCCCTCTCCCCCCGCCCGCCGCCGGCGTGCAGCCGGAGCGGTCGCTCGATGATCTCTCGCACCGTCATTCTCGGATTAAGGGATGAGTAAGGGTCCTGGAAGATCATCTGCATCTCGGGCCTCAGGGGCTTGAGCGCCCGCCGCGACAGGCCGTTCAAGTCGATGGCGCGGCCATCGTGGTGGAGCAGCACCTCTCCTTCGACCTGAACCTCCGGCGACAGGTAGCGCAGCAGGTTGAGGAGGGCGCGGCCGATGGTGGTCTTCCCCGATCCCGATTCGCCCACCAGGCCCAGGGTCTCGCGCTCCCGGATCTCGAAGGAGACGCCGTCGACGGCTCTCACCTCGGCTATCTTGTGCCTCAGCACGCCGCCGTAAATGGGAAAGGTGACCTTCAAGCCCCGCACGGTGAGGAGGGGCTTCGAGCTCGCGCTCATCGGGCGCCTCCTTTCTCCTCGAGGAGATGGCACCGCGCCCAGTGGCCGGGGCTCGCCTCGACAAGATCCGGCTCCTCGCGGCGGCAGCGCTCGTGGACCTCGGGGCAGCGGGAAGAGAACTTGCAACCCGCGGGGAGGTCGAGGATCGACGGGACGTTTCCGGGTATGGCGGGGAGCGGCCTCCCCTTGTCCTCGGCGCGCGGGAGACTGCGCAGGAGGCCCTGGGTGTAGGGGTGGAGCGGCCTCTCGAAAAGCTCCGCCACCGGCGCCGCCTCCTGAATTTTGCCGCCGTACATGACGAGGGCGCGCCGGCAGGTCTCGGCCACCACCGCGAGGTCGTGGGTGATGAGCAGGATGGCCGAGCCCTGCCGCTCCGCCTGGAGCGTTTTCATGAGGTCGAGGATTTGCGCTTGAATGGTGACGTCGAGGGCGGTGGTGGGCTCATCGGCGATGAGGAGCGCCGGCCGGCAAATCAAGGCCATGGCGATCATGACCCGCTGCCGCATGCCGCCCGAAAACTGGTGCGGGTAGTCGCCGAGGCGCTTCCGGGCGTCGGGGATGCCCACCTGTGAGAGGATCTCGACGACCCGCTCCAGGCCCGCCCGCCGGCCGAGCCCCTCGTGCACCTCGAGGGGCTCGAGGAGCTGCTTGCCGATTGGAAAAACAGGATTGAGGGAGGTCATGGGCTCCTGGAAGATCATGGCGATCTCCTTGCCGCGGATCCGGCGCATCGCGGCGATCTCGAGCTTCAAGAGGTCTTGCCCCTTGAAAAGGATCTCCCCGCCGGCGATGCGGCCCTGCGGGCCGGGGATGAGGCGGAGGATGGAGAGCGCCGTCACCGACTTCCCCGACCCCGACTCGCCGACCAGGCCGACCAGCTCGTCGGGGAAGATGTCGAAGCTGACGCCGTCGACGGCCCAGGCGGTGCCGCCTTCGATCTCGAAGCCGGTGCGGAGATCCTTGATCTGGAGCAGGGGGAGGAGGGGAGAGCCGGCGGCGTTCATGGCTACCTCAGGCGCGAGTGGGACTTCGGGTCGAAGGCCTCGCGGATGGCCTCGCCGATGAAGACCACGAGGAGGAGCGTCGCGAACATCGCCCCGAGCGGGAAGACCACCAGGTGCCACTTGAAGATGTTCTGCAGGCCCTGGTTGACCAGCTCGCCCCAGCTCGGAGTAGGCGGCCGCAGGCCGAAGCCGAGGAAGTCGAGGGCCACGAGGCTGCTGATGGCGCCGACCAGGGAAAACGGCGCGAAGCTGATGACCGGCGTCAAACCGTTGGGGAGGAGGTGGCGGAACATCACCGACAGGTTCGACTCCCCCTGGGAAATGGCGGCGGCGGCGTAGTCCTTCGACTTTTCGCGGTAAAACTCGCCGCGCATGTAAAAGCTGATGCTGATCCAGCTGAAGATGGCGAGGATGGCGATGAGGATGGACATGTCGGGCTTCATGAGGGAGCCGATGATCATGATGATGTAGAGGAAGGGCAGGTTGGACCAGATCTCCACCAGGCGCTGGCCGTAGAGGTCGATCCGGCCGCCGAAGTACCCCAGGCAGGCGCCGATGGCCATGCCGATCAGGTAGCTCAGGCCGACCACGGCGATTCCAAAGGTGATGGAGATCTGGAAGCCGTAGAGCAGCCGGGCAAAAACGTCGCGGCCCCGGTCGTCGGTCCCCATCCAGTGCCGCCGGCTGGGCGGATGGGGCGGATTGCCCGGCAGCTCCGGGTCGGTGAGCAGGGACTCGTGGGGGTGGTAGGGGTAGGGGGGCAGGATCACCCAGTTCCCCCTGCCTTCCTCCTCGAACTGCCGCTTCAATTTGCGGTAGTCGGCCTCGCCGACGAGGCGCTGGCCGAAAGCCTTCGCCTCGTGGAATTTTCCAACGGCCGGAAAGTAGTAGCGGCCGTCGCACTTGACGATGAGAGCTCGGCTATTGACCAGCACCGGCAGGAAAAAGCTGAGGGCGTAGGCGCCGGTCAAGATGAGGAAGCTGTACCAGCCGCGCTTCAAGGCGCGGAACTTGCGCCAGCGCCGCCGGAGCAGCGAGAGCGGCTTCGGAGCGCGGCGGAGCGGCGGAGCGGCGGAGGCTGTGGATGGATGGGCGGTTTCTGCCATGACGCGGTCACTGGAAGCGGATGCGCGGATCGGTGAGCACGTAAAGGACGTCGCTCAGGATGTTCCCGAGGAGGATGAGCAGGGTGTTGAAGACCAGGATGCCCATCACCACCGTGAAGTCGCGCTCGTTGATCGAGGTGAAGCCCAGGTACCCGATGCCGTCGATGTTGAACACTTTCTCGATGAGGTAGCTCCCCGCCATGATGAGGCCGATGGCGTGGCCGAGGCCGGTGCAGATGGGGATGAGCGAGTTCCTGAGGGCGTGGACGAAGATCACCCGCCGCTCGGAGAGGCCCTTCGCGAAGGCAGTCCGGATGTAGTCCTGGCCGAGGTTTTCCATGAGCGAGTTCTTGGTCAGGATGGTGAGGGTGGCGAAGCCGCCGAGGGCGTAGCAAAACACTGGGAGGATGGTGTGGTGGAGCTGGTCGATGACCTTTTCGAAAAGATTGAGCTGTTCCCAGCTCGCGCTGCGGAAGCCGCCCAGGGGGAAGACGTTCCAGAAGCTGCCGCCGCCGAAGAGGACGAGGAGGACAGCGCCCAGCGCCCAGCCGGGGATGGAGTAGCCGATGAAGACGAGCGCGCTCGAGGCGAAGTCGAAGGCGCTGCCGTGCTTGATGGCCTTCGCGATCCCCAGCGGGATGCACACCAGGTAGGCGAGGAGGTAGCCGATGAGGCCGAAGTAGATGCTCACCGGGAAGCGCTCGGCGATGAGCTCGAGGACCGGCAGGCCGTACGTGTACGACTTGCCGAGGTTGAGGGAGAGGAGATCTCCGAGCCAGAGGAGGTAGGCCCGCCAGATCGGCTTGTCGAAGTGGAAGTGCTTCTTCAGCTCCTCCTTGACCGCCTCGGGGATGGCGACGCTGGTCTCCACGCCGGCGCCGCCGGCGCTCTCCCCCCGGCCGCCGCCCATCTGCATGCGGACGATGATCTGCTCGATGGGGCCCCCGGGGACGAAGCGGGTGATGGCGAAGACGATCACGGTGACCCCGAGGAAGGTCGGGATCATGAGCAGCAGGCGGCGGGCGAAGTAGGCGGCCATGTCAGGGGACTAATGGGAGGTTGCCTGGTTCCCGGCCTTTTCTCTGGCGGCCTGACCGGCGTTCCACGCCTCCCAGAAGCGGTTTTCGACCTCGCCCTTGGGTTCGAGGAAGCTCCGGGGGTTCTTCCTCGCCTCCTCGAGGCGACTTTCCTTCTCCGGATCGACCCACCAGCAGTAAAAGAGCGCCTCATAATCGTGGGTTCTCAAGCCGCCCCACTCCGGCATGCCGAACTTGTTCCAGAAGACCACCCGCTGGCAGGGGAGGTACCACTCGAGGATGTAAGGGTGCTCGTTGAAGACCAGGCCGTCGATCTCGCGGATGATCTCGATGCGCTTCTTGACGTCGTACTCCTGGTCGTAGGCGTCGCACAGCGCATCGACGCGGGGGATCTTCAAGCCGGTGACGTTGTTATTGTCTTTTTGATCGGCGAGCGTGGAGTGAAAGCTGGTCTCGGGATTGGGGAAGACCAGGGCCCCCCAGGCCGTGCTCATCAGCTCGAACTCCTTCTCGCGCAGGTTCTTCCAGCCGGCCGCGGGCGTCAAGTATTGCAGTTCGAGCCGGATGCCGGCGCGCTTGCAGGCCTCCTGGAACACCGTCAGGTGGCGCTCTGACAGGGGAGTACGATAGTTCAAGGTGAACTTGAGCTCTTTTCCATCCTTGACGCGGTAGCCGGAAGCGTTCTTCTCCTTCCAGCCCGCCTCCTCGAGCAGCTCGACGGCTTTCAGCTCGTCGTACTCGGCCAGGACGTTGGCGGGATTCTGGTAAAGGCCCCCCTGGTAGTAGCTCGAGAGCGGCTGGTACTCGTTGAAGAAGAGCTTCTGGATCAGGGTCTTCCGGTCGAGGAGGTGGCCCAGCCCCCTGCGGACGCGGAGATCGTCAAGCGGGGGCTTCTTCATGTTGATGGCGATGCCGCTCGTGCCGATCGGCGCATCGGTGAAGAACTTGCGCTTGAGGAGCAGGCCCCGTTTAACCGCCCCGACCTTGTCCAGCTCCTCCGCCCACCACTGCGCCTTTGGGATGATGAAGTAGTCAATCTCGCCTTTTTTGACCATCTCGAAGGCGAGGTTCTCATCCTTCACGATGATGAACTTGATGGCGTCGAGGTTCCACAGGCCCGCCCAGGCGGGATTGGCGGCGTCCCACCAGTCCTTCCTCCGGCGGATGGTGATGGACTTCCCCATCTCGATGTCCTCGTCCCGGACGAGGTAGGGGCCGGAGCTGGCGGTGAACTTGAACTGGTACCTCTCGAGGTACTCGGTGCCGGAAATGGAAACCTGGTGTGCCGGGAAAACCGAGGCCCCGGCGAAGTAGAGGAAGTTGCGCCAGTTCTCCTCCTTGACCTTGACCTCGACCATGTACCTGGAGAGGGCCACCGGGGTCTCAAGTTTCCCGAAGGTCATGATGTTCGAGGGGTCGAGCAGGGTGGGATCCATGCGCAGCTTGAAGGAGGCGACGACATCTTGCGCCGTGACCTCCTTGCCGTCGCTCCAGCGGGCGGCGGGATTCAGGCGGAAGCGGTAGGTCCGCTTGTCGGGGGAGATCCACCAGTGGGTGGCGAGATTCGGGATGTGCTCCAGGGTGATGGGGTGGATGTTGAGGAGCGACTCGTAGCAGAGGTCGCGGATCAAGTAGTTGACCGAGGTGTTCCAGTCCTTCCCCGTCTGCCGCAGCGTCGCCGGCCAGTCGGGCAGGTACTGGATCATGGCCCCCCCCTTGGGGGCCTCCTTCCAGCCCATGGCCAGGAACTTGCGGTTCGTCTGCCAGCCCTCGCCGGTGAAGCCGGGGCCGCCCAGCTCCGGCGGGACGCTCTTATCGCCGGCCCCCTGGTCCCACCGGTACTCGACCGTGGGGATGTCGAGGTTGTAGGAGGCTTTGGGGGCGGCTGGAGGCACGGCTTCAGGCCGGTCTGCTTCTGGAGTCTTCTCGGCGGGCGGGTGGGGAGGCTCAGGAGCTTTGGTGCAGGCCGAGACCAAGAGCCAAGCCGCCAGAGAAACCCCTGCAAAACAGCAGCGACAGCGCTTATCAACCCGGCTTCCCAGCATGGCAGCTCTCCGAAACGAAGGCCCTTCAGTTTCCAATGGCGGCAGCTTTTAATGGCTGCAGCCGCAGCCCGAGCCGCACGAGCCGGACATCTCCTCGGGGTTGGGGAGGCGGCCCAGCTCGAAGGTCATGGAGACGCAGCGGCCCACCGACTCCTGCACCTTCTGGATCTCCTCTTGCGCCTCGAAAAACTCGCGCGCCACGGGATTGGCGAAGAAGGCCTCGCGGAGCAGCTCGAACTCGGCAATCTCCTGCGCCATGAGAGGAGCGCCTTGCTCCTGCTTGTGCTGCAGGAACTGGCCTTTCTCGTTCAAGCGCTGGTACTGCTCCTTGGCGACATCGTTGGTCATAAACGAGTCGATGCGCGCCTGCAAGGTTTGAAACCAGGGATGCTCGACAATGGCCTGGCAAAGATCGCGAGTCTTCAGGGTGATGGTGCTGTCGGCGGCGATGGGGTGCATGAGGCGTTGTTCTCCTAGTGGTTTTCAAGAATACCTGAACCGGCCATCATTTCAATGACACCATACCCATCTATCAACTTCAATGTAAATCTCAGATCGAAGACCTTCTCCCGCACTTCGGGCGCCTTTGCGGCTGGCAGGCGCGGCAGCTCGGGGGATGCGGGGAGAGGACGGTCTCCGGCCGGAGGGGTCAGGGAGGCGGCGGCGGGCCTTGAGCTGGCGCGGGATCTTCCCCACTTCCGAGGGGCGGGCAGGAGCGGTCTACGCTCGACTGGCTGGCGGGTCGCCAGGAGGCGGTCCTCGCGGTCGATTTTTTTGAGCCAGCCCTTGATCCAGGGGAGCAGCTCGCGCCCGCCGGGAAGAGAATCCGCCGCCTCCTGGACATCCGCAAGAACGGATCGGTAGTAGAATATTCGAGATCGAGAGGTTCGATCATCGACTCATTCCGGTTTGAACTGGTGTCGGCTGGGGTGGTTTTGATAATTTTGTTTTTGCTCCCTGGCCTTGTCGATTTCCTTTTGTGGAACTTTATTTTCTTGCTTGATAAAACCATGTGAGATCACCGCGACGTTTTTACCGTGGAAGAAATAGAGCAGCCGGTAGTTGATTTAGGACAGGTTAAATGCCGCGCTGGCACCGGAGCGCCAGCGCGGCATTTAACCTGTAAGGGAAACTCATCATAATGGCTATTATCGGAATAAATTCCGATCGGTGGGGGCCCTTCACGTCCTAGCCGCCGTGGCGGAGGGCATGCCCCCGGCGGTAATGGTCGCTGAATTCTTCTTCGGTGGCCGTCGCGCCGGTGAAGAGCTGGAACTGCGCCACCCCTTGGGCGACGAGCATCTCGCGGCCGGAGATTTCCTCGGCCCCCATTTCCCGGGCGTCCAGGAGAAACCGCGTCTCGGCCGGCTCGTAAACCATCTCGAAGGCGAGGCGTGGATTCGCGGCCGAACCTTGGAAGATTTCTTTCGGCACCGGCGAAGGATCGCCGGCCTGGCTGCCCACGGGCGTGGCGTTGATGAAAACGCGATGGTTGCCGGCCCGAATGTCGCCGATCAGATGGCCCGGAATGCCGAGCGCCTCGGCCACCGGCCTCCCCCGCTCGATATTCCGGAAATATAAAGTGGGGGAGGCGCCCGCCTCTATCAAGGCCCGGACCGCTCCCCGCGCCGCCCCGCCGTTTCCGATCACCCCCACCGAAACGCCGCGGAGATCCGGCAACCGCCGCCGGAGCGGCAAGAGAATCCCATCAAAATCGGTGTTGTGGCCGTGAATCGTCCGCTCGTCGCTGGCGCGCTGGATGATCAAGGTGTTCGAGGCGCCGCAGGCGCGGCTGCGAGCGTCGGCTCGCGCCGCCAGCCGGAAGGCCGCTTCCTTGAAAGGGATGGTGACGCTCAAGCCTTCGATTTGCAAAGGCTCCAGCACCTCGACCACCTCCGAGAAGGCGCCGGCCTGGAGGGGCAGGTAGCCGGCGTCGAGGCCACGGCGCCGGAACGCCGGATTGTGCAGGTACGGAGAGTAAGAAAGCAGTGCTCGGCCTCCGGCGACGCCGAAGAGGCGAGACGATCTCTTGAGCTCCTTGACGCGGTACACTTCGAGCAGCTCTTCAACCCGCAGCTGTCCCGCGGCAACCGGCGCTCCGAAGGTTCCGTAGGTGATGGCGGACCCCCACGCCAGCGCCAGAAGGCGGCTGAGGACCCCCCGGTCCCCCATGGCGAAGCCGATGCGCCGGGGCCCCTGGGGCGGCGCCTTTTCCAGCCACCGGAGCATATGGACCGAGTCCATCAGCCGTTGGGCGGTGGGGACGATCTTGATGGCGAGCGGCGAGCCTGCGGCCATGCGCTCGCCGAGCCCGTCCAGCTCGGCGGGGGAGAGCATGCGGTCGAAGAAGTGGGCGCTGACGATCAGGGGAGCCTGCTCGCGCGCCAGAACCCGCGCCGCTTCCGTCCCCCACTCCGCATCGACGGCGGCCGCTCCGGCCTCGATCGCCAAGCGGTACAGCCGCAGCCGCTCCGGCTCGGAGCCCTGGAAGCTGCCGCCGTGAGACGGCAGCCGCACCGTGAAGAGGACCGGCGCTCCCGAGGCTTTGAGCCGCCGGAGGCGGGATGACAAGGCGTCCGGGGTCCAGCCCCTCCCTTGGCCGAGCAGGAGGTCGGCGCGCATTTCGATGCCGGCCAGCCCAGGCCCCAGGGCCGGCTCGAGTTTTCGGTCTCCCGCTGGGCAGCCCTCGGCCAGGATGCCCACCACCCCTTGAATCGGGAACGGGGCGCTCATGAGCTCGAACGAAAATATTTCCTTATAATTTGTTGCTTGGCAGCGAGTTGCAAGTAAAATGCCTATTAAAATAAGAATTAGGAGAAGAAGGAATCAAAAACGGCCGAAATAATTAATCAGCAACATTCCGGCTGGCCTCCCGTGGATTTGAGAAGGATTCGGTGTTGTCGGCATTATCCTCACTGGCCAGGATTGATTCAAACGAGGCCTTCACAGCATCCGGAATGATAGCTTACATAAAGAATGGCCTTCCCGCTACCCAGTGTTCACGAAGTCCATGGCGCCCAATCCCGTAAGCCTTCGGCCGATTCCGTAAGAAAGGTAGGGGAGTGAGGGGGCCCGTCCACGACGTTGTTCGGCTTCGTCACTCGACTTCGGGTACTTCGCCAAGCCAACACCAAGGCCGATCGTAAAGGAGGGAACGTACTTTACCGTCCATGAAACAAAACTTTCAACCTGCTGGTCATTTCTCCAAGAAACCCAAGTGGCATAAGCGGCGCCATCACAAGGGGCGTCACCATCATCAACAGCAACATCAGCATCAATATCAGTATCAAGGCGGCGGCCCGGGGGGTTACAATGGTCAAGGGGGACTGGCTGGTCAAAAGGGAATGGGGCAGCCGCGGCAGGATCGAGGGTTCGACCCCCGTCATCAAGGGCTCGATCCCCGCCTCCTCGCCGCCGGGGAGCTGTCGCTCGCTCCCACAAGCGGGGTCCTCGAGATCCAGAACGATGGCAACGGCTATCTCCGCCGGCTCGCCTTCAACTATTCCATCCGGCCGGACGACGTCTTGGTCCCGGCGGCCTTGATCCGCCAACACCGCCTTCAGGAAGGCATGGCGATTGAAGGGAAGGGCGCGGTCATCGGCCGCAGGCCGCAAAACACGCTGCTGGAAGTCCAGCTGATTGATGGGCTGCCGCCCGATGCCCCCCCTCTGGCCAATCGCCCGGTCTTCAAGGATCTCACCAGCCTGGATCCGATCGAGAAGTTCGACCTCTCCCGAAACAACAAGGACCCTTCCATCCGCATCATCGACCTCTTGACGCCCATCGGCAAAGGGCAGCGCGGCCTCATCGTCGCCCCGCCGCGCACGGGGAAGACCATCCTCCTCCAGCGCCTGGCGCACGCCATCACGGTGAACCATCCCGAGGTGCACTTGATCGTCCTCCTCGTCGACGAGCGCCCCGAGGAGGCCACCGACTGGAAGCGCAGCGTTCAGCGCGGCGAGGTGCTCTCCTCGACCTCCGATGAAATGGCCGCCAACCACGTCAACATCGCGGAAATCGCCATCGAACGCGCCAAGCGCCTGGTGGAGCTGAAGAAGGACGTGGTCATTCTTTTCGACTCGCTGACGCGCCTGGCGCGGGCCTACAACAACGAGACCAAGAACTCCGGCCGCACCCTTTCGGGCGGCGTCGACGCGCGCACCCTGGAGAAGCCCAAGGCCTTCTTCGGCGCGGCCCGCAAGGCCGAGGAGGGGGGCAGCTTGACCATCCTCGCCACCGCGCTCATCGAGACCGGCAGCCGCATGGACCAGGTGATCTTCGAGGAGTTCAAGGGAACCGGCAACATGGAGCTGGTCCTGTCGAGGAAGCTCGCCGACATGCGAATTTTCCCGGCCATCGACTTCAACCTCTCGGGCACCCGCAAGGAGGAGAAGCTGCTCCCGGAAAACCAGCTGCAGTCGGTGTGGGCCTTGCGGCGGGTGCTGCAGAAGGTCGAGGTGGTCGAGGGGATGAAGATCCTCATCAAGAAGCTCGGCGAGACCGAGACCAACGCCCAGTTCCTGGGATCGTTCCGGGCGGTGGATTGAAAATTCAAGGCTGAGTTGACGGATCTCTTCCAATCCCCGCCTGCTCGAGGAGGTCCCGCCAGGATTCCCCGGAGCGCTCTCCCAGGATCGACCTCAATCCGTGCAGGATCCACTTGCCAAAAGCGTCGGTCTCGAGGTTGACGGCCTCGCCGGCCTGCCGCCGGCCCAACGTGGTGACCCGCAGCGTGTGCGGAATGGCGGCGAAGCTGAACCAGCCCTCCCGGCGGCGCGCCTCCACCACCGTAAGGCTGATGCCGTCGACGGCGATGGAGCCCTTGGGGAGGATTTCATCGAGGAGCCGAGGATCGGCGGCGATGCGGAAGAGGACCTGATCCCCCTCCTGGCGCCGCTCGAGGACGCGGCCGGGGCCGTCGATGTGGCCGGTGACGAGGTGCCCGCCCAGGAGGTCCCCCAGCGCCAGGGAGCGCTCGAGGTTGACCCAGCCGCCGGGGCGCAGCTCGCCCAGGGTGGTGAGGCGCAAGGTCTCCGGCACGGTTTGAAAGGCCAGCCTCCTCCCCTGGCTTTCAACCGCCGTCAAGCACACCCCGCTCACCGCCACGCTGTCCCCCACCGCCACGGCCCGCCACGGCGGCAAATCGGCCGCCGCCTCCACCTCCAGCTCGAGCCGCTTCCCCTCGGTGCCGCCCCGCAGGCCCACCACCCGCGCCTGCCGCTCGATGATTCCGGTGAACATAAGGTCTTGAATGGTCAGTTATTAAAAATTCTGGAAGGCCGCGAGTTTAATTTTTCCGGCAGCCGCGGGCGCATTTTAGCACGCGCCGGAATTTTCCTCGAAACAATTTACGGATCTGGCCGCCAGAAAGCCGTTAGTGCCGTCTTGACTTCGTTTTATCGGCCGATATAATTTTATATTTGCCACATTCAATCACTTCACATTCTTCCCCTCGGGGGGACTCGAGGGGGGAATCACCGCCCTCGGGGGGACTCGAGGGGGGAAAGAATACCTTCAACTAGAAGCAAGTTATTGGCAGAAAACAGATACCAGCTCAAAGTTTGATAGGAATGTAATCATGAGCACCCTTGCAAAAATTTTTGTCGTTTTCAACCTGTTATTGACGGTGGCGTTCTTTGGCACCTCCGGCACCCTCTTCTACACGCGCAAGAATTACCTCGACATTTACCAGAAGGCGCAAGATGCTCACACCAGTCAGCTTGGCGAAATCGAGGTCAAGTTCAATACGCAGAAGGCTCAACTCGACCTGATCGCCCAGCAGAACTCGGCCCTGAAGGCCACCAGCGCCGAGCTGGCCGCCAAGAACAAGAACCTCGACACCGAAAAGCACGACCTCGCCACCAAGCTGGACTCGAAGGAGCAGCAGGTGAAGACCACGGCCGACTCGCTCACCCAGGCCCACAAGACCCTGCAGGATCTCGAAGCCGGCAAGACCCGGCTCGAGCAAGCCCTGGCGGAGGCCAAGAAGGCATCCGATGACGCCGTGGCCGCCCGCGAGAAGGCCATTCGCGACGTCACCCGCTTGAAGCTCGACTACGACAAGCTGAACGGCCTCTACAGCCAGCTCCAGATCGCCAAGAACGAGCTGCAGGGGAAGGCGGAGGAGATGGAAATTGAACGCGACAATCTTCAGAAGCAATTTCCAGATATCTTCAAGAGCGGCGGTCTCGGCCTGAACGTTCCCTCCATTCCCGGAAGGATCGAGGCGGTCAACGACAAGGACAAGCTGGTGGTCCTCTCGGTCGGCAAGGACCAGAAGGTCCAGGAGGGCTACAAGTTTTACGTCCGCCGCGGCGCGGTGTTCATCGGCAAGGTCACGGTCATCAAGGTTTATGACGACCTCTCGGGCGCTCGGGTGGAGTACCTGAGCGGCACGAAGACCATTGAAGTCGGCGACGAGGTCAACACCACGTTCTGAAAAAGCCTGCTTGGAAGCGCGCTTTCCACAAACCATCGACCCCGGATTTTGAGAGAATAAAAAAAGTAGGTTCCCATGGCTGCCCAACCAGAAGAAATCATTGAAAAGCGGGCCTCGAGCCCCATCGCCACCAGCTGCTTGATCCTTTCGGCCCTGGCCCTGATCGGCGCCCTAGCCTTCCAGATCATCGAGATCAGCGAGGTGCGGGCCAAGATCCGGCCGCAAGCGGCGCTCGATCAGGACAATCCGGCGGAGTACATCCGCAAGGCCGATTACAATAAAGAAGAAGACCGCGTCAAGAAGATGATCGAGACTTTCACCAAGGAGGACGAAATCAAGCCCTTCCACCAGGAGGCCGAGGAGAAGGTCGAGAAGGAGCGCGCGGAGGCCGCCGAGGCCAAGAAGGCGAGCAGCAAGAAGCCCGGGAAGCCGGCGGTGGAGGAAGAGGCCGTCAAGGAAGAGCCTAAAGAGGAAGCCAAGGAAGAGGCCAAAGAAGAGGCGAAGGAAGAAACCCAAGAAGAAGCCAAGCCCGAGGCGAAAGAAGAGGCCAAGGAGGAGGCCAAAGAGGAAGTCAAGGATTCGGCCCAGGAAAAGGCCGAGGAAAACCAGGAAAAGGCCGAGGAAAAATAGGCTATGCTGGCCTTTTCGCGGTCCAATTCACGACGGTTTGGGCTTTACATTCTCCCCGATTTAATCTAAGCTTAGTACTGGATTTCATAAGTAATTGTAGGGTCAGGCCGAGCGATTTTGGCTACTGGCAAGGCGCGCCCGCGAGGCACGACCCCCAAGCTTCGCTTGGCGGTACCCGGACGGAGTACCGCCGAGCGGGCGCAACGCCGCCAGGAGACGAAAGCGCCGGCATCACCCTACAAGGATTTGTGAAATTCGGTACTTAGGGTCTCGTTTCTAAGTCTTGGGAGCGAAAGCCTAGGCATTTAAAGAGCCGTATTCTCACTAGAAACCAAGGCGCGTTCGCGTTTTAAGGGCGCCCAGTTCCACGAACCGGTTCACCGGCAGAGTCCAGCGGAACTGAGGCGTCCCAGAGGAGTGAAGAGAGCTATGTTCTTCTCAAAAGTCGTCGGGATGTTTTCCACCGATATGGGCATCGATCTGGGCACCGCCAACACCCTCGTTTGCGTGCAAGGCCGCGGCATCGTCCTCTCTGAACCCTCGGTCGTCGCCGTCAAGAAAGGCACCAACAAGGTGCTCCTCGACGGCAACGCCGTCGGCCAGACCGCCAAGGAAATGCTCGGGCGCACCCCGGCCTCCATCGAGGCCATCCGGCCGCTCAAGAGCGGGGTCATCGCCGACTTCGACATCACGGAGGCGATGATCTCCTACTTCATCCGCAAAGTGCACAACCGCGCGCGCTGGTTCAGCCCGCGGGTGGTGATCGCCATTCCGTCCGGCATCACCGAGGTCGAAAAGCGCGCCGTCTTCAACTCCGCTGAGCGCGCCGGCGCCCGCGAGGTTTACCTGAACGAGGAGCCCCGCGCCGCCGGCTTGGGGGCCGGCCTGCCGATCCACGAGCCCTGCGGCAACATGATCGTCGATGTCGGCGGCGGCACCACCGAGATCGCCGTCATCTCCCTCGCCGACGTGGTCGTCTCGAACAGCTTGCGCGTCGCCGGCGATGAGATGGACAGCGCCATCATCCAGCACATGAAGAAGAACTACAACATCCTCATCGGCGAGAACACCGCCGAGCGGATCAAGATCCAGATCGGCTCGGCTTACCCGTTGGAGGAGGAGTGCACCATGGAGGTCATGGGCCGGGACCTCATTGCCGGCCTGCCGCGCGCCGTCAGCGTCAGCTCCGAGGAGATCCGCGAGGCCCTCAAGGAGCCGGTGATGCAGATCATTGAAGGCATTCGCCAGACCCTCGAGCGCACCGGGCCGGAGCTGTCCGCTGACCTGGTCGAGCGCGGCATGACCCTTTGCGGCGGCGGCACCTTGCTGCGCGGCTTCGACAAGCTGGTGCGCGAGGAGACCGGCCTGCCGGTCCAGTACGCCGATGATCCGCTCACCGCCGTGGCGCGCGGCACCGGCATCTTCCTCGAGCGCCTCGATGAGTTCAAATCGATCCTCGAGAGCGCCGAGGACGACCTGTGATCCTCCCCGGTTCCGCAGGGGGTGGCCGTTCATGAGCCTTCGTTCCCGCAGCCAGCCGTCGCCGTGGCTGACCTTTTTCCTCGGAGGAGTCCTGCTGATCCCGCCGCTCGCCCACGTCGGCTGGCGCGAGTGGCGCCGGCGTCGGCTGGATCCGGAGGCCCATCTGGCGAAGCGGGTCGAAGACCTCGAGCGCGAGCTGGCCAGCGCCCAGAAGCAGCTCGCCCTGCGGGAGCGCGAGCTGGAGGTGCTGTCGGAGTGGAAGCGGCAAAAGCCGGAGTTCGCGCCGAGGGCGGCGCGGGTCCTGCCGCTCGCCGACCCGTCGCCGCGGCGCCACGCCCTGTGGATCTCCTGCGGTGAAGATGGGCGGATTCACCGGGAGACGCCGGTGGTCCAGGGAGGGGCGCTGGTCGGCCAGGTGGACTGGGCGGTGCCGGGCCGGCCGTTCGTCCGCGTGCAGACGATAAGCGACCCCTACTTCCGCATCCGCTTCCGCTACCGCGACGCCTGGGGCTTCCTGAGCGGCACGGGGGAGTCGAAGGGAGGCGACCGGCCGCTCCTCGAAATCCAGTTCCTGGGGGCGGAGGTGCATTTCCAGGAAGGCGACAAGGTTTTCACCGATGGAAAAGATGGGATTTATCCCGATGGCCTCCTGATCGGCGAGCTGGTGGCGGCGCAGCCCGGCAAAAATCCGTCCGGCAAGGGGGATTTTCGGATTCGCGCCGCCATTTCCCCGGCCGATCTCAAGGAGGTGATCCTCCTCGTCGACCGGGTCACCGCCGAGGCGCGGGTGTCGATCCTCGATGGGAAACCATGAGGTTGGGCCATGAAGCCTGGAAAAGTGCTTTTTCTTTTCGCCGCCGCGGCGCTTTATCAGATGCTCGCATTGCCCATTTTCCGCCTCGGCCCCGCCGCCCCCGACTTCGTCTTCCTGGTCTTCGTTTACCTGGCCTTCTTTTCGCCTCCGGGGCCGCTCCTCATCTTGAGCGGCGCCTGCTCGCTGGTCCTCGACCTCCTGTCGCTGGAGCCCTTGGGAGCGCACGCCGCTGGAGTTCTCCCGGCCCTCTGGCTGGTCGGCAAGCTGCGCGGCTGGTTCATCGCCGAAAGCCCGCCGTGGCGGGCGCTTCTGGTCCTCGGAGCGGCGCTCCTCTCCTTCGAGCTTCGGCGGCTGTACGATTTCTTGGCGGAAGGAGGAGGAGCTTCCTTTTCGGCGAGTCTGCTTTCGGCCCTTTACACTGCCCTGGCGGGAGTCGTCGTCCACGCCTTCCTCGAC
>JACQVS010000023.1 GCA_016209605.1 Planctomycetota bacterium
ACCACGAAGGCACGAAGGAGGCGAAGGTAAGAACAAGAAAGAAATATTCTCGTTCTTGATTTTTATTCTTCGTGCCCTCTGTGTCTTCGTGGTTCAAATTCTTCTTTTTCTTCTTTTTGTTCTTTTTGTCACGGCAGCGTCAGGATCATCGGCCCGGCGGCCATCACCGCCACGGTGTGCTCGAAGTGGGCCGAGAGCTTGCGGTCTTTGGTCACCACCGTCCACTTGTCCGACAGGGTCACCACATCATCGGTGCCGGCATTGACCATGGGCTCGATGGCCAGGACCATGCCCTCCCGGAGGATGGGATCTTCCTTCAGGAAGCCCTGGTCGACATAGTTGGGGATCTGAGGCGGCTCGTGCATGTTACGGCCAATGCCGTGGCCGACGTACTTCTTGACCACCGCGTAGCCGTTCTTCTCGACGAACAGCTGGATGGCCCGGCTGATGTCCGACACCCGGTGGCGCGGGACCGCCGCGGCAATGCCGAGGGCGAGGGCATCCAGGCAAATTTTCAGCAAATTTTCAGCCTCTGGAGAAATCTTTCCGACCGGAAAGGTGACGGCCCCATCTCCGCAGTAGCCTTCGAGCCCCACCCCCACGTCGATGCTGACGATGTCCCCTTCGCGCAGGCGGCGCTTGCTGCTGGGGATGCCATGCACCACCTCTTCGTTGATGGAGATGCAGGAGTGGGCCGGAAATCCTTCGTAGTTGTAAAACAGCAAGGTGCCGTTGCGGGCGCGCACGAAGTCGCGGATGAAGTGATCGAGCTCTTCCGTGGTGACGCCCGGCTTGATCCTCCCCCCGACCTCATCGAGAACCTGGGCGACGACTCTGCCGGCATCACGGATCTTTTGAATTTCTCGAGAAGATTTGATTTCGATCACCGGAGAACCGTAAAACGTGTGCCTGGATATCTAAAGCTCGGTTGCGGGCGAAGCCCGCATTATGGTCCAGGCGCAATAGGCGGCCAGTCAAGGGGATGGAACCAGGATCCCCGGGTGCATCAAACCGTGGGAACCGACTCCTTGACCGGTCCGCTCCCGCGGCGAGGCCCCTCTCCTCCCCGCATGAAGCCTTCATACTGGCGGACCAGAAGCTGGGCTTCAATCTTGTCCACCAGATCGAGGGCGACGCCGACCACGATCAGGATGCCGGTTCCACCCAGGAATCCGGCCACCAGGTAGTCGACACCAAGCGACTCGTTGACGATTTGCGGCACCAGGGCGATCACCGAAAGGAAAACTGCACCCGCCAGGGTGATTCGCTTCATGACCTTTTCCAGGTACTCCGCCGTCCGCTTGCCGGGGCGGATGCCGGGGATGAAGCTGCCGTACTCCTTCATGTTGTTGGCGATCTCGACCGGATTGAACATCAGGCTCGTCCAGAAATAGGTAAAGAAGATGATGAGGGTGATATAGGTGATCAGATAAATAATCGAGGTGCTCTGGAAGGCATCGTGGAAGAAATGCAGGAACTGCCGTATGCCGTTGGGCAGGGTCGGATTGTTGGCGACCACTCCGAGGAGGCCGGCTGGCAGGACGATCAAGGACTGCGCGAAGATGATGGGCAGGACGCCGGCGGGATTGACCCGGAAGGGCATGTACGACCGCTGTCCGCCAAAGACCCTCTTGCCGCGGATGGAGCGCTGCTGCTGCACCGGGATGCGGCGCTGCCCTTTGGTGATGAAAACGACGGCGGCCACCACGCCGAAATAAAGGCCGAGGAGGATAAGCGCCTTGACCACCACGAAGGGCTGTTCATCCGGCGCCGCGTTCCTGATCAGGCGGATCTGGTCGGTGAAGGCGCCCGGCATGCCGGCGATGATCCCCACCATGATGATGAGCGAGGTGCCGTTGCCGATGCCGATTTCGGTGATCTTTTCACCCAGCCACATCAAGAAGAGGCTGCCCGTCGTCAAGCACAGGATCTGCAGGAAGGGATAGATGAAGACGCTGTCCGGATCGATCATGACGTACTGATTCTGGGTCCCCATCGGCTGTCGCCACTGGTTCATGAGCAGGATCGACTGCACCACGCTAATGAGCACGGTGGAATAGCGAGTGTAGCGGTTGATGAGCCGCCGGCCCTGCTCCCCCTCCTTGGACAGGGCTTCCAGGCGCGGAAAAACCTTGACCATCAGCGAAAAAATGATGGATGCGGTGATGTACGGCATGATCCCGAGGGAAAAGATCACCGGAGAGTCAAAGCGCCCGCCGGTAAGCCGGCTGGTGTAGGAAATCCAGTCCAGGAAGTCCCTTTGCTTCTCCTCTTTGGTCGACTCGAGGTAAGCCCCGATGTTGATTCCAGGAAGGAAGATGTGGAATCCCAGACGGAAAACCGCCAGCAGGATAAAGGTGATGAGAATTCGCCGGCGAAGCTCGGGAATCTGAAAAATGTCCTTGAGGATTTTGATGATCGCTACCATTCCAGTTGCCTACCTTGTCGTTCTATAGAGCGTCTCACAAAATGCCTTCCGGACGCCTTGCGGCGGCGGCTGGCCGCCTGCTGTGTCGCTCGGCCTCGGCGATACTCCGTCCCGTATCGCCTCCGGCCTCGCTCCTTGCATCCGGCCGCCGGCGCTCGCAATTCGCCTCTAAATTCATTTTGTTCGACGCTCATAGGCAGCCTTCGATACTTTACCGGCCCATACTGGCTAATTCTAGTCTAGACGTTTCAATTTCGGCTTTTTCGCATGGAAAATTCTATTTCTTTCCGGAAGTTTGGTCCTTGCTTTCCGGTTTTTCCGGATTCTTCTTGGGCGCTTCCTTGGCGGGCTTCTTGCCCTCGTCCTGGGCGGCCCCGGCAGTTTTGGAAGCAGGGTCAGTTTTGGAAGCGGGGCCAGCTTTGGCAGCAGGGTCGGCCCCTTTCTTCTCGACTCCTTCGGCTTCACCGCCCTTCCCCGCCCTTTTTTCAGCGCCTTTTTCCGAGCTTTTTTCTGGAGGCGCCTTGGGATATGGCTTGAACGGCTTCTTCTTCACCACATCGGCGATCAGGACCTTCCAGGAGCCGCCGCAAGCCTCGATCTTCTGGCGCGCCGCCTTCGAAATCTTGTGGGCCACCACGTTCAACTTCCTGGTCAGCTCCCCGTCCCCTAAGATTTTCAATCCCTCATGGCGAAACTTCAATCCCAGCTTGTTTTTCACGGCCTCCCGGTCGACCGCCTCCCCATCCTGGAAGGATTCATTCAGTTGCCCGAGGTTCACCACGTCGAAGCGCTGCTCGAAATTGAAGTTGTTGAATCCGCGCTTGGGAATCCGGCGGTTGAGCGGCATCTGGCCGCCTTCGTAGCCGTAGCGCCTCCGCCAGCCGGAGCGGGACTTGGCGCCGTGCTGTCCTCTTCCCCCGGAGCCGCCCAGACCGCTGCCGTTGCCCCGGCCCCGGCGTTTCCGGGAAGGACGCGCTGGAACTTGGCTCAAAACCTCCTGGAGATTCATGCAGTCACCCCTCGCAGATTCATCACCTCATCGCGGTTTTTCAATTGCTGGAGCGCGGCGACGGCCGCCTTGGTCAGGTTGACCGGATTGGTGCTCCCGTAAACCTTGGTCAAAATATTCTTCACCCCGGCGCATTCCATCAGCGCTCGTACCGTGGCGCCGGCGATCACGCCGGTGCCGTCGCCGGCCGGCAGCATGACGACCATGGAGGAGCGGTAGGAGCCCTGGACGCGGTGCGGGATCGTGCCGCTCGCGACCGGAACCGGGAAAAAGTTCTTCTTGGCCGCCTTGACCGCTTTTTCGACCGCCGGCGGCACTTCATTGGCCTTGCCGAAGCCAATGCCGACCTGGCCGTTGCGGTCGCCGACCACCACCAAGGCGCTGAAGCTGAACCGCCGGCCGCCTTTCACCACCGTGGCGCAGCGATTGATCTTGACCACCTTTTCTTCGTATCGGCTGTCCCCCTCTTCGCTGGAGCGAGGGCCTCTGGGGCCGCGCCCGCTCCTGCCGGGCGGAGGGCCGCGGCGGACAAACTCTTTGCGCTGGTAGGCGCCGCCTTCCTGCTCATCCCTGCCGCGGCGCGGCTCCAAGGATTCTTTGCCGGCAGTTTCTTTGGCTTCTTTGGCCGCGCTTTCTTTGGGGGCCTCTTCCGGCGGAACGCCAGCCGCTTTAGGCGCTTCAGCCGGTGGATTCAAGTTTTGTTCGCCTTTTTGCTCTACCAAGGTTCTTCCTCTAATCTGAAAATTTTTCCTCTGAAATGAACTCTCCTTTATCTCATATGAATTCAAAAAAACAACCCGCTCTTCCGGGCTTCTTCCGCCAGCATCTTCACCCGGCCATGGAACTGGTAACCGTTCCGGTCGAAGACCACCTTGGCGATGCCAGCCTGCCTGGCCCGCTCGGCAATCAGCTTGCCAACGAAGGCGGCCGCCTGGCGATTCCCCCCCTTGCCCTTGAGCGCCTCTCGCGCTTCCTTGCAAAGCGAGGAAGCGGAAGCCAGGGTGGCGCCGGTCGCATCATTGATGATCTGGCAGTAGATCTGCTTGTTGCTCCGGAAGACCGACAGGCGTGGCCTTTCAGTCGTGCCGATCACCGTTTTCCGGATCTCGTACTTGCGGCGCAAGCGGCGCTGGTTCTTGTCCTTCTGGCTGTCCATGGCAGTTGTTATATTTGTATCTGTCCTTCAGCTTGGCCTTTGATCAATAGTTTACGTCGCTCCCGCGCCAAAGGCCTTTCCCGCCTTGCGGATGACCTTTTCATCCTCGTAACGGATCCCCTTTCCCTTGTATGGCTCGGGCGGGCGGAAGCGCCGGATCTGGGCGGCGAACTCCCCCACCATCTGCTTGTTGGCGCCTTTGATGATCACCTTGGTAGGCTGCGGCAGCTCCACCTTGATCCCCTCGGGGATGTCCACCACCACCGGGTGGCAGAAGCCGATCTGAATTTCCAGCTTCTTCCCCTGGACCTTGGCGCCGTAGCCGACGCCGATGATGTCCAGGGCGCGCTGGAAGCCCTCGGTGACTCCGAGCACCATGTTGGCGATCAGGGCCCGCGTCGTGCCGTGCAAGGCCCTGGCCAGGCGGCTCTCGTTCACCCGCTCCACGACGATCTTCTTGCCCTGATCATCGACGGTGACGCGGATCTCTTTCTTGAATTTCTGCGAAACTTTCCCATTGGGGCCTTCAATGTTGATCACCCCATCACCGGTGGCAACTTTCACCTTGGGATTGTAAACGATTGGTTTTTTGCCGATTCTGGACACGGGACACTCTCTTTCTCGGCGGCCGCTTCACCAGATTTCACACAGCACTTCGCCGCCGACATTCAGCTTCTTGGCCTCGAGCTGGGACATGATGCCTTTCGAGGTCGACAGGACCGCCAGCCCCAGGCCGTTCAAGGGATCAGCAATCTTGCCGACGGCGCTGTAGACCCGCCGGCCGGGCTTGGAGATGCGGCGGATGTGGCGGATGATCTTCTCGCCATCGGGACCGTACTTGAGCTCGATCCGGAGCACGGCTTTCTTGTTCTCGCTCTGGCCGGGGGCACGGACCCCTGAGTCACGGTCCCCGGGGGCCCTGTCCGCCCCCCCCCTTGCCGCGACCGGCTGGCCGCCCTTCGCGGGGACCATTTCCGACACGAAGTCAGCGATGTAGCCGTTTTCCTTCAACACCTTGAGGATGGCCTTCTTGGTCTTGGAGTAAGGCACGGAAATCCGTTTAACCTGGTTGCTCACCCCGTTGCGGATTTGCGTCAAAAGATCGGCGATCGGATCGGTCATGCACACGGTTCGACAGTCTCCTAATTAATTCAGTCTCCTGTTAATTCACCAGCTGGCCTTGCGAACTCCCGGAATTTCGCCTTTCAGCGCCAGAAACCGGAAACAAATCCGGCAGACTTGAAATTTTCGATAATACGCCCTCCGTCTTCCGCAGAGCTGGCAGCGGTTGTAGCGCCGCGTGCCGAACTTTTGCGGCCGGAGCTGCTTGACTCGCCACGATGTCTTGGCCACGAAAACTTTACCTCCTGAAGGGAAAACCGAAATGCTCCAGCAGAGCCAAGGACTCCTCGTCGGAAGAGCTCTTGATGGTGATTGCGATGTTCATTCCTTGCACAAATTCGACGTCATCGATGCTGATTTCCGGAAAAACGATTTGCTCGGTGAGTCCCAGCGAATAATTTCCCCGCCCATCGAAAGCCTTGGCCGGGAAGCCGCGGAAGTCGCGAATCCGGGGAATGACCAGGCTGATCAGCCGGTCGAAGAACTCGTACATCCTCCGGCCGCGGAGGGTGACCTTGCAGCCGATGCTGACCCCTTGGCGAAGATGAAAGCCCGATATGGACTTCTTGGCCCGGCTGACGAGCGGCTTCTGCCCGGTGATGCTGGCAATTTCCTTGGCTGCCGCCTCCATGCGCTTGGCGTTCTCAACCGCCTTGCCGACGCCCATGGAAACGGTAATCTTCTCCAGCCGCGGCACGGCGTGGACGTTGGAGTACTTGAATTGCTCCTTCATCTTCGGAACGATTTCGCTTCTGTATTTTTCGAGGAGTCGAGCCATGGTTTCACTCGTTTAGGCGCTTCCATCAAATCATCTTCGCAGGCTGCGGAGAAGTCTTGGTGGCTGAGGACCAATCTCTAATTCGCTTTGCGTCTTAACTTGGCCCTTGCGGTCCTCGCGCTTCCGCGCTCGGCCTCCAGGCGGGCCTCGGAGCGACCACTTCGTGCACC
>JACQVS010000025.1 GCA_016209605.1 Planctomycetota bacterium
GTATTGGGTTGCGGGCGGAGCGCGAAGCGCGCAGCCCGCCTTAGTAAATAAATGTATAAATATCTACCTTGAAAAATCAATGGTAAGTGACGATATTTTAAGGAAGCTATTCCGGAAAGTGCCGGATCTCCCCCATGCGCCGGTGGACGGCGTTCTTGTCGATGTCGATGGGCAGGAGGGTGATGGCGTTTTCAACGGCGCAGGCCATGCCGAGGCGGATGGACTCGATGAAGTCCATGCCGCTGGCGAGGCCAACGGCGAGGCCGGCCGCCAGGGCCTCGCCAGAGCCGATGGGGTTCAGGGCCTTGACGCGCGGCGGCTGAAAGCGGTGGAACTCCGGGCCGCGGCAGGCCCACAGGACCTCGGGGCCCTGGCTGATCACCACCCACTCGGCCCCCAGCTCGTTCAGGCGCAGCATGGCGCGCTTGAGATCCGCATTCGTCCGGATCGACTCGGCAAAGGTCTTTTCCAGCTCCTCGCGGTTCGGCTTCACCACCTTGGGCTTGAGCGGCAGGAGGTGGAGCAGCTCCGGGCCGCGGATATCGGCGAGGACGGGGACCTTCAGCCCCTCGACCAGATCGCGGAAGAGGGTTTGCGGCGCCCCGGCGGTGAGGGAGCCGGCGAGGACGATGAAACTCGCCCGCCGGGCTTCCTTCCGGAAAGCCCCTTGAAAGGCCGCCAGCTCCTCGAGAGCGAGCGGGCCGGCGTTCTCCACCAGCTCGGTGATGGCGCCCGTGGAGCCGTCGACCACCGTGGTGCAGGTGCGCGAGGGGGTTTTCGAGGCGAGGGCGCGGATCCTCAGCCTTTCCGCCTCCAGGCTCTGCCGCATGGCGTCGCCGGCGGGCCCTCCCAGGACGGTGACGGCGCAGCCCTGGGCGCCGAGGCGGTGCACGGCGCGGGCGACGTTGAGGATCTTTCCGGAGGCCGACCGGTGCGCCTCGCGGGCGCGGTTGACCTCGCCGACGCGCAGCTGGTCGAAGACCAGGATCTGCTGCCAGGCCGGGCTCAATCCGGCGCTCACGATTTCCGCGCTCCCGGTCACAGCATGCTCTCCAGAATGGCCGCCAGCTCGGCGTCGTCGATCGGGCGCGGGTTGCCGTTCATGCTGTTGCCGCGCGAGCCCTTGACGATCGCCGGAATCTGCTCCTTGCGGACGCCGACGTCCCGCAAGCGCAGCGGGATGCCGATGCGGCGGCACAGCTCGCGGACCGCCGCCGGCGCAGCGCGCGCCGCTTCCTCATCGCTCTGGTATTCATGCCGGGTGAGCAGCCGCGCCACCCGGGCGATCTCCGCCGGCCGCGCGCCGCCATTGGCCTCCAGGGCCGCGGGCAGCATCACCGCGCACGCCAGGCCGTGAGGCACCGCAGCGCTGATGCCGAGCGCCGCGGCGACCCCGTGCGCCATGCCAAGGCCGGCGTTGGCGAGGGTGATGCCGGAGAGGTAGGCGGCGTGGGCCATGCCCTCGCGGGCCTCCTGGTCCAGAGGATTCTTGACGGCGCGCTCGATCAAGGGGAGCGCCAGGCTCAGCCCGTGGAAGGCCAGGGCGGTGGGGATGGGCTGGGCCTTGCAGGAGATCGCCGACTCGATGAGCTGGGTGATGGCATCCATGCCGGTGCGCGCCGTCACCTCGGGCGGCATGGAAACGGCGAGCTGGGGATCGAGGAGCACCGCTCTGGGGACCATCAGGTCGGAGCGCAGGCTCTTCTTGAAGGGGATCGGCTCGCCCTCGTCCGACGAGATCACCGCATTCTTGGTGCACTCGGAGCCGGTGCCGGCGGTGGTGGGGATGGCGAGCATGGGGAGCGGAGGCTGCTTGAGGGAGAGGTTCTTCCCCACCCCCTCGAGGTAGTCCTTGACGGTGGGGCTTTCGCGGTTGGCGGCCATGGCGCTGGCGGCCTTCGCCAGGTCGATGGCCGAGCCGCCGCCGATGCCGATCACCAGGTGGCCAGCCGGGCCGGCAGCCGAGCCGACCAACGCCATCTTCTCGCGCACCGCGGCCGCGAGCCGGTCGACATCCTCCACCCGCGGCTCGCGATGGATGGAGCCGGCGCGCACCGGCTGGACGCCGGCCTGCTTGAGGAGGGCGTCGAGCCGGTCAAGAGTGCCATCGCGCTCGAGCTGGCGCGAGCCGCTGACGATGAAGGCCCTCGTCCCGAGGGCGCGGGCCGCGGCGCCGGCCTCGGCAAAGCGCCCCCAGCCGAACAGGGTCCGGGCCGGAACCAGAAAATCGTAGCGCATTGCAAAAAGGGTAGCGGAAAGCCGACCGGATGGGAAGAATTTACTTGTTGCCGGGCACTTGCAGCCCGCCGGGCCTTTTCGACCAAAAGCGTGACGCACCTGTGATTTTGGCGCCGTCAAAGCTCTGAATTCTTTCTAACCCCGAGCCTGCGGCATGGCGCGGAATATCCCTTCCATTTCTTTCAGGCGAGAGTCCTTTTCAGGAAGGATTTCTTTCAATGTCCGCTGGACATAATTGCGGTCCAGTTGTTCACGAAGCGTTGCGACGACACCTTTGACATCAGCAATATCTTTAGTGCGCTGGAAAAGCATTTTGATAACGACCAGATCTTCCGCCGTAACGAACCAGACAGGAATTCCTTCGACATCCTTTTGCACCCGCCTCTTGATGATTTGATCATGATAGCTCAAGACGGGTATAAACACTTCGATCTCAATCCTGTTACAGGTGAAAGTCATGAAATGATCTTTGCGGAGTTGTGCGATGGCTTCCCGAATCTCACCTTTGCAGCCAAGACTGAAAAGCGTTTCGATGGCCTGAGGAAGTCGCACTGAAGGCACCGAAATGATCAAATCTATGTCCCGAGTGGCGCGAACAAAACCCCAGATCATCAGCGCCAGGGCTCCGCTGACAGCATACGGAACGTTCTTTTCTTCAAAGGCTTTGGCAATTCGTTTTAACAATTCAATCAGAGACGGTGATGGAGCGGGGGTTGGAGTTATAGTCATGAGCTGATCTTTGCCAAGGGGTCCTGCCAGAGCGGAGCAACATCATGTTCTCCATCGCACGATAGACAAGCTTTCTCTCCAGCCAGAGCTTGAACACAACGCTCCAAATCGCGAAACCACGCCACACGTTCCGCGACGGTCAATTCTCGATAAATGCGAGCTTCTTTATCGAGCCACTGGGTTTCGTCCATAGGAGTAAAGTCTGAGTAATTTTTTATATCCATATCTTTTTCCAATATGGAGGTGTATTTTTGCATATTTTTGACCGTCTTCGGGAAAATATATGCAAAAGTTAAGTGGATTTTTTGCTAATTCCAGATGAACTGGGATGGCACCGAAATTCCAGGTATGATACGAATTGTAAGTCCATAGGCGATAATTAACTGCTAAAGTAAAGCCTTTTGCACCTTTTGCGAGCTGCAGACAGCCCGCAAAAGGTGCAAAAGGGAAGTTGGAGATGGATTCATGACTATTGAAAAACTGCGCCAGCTTTATACCGCTCGGCCGTTTCAGCCATTCATCTTGCATATGGCCGATGGACGCCAGGTCGCCGTCCATCATCCAGAATTCCTGGCCATTTCGCCGAGCGGTCGCACGGTGATTGTCTCTCTGCCCGATGAAGCCTTCGAGATCGTCGACCTCCTACTGGTGACCGACCTCGAGGTGCGGCCTCCCGCCGGGGCCTCGGCTGGGGCTACTTAATTTTTTTCTCCGACCTGCACCCACACCTTCCCCTCCTCGACCTTGACCGGGTAAACGGCGATGCGAGCGCCGGGCTGGTTGAGGCCATGGCCATCCTTCAGGTCGAACTGCCAGCCGTGGAGCGGGCAGGTCGCCACGTCCCCCATAACCTGGCCTTCGGACAGCGAGCCGCCGCGGTGCGGGCAGCGGTCGCTGACGGCGGCGATCCGGCCGTTCACCTTGAAGAGCGCGATGCTCTGGGAGTCGACCTCGACCCGCAGTCCTCCCGTGGCGGGGAGCTGATCGGCCTCGGCGACGGCGACCCAGGCGCTGGAGGAAGCTCCCGGGGCGGCCCCGCCTGAGGGCGTCAGGGCGCTCTCAAATCCGGGCAAGCCCAGGTCCAGGATCACGTCCATGGCATCAACGACCCGCGTCAGGCCGGCGCAAGGGTAGGAGCACAGCACCGCGTCGATGATTTCATCGGCCGAGGCGCCGGCCTCCATGGCCTTGCGGACGTACTGCTGGAGGCCTCGCGGCGAAGCGCTGATCACCTTGGTGACGACGGAGATGAGGGAGCGGGTCTTGGGGTCGAGATGGCGGCCCGAGGCGCCGAAGAACTTGAGCAAGTGCTGGATCGCCTCCGGCCGCGCTTTCTGGAGGAACGACAGCCCGCGCGATTCGCCTTTGGGTTTTCCTTGGAAGGCCATGGCGGGCTCAACGGCGCCAGATCAGAACTTCTTCCGTCCCGTGACGCTGACCGGGAAAGCGGCGTAGTCGACGCGGATGTTGATCAGGGCGTTGGCCTGGGAGTCGAAGGCGCGCAGGGTGTAGTCGTCGATCGGCTCCATGAAAGTCAAGTTCGAGCTGCCGACGGAGCCGGTTTGCTGGCCGATGTCCCGCTGCTTGAGCACCACCACGTAAAATCCGGTGAGGTAGTTCAAGCTGAGCAGGTCCTTGCTTCCCTGGTCGAAGAGCAGGCGATTTTCCCGCACATCGGCATTGGCAAAGGTCAACACCGGCTCGCGCACCCCTCCGAGCTCTTCTTCGTCCGTTCCATGCAAGTCGATCCGCTGCAGGACGTTCGAGGCCGCGGAGTACAGGCCGATGCGGCGGCCGTAAGGGGCATTGTAGTCGATGGACATGAGGCTGTTGGTCACTTCCTCGAAGGCCAGCAGGATCGGCTGGGAGAGGTGGGGGAAAATATCGTGGAAATTGAAGGAAACCGCCTCGGTGTCCACGCTCGCGCTGCCCTGGCGGATGGCGGTCAGAATCTCGTCGGGGAAGGTGTAAAGCTCGATGCGGCGGCTGGTGATCTCCTGGCTGACCTGGTTGCGAAGCACCTGGATCTTGATGAAGTGGTTGGTCACCCGGTCGAAGATGAGGAAGCTGTTTTCGGTGGCGAGGGGCAAGGCGACGCCCGGGAAGTCGAAGACATCCAGATCGAACGAGCTGGTGACGACGCGGAGGGAATCGAAATCGAGGTAAGGGAACGCGTCCTCAATAAACGGGATATCCAGCGCCGGTTTCAGCACTCCCAGGGCGTCGAAGAGCCGGAACTCCCCCTGGACGAGGCCGTTATTCTCCCGCAGCACGTAGAGGTGCTCGCCGCTCAAGCTCTGTCGGGTGCTGTTGAGCAGGACTTCATGCTGGCGGGGGCCTTGAGCCGCCGCGCTCGGCCGGGGAATTTCGAAGGCATTGACCAGGTTGAAGGTGGATTCACGAATCTCTTTGCCTATTTGAACCTTGTTGGCGACGACGGTGACCTTGAGCTCGCCGGTGAGGCGGTCGTGGTTCATGACGAAGAGCGATCGGGAAGTGGTTTCAAAACCAAAAACCCAGTGGTTCTGGCCTCCGGTGGGATCCTTCAGCGTGATGCTGACCAGGATCTTGGCGGCGGAGGTCCGGAAGATGTCCGAAAGGCTGACCGTCTTCGCGCCGATCTTCAAAATCGGCAGCTTGAGCGCGCCGGTGACGAAGTTGAGCTCGAGCAGGGTGCTCGACTTGCGCTCGAAGAGAAGCAACTCGTCGTCCGAAAGCTTGCCAAGGACCGCCGTCTCCGCCTGCTCGCTCTCCAGCTCGCTGTCCAGCTTGCCAGGATTGATGGTCTTCAGGATGGTGAGCTCGTTCACGGGCCGGTCGGTGAAGGGATCAATCACCACTTCAACGCTCCCCTCGCCGGTGATGGGGTCGGGGGCGCTGGGAACGGGCGCGAAGAAGACGCCGGAGGAGGTCCGGACCTTGGTTCCCTTGGAATCGCAGCCGGTTCCCATCAAGGCCGCCAACAGGATGACGAGCGTGAAATTGATGACCACGTGATGTGTCTGGAATTTATGGTTAAGACCCATTGAAAGTACCTTTCAGCTTGCTTCTTGCCTTCCTAACAGCGTTACCTCATTACGGTTTCATTTAAAATTCAACTTCAATCGCGGCGCCAAATTCAAAAACCACTTGACGCAGCAGCCCTGAAGTTCAAACTCCTTCGAGCGACCAGACTCCTTTTTCCATGCAATTACATCTGATACATCTGAACGTGTTTCCCCCCTCGATCCCACGCCGGGGATGAGGGACCGGGTCCGTTCGGGATTAGGAAGGATTAGCGTTAAAGACTATTGTACCGTTGCTTGCCCCTTATTTTCAACCCTGTTTTTGGCCCCACTTTAAGCTTTTTTTAGTGCGCTCGATGGGGTTCCAGGGATTGGAGCCTTCAGAGCCGCACCAAGATTGTTTTGCACTGGGCGACGGATTGGTTTTAAATCAAGTGCCCGGATGCTCGGGCCAGTGCTTCTTACGGGTCAAGCAAGTCATTGGAGGTCAATTGGTTATGTACGGCCTGAGGCGTTTTTGGATGGTCGCTCTGGAGGCGGGGGCGCCTCTTCTCATGGCCGCGGCCGCAGGGCAGTCGGATCCGCAATTCCACCCTCAGGACATCGACACCAAGGTCGAGATCGGCTACGGCGTGGCGCTGGGGGACATCGATGGCGACCGCCGGCCGGACCTCCTCCTCGCCGACAAGAGGCAAATCGTCTGGTACCACAACCCCGAGTGGCAGCGCTACGTGCTGGTCGAGAACCTCACCAAGCAGGACAACGTCTGCATCGCCGCGGGGGACCTCGATGGCGACGGCAAGGTCGAGATCGCCGCCGGGGCGGGGTGGAATCCCGGCGACACCGCGACGAGCGGCAGCGTCCACTACCTGATTCCTCCGCCCGACCGCCGGCAGCCCTGGCAGCCGGTGGAGCTGCCTCACGAGCCCACCGTCCATCGCATGCGCTGGGCTCTCAACGCCCGCGGCACCCATGACCTGATCGTCGCGCCTCTTCACGGCCGCGGCAACCAGAACGGCGAGGGGGCGGGGGCGCAGGTGCTCTCCTATGCCGTGCCCGCCGACTCTCGCGGCCCCTGGAAGACGGAGCTGGTCGACGGCTCCATGCACGTCACCCACAACCTCGAGCCGGTGGAGTGGGATCAGGACCCGGAGGAGGAGCTCCTCATCGCCGGCCGCGAGGGGGTGCTTTATTGCGATCGCGGCAAGGACGGCTGGACGAAGACCCTGCTGGCCGGTCCGGAAGAGGGGGTGGCGCCGGAGCGGCAGGATTTCAAAGGGGCAAGCGAGATCCGCGCCGGCCGGCTGCCGGGGGGGAAGCGCTTCCTCGCCACCATCGAGCCGTTCCATGGCAACCAGGTGGTCACGTACACGCCGCCGGCGGCGGGGAAGAAGCTCTGGGCGCGCCGGGCGCTCGACAGCTCGTTCAACGGCGGCCACGCCATCGCGTGCGCCGATTTTTTGGGCCTGGGGAGCGACCAGCTCGCGGCCGGCTGGCGCCTCAAGAACCGGGACGGCAAGGTCGGCATCAACCTCTACATCCCCCTCGATGGCGAGGGGCGGAGCTGGAAGACCGCGCCCCTCGACGTGAACCAGATGGCCTGCGAGGACATGGCGGCGGGGGACCTCGACGGCGATGGCCGGGTGGACCTGGTCGCCTCCGGCCGAGACTCCCACAACTTGAAGATCTACTGGAACCGGCGGGGAGGGCCGCGCTACCCCGAGCACTCGAAGCTGCTGGTGGTTCTCGACCGGGAGGGCCATGAATCGCCGGTGCGCGGCGCCGCGGAATGGAGGCTCCGCCGCGAGCACATTCTCCAGGGCATGGAGGAGGCGATGGGGCCGGTGCGCCGGCGCCTCCAGGAGGCGCGCGAGCAGAAGTGGCCCCTCGACCTGCAGATCGAAGAGGAGAAGAAGATCGGCGGCTACACCCTGAAGCGCCTCTCGTTCCTCGCCGAGCCGGGCGACCGCGTGCCGGCGTACTTGCTCGTGCCGCTCGATCTCAAAGGGAAAGCCCCCGGCCTCCTCTGCCTGCACCAGACCGTGCCCATCGGCAAGGCCGAGCCCGCCGGCCTCGGTGGCAAGGAGAGTCTCCACTACGCGCGGCATCTCGCCGAGCGCGGCTTCGTAACGCTGGCGCCCGACTACCCCAATTTCGGCGACCACGCCTTCGACACTTACGGGAAGGGCTACCTGAGCGGCACCATGAAGGCGATCTGCGACAACGCCCGCGCCCTCGACCTCCTCCAGTCGCTCCCCGAGGTCGACCCCGAGCGCCTCGGCTGCATCGGCCACTCGCTCGGCGGCCACAATACCATCTTCACCGCCGTTTTCGACGAGCGCATCAAAGCGCTGGTGTCGAACTGCGGCTACAACGCCTTCCAGCACTATTACGGCGGCAACTTGAAAGGCTGGTCGTCGAAGACTTACATGCCGCGCCTCGCCAGCTACGGCGGCTGGAGAGACGTGCCCTTCGACTTCCACGAGGTGGTGGCGGCACTGGCGCCGCGCGCCTTCCTCTCCATCTCCCCGTTGCGCGACGCCAACTTCGCGGTGGAGGGCGTGCGGGAGGTCGAGAAGAGCGCGCGGGAGGTCTACCGCCTCCTCGGCTCGGAGGAGAGCTTCCAGGTTCTCACGCCGGACTGCGAGCACGACTTCCCTCCGGCGATGCGCGACAAGGCGTACGGGTGGCTCGAAAAACTGGCGAAAAATTAGTCGCTGCGACTAATTTTTCAGTCGGATGTTGCGGAAATCGACCCTGCTGCCGTGCCCGAGGAAGCCGATGTGGCCGCTGTCGCGCTGGAGGCCGGGATGGCGGTCGCGGGTCGCCGGGTCGAGCCTGGCGCGGGCCTCATCGAGGTCCGCGTCGACGATGGCGGCGCCGTTCAGCTTGACGGTAACCTGCCGGCCCCGGCAGGTGACCTCCTCGACGTTCCACTCGCCGGCCGGCCGCAGGTGGCCGGGCTCGGCCGGCACGACGTTGTAGATCGAGCCGTGCGCCTGCCAGGGCTGGAGGCCCTTGTAATTCTTCTTGTACCACTCGTCGTCGAGGATCTGGATCTCCATGCCGGTGTAGGCCGCGTCCCCCGCGAGCGGAGCGCGAATGCCGAGGCCGTTGTTGGAGCCCTCGTAAAGGCGGAACTCAAAGCGGAAGGTGAAGTCGCCGTACTCCTTCACCGTGTAGAAGTTGCCGCCGCCGTCCACCGGGCAGACCAGCATGCCGTTTTCGACGACATAGCCGCGCCCGACCTTCCGGCCGTTCTCCTCGCCGTATCGCCAGCCGGAGTCGTCGGCGCCGTTAAAGAGCGGCTCGAAGCCGCTCTCGAGCTCGAGGCCGCGCAGGTTCATCACCCCTTGAGCCCTCGAGGGCTTGGCGGCGGCGCGGACGGTGATCTCCGAGGGGCCCGCCGGGATAGATACCGCTCCCAGCGGCACGCTGATGAACCGGGCCCAGTCGCCGGTTTCGAAGACCTTGCCGCTCGCCCTGGAGGGGCCGCAGGCGACCTCGATCTCCGAGCCGCCGCTCCCCGCGGCGCAGGCGTACGTCAAGACCACCTCGTAGCTCCCCGCCTGCCTGGCGGCGACTCTCCAGGCGATGGCGTCCTTGGGATCGGTCCAGAAGCCGAGGGCGTTCTTGGGCTCGCCCTCGTATCGGATCTTGCCGGTGGCCTCGGCCTCCTTGGCATCGAGCCGGATGTTCTCGCCGGAAATTTCAGTCCTCGGCGGCGGCACCGGCAGGAAGAGGCCCTTCAGGTCGCGCGGCGCGTCGATCGCCACGATGGTGTCGATGGGATTGCGGGCCTCTTCAGGGAGCTGGATGGCGAGGCTCTGGCCTTCGATTTTCACGCTCAGAGCGGGGCCGTGGAGGAGCGCTGCCCCGGCCGCCCCCTCCAGCCTCGGCAGGACCAGCCGGCCGCCGGCGGGCCACTCGAGGACGTGAAAGTAAACGCGCCGGCCCTTGTGAACGGCGTGGCCCCACCGGTTCGGGCCCCACGGCCCGGGGCGCGTGCCGTAAATCGACCCGCCGTTCTTCTCCAGCCACTGGCCCATGCCCAGGAGGAGCTCGACCGCTTCCGGCTGGATCTTGCCGTTCGGCATGGGACCGACGTTGAGGAGGAGGTTGGCGCCGAGGCCGACCGCCTCCACCAGGTAGCGGATCTGCTGGGAGAGCGGCCGGAACCCCCGGTCGCCCTGGTTGTAGCCCCAGGAGTTATTGATGGTGCGGCAGGTCTCGAGCGGCATGGGGAAGACCTCCGCCTGGTTGAAGCCGGCGGTGTTTTTCCCAGGCAGGTCCTGCTCGAACATCTGAAAATCCTCGCCGGGGAAAGGCTTGACGTGATGGTTGTTGCCGATCAAGGCGCTCGGCTGCAGGCTGTGGATGATATGGTAAGTCTTCGAGAGCTGCCAGTCGGCGTCCGGCCGGTCCCACCAGCCGTCGAACCAGATCCCCGCCGCCTCGTAGGGCGGCGAGCACAGCTCGGCGATCTGGGCGTTGAGAGTGTCCATGTAGCGCGCCCAGCTGCCGCTCTCCGGCCGGCCGGCGTGCTTGCCGGTGCCGCCGCGCGGGAAGTAGTCGGGATGGTGCCAGTCGAGGTGGGAGTGGTAGAAGAAAAGCTTGATCCCCTGCTTCCTGCACTCCTCGGAGAGCAGCTTGAGCACATCCTTCCGGTACGGGGTGCCGTCGAGGATGTTGTAGCTCGTCTGCTTCGTCCCCCACATGCAAAAGCCGTCGTGGTGCTTGCTGGTGATGGTGATGTACTTCTGCCCCGCCCGGCGGGCGATCGACACCCACTCGGCGGCGTCGAACTCGGTGGGGTTGAACCGGGGCGGCAGCTTCTCGTACTCGGCGATGGGGATCTTATTGTTGTTCATGACCCACTCCCCCTGGCCGAGGAGCGAGTAGACGCCCCAGTGGATGAAGAGGCCGAACTTGGCGTCGCGGAACCACTCGCGCGCTTCCTGCGGCGCCTGGCCGGGGTCATAGGATTGCTGTTCCTCGGCGGGGGCGGAGCCGGTCGAGGCCAGGAGAGCGAGAACGCCGGTGAGTTGCTGGTATCGCATGGGTTTCCTCCAATCACTTACCGCTTCGACAGCCTGATCACCAGTGGATAATCCTTGATCAGCATCCCCCGAAGAACCGAGCCGCTGTCGTTTTGAGATACGATCAAATCCTGCTCCGTGCCGTTGAGGACGTCGATGCCGACGGCTGTTTTGAAGTTCGATCCTGGAAAACTCATTTCCGTCGGGTAGTCCGGCGACTGGTCGGCGCCGGTATCGGGCAGGCTTACGGAAAAGAGCTTGTCCCCTCCGGGAAGCTCGAACGTCCAGCACTCCAGCTTCTTCTCCCGGTTGCTGAATTCGACGGCCACAGGGGCGGGACGCGCCTCCTCGAAGGTCGTGCAGAGCGTTCTCAACGCGTAGTAGGCCGGCTGAGGCTGGCTCTCGCTCATGGGACTTGAAGAGAAGGCGTTGCGGAAGAGGCCCACATCGAGGTCGACATGCCCGTCCGCCCAGGTCTCGTTCCAGAAAAACGTCACGTCCTGGGCCAGGTTCATGATCGCAAACCGGGCCAGGTGCTTGGCCTTGACGATCTCCGTTCGAAGGCGATGCGGAAAGGTGGGCGGTTCCGAACTGTGGCCGGGGTAAGGAGCCCACAACGACCATTCGGTATGCATGTACTCGCCCTTGAATCCGTAGGATCTGGCCATCTCCTTGGCCTCGCGGACATCGTTGATGAATCCCTTCCACGAGCCGTCCTCAGGGGCCGCGCCGTAGTAGCCGTGCCAGCCGATGACGTCGATATGGGGCGCGATCCCGAACTCAAAGCAGGCCTTCAGCCAGTCCAGCCCTACCTCGCGCCTGGGTCCCAGCCCGGAGAGCGAGCCCAGCACCACCTTGGCCTCGGGGTGCGCCTTCCTGATGATCGGCGAGACCTCCTTGACCCACCGGGTGTAAACTTCGGCTCGGTGCTCGGGAAGGACGCTGCCCCAACCGGCGTAGCCGCCGGACTGCTCGCTCATGATCTCGAAGTGATCGACCCTATCCTTGTACCGGTTCACCATGAATTGGGCGAACTTCTTGAATCCCTCCAGCATTTCCGGATTGGGTCCGGGCAAGCCGACGCTGAGCTCGTTGGTCTGGAACCACTGTTTTTCGGCCTTGCGGTCCTGGCGGCCCTCCGGCGTGTAAAGCCAGTTGGTGAAGCCCAGGCCGAAGATCATCTGGCAGCCGTTCTTTACCGCCTCCGTGATCGCCGCGTCGGCCTCAGGGTCGATCTCGTAAACTCCCTTCTCGCGCTCCACCATCCGCCAGTTGAGCACGCTGCCGGCGTAGTTGATGCGTATCCACTTCACCCCCAGGTCGTAGTGCGCCGGCCAGAGCGCGCGATGGGTCTCCCGCTGGCTCGCTATAAACGATTCGAACGAGGAGACCGTCACTCCGGCGCCGCGGCTCACCAGCGCCACGTTCTCCCCCTTCTCGTCCAATACCTTCACCTCGGCGATGGAGAATGTATGCAGCGCCCATTCCGTCTTACGAAGGTTCTGCCCAACGACCCAGACCTGCTTGACGGGGCGCCTCGTGAAGGAGACATTTACCGGCTGGGCCTTCTTCGGAACCTCCTGGTTGGGATTGTCGTAGACCGTCTCCCAATGCCAGGCGTCACGGCTCACCCGGACGGTCAGGTGCCTCGGCATCCCCTGATTGTCGTCGCGCGGGACTATCACTATGGCATCAACCTGCGTTTCTTTTGCCAGGTCTACCCTGGCCCAGGCGGGCTCCGCATCCCCCTGGTTCTGGCCCCGGCACGCCCAGTTGGTCTCAGGATCGCCGTCTATCAGGTATATCCCGAGAAACGGCTGAAAGTCCGATCTGGCGGTGCGAGGCATGCGAGGCGGGGTCGCTCCTATTCTGTTGGAGCGGATCTGCCAGGACTTCTTGGGGACGATCTTCCTCATCGTCGCCGCATTGTCTGCTTGAAGCCTGGCCCCAGGGGCGAAGTCTGGACTCAGACCGTAGATGTAAGTATAGCCGAATCCATACACGGGAACCCCGTCGCACCCCGCCCTCAGGGCCACCTCTGATCCCATCCTTGGCAGGTCGCCCCTATGAAGCGCACCTCGAGGCGGCCACAAATCCTCGTCGGCGGGGCGCGCCTCGTGAAATCCATTGCCAGCCAGAATGAGAATCAGGCTCATCCCGACAGCAGGCCAGAATATTCCCTTGGAGATTGACCATCGCATTTTCGATACCTCCGTCCGCATTCTCGAAGTTTTTTATTCCTTACACCCAGGGGTGCCGGGCCATTCATTTTAAAAGAAAAATGCTATCGACTTTATCAGAAAACTGCAAGCGCCCGTGAGTAGAGAGCGAGCCGCGGGAACTTGAAAAAGAACCTGGCGCGAAGACGACCATGTTCAGGGAACGACGACGCGAAAGCGCGCCGGCAGCACTTCCAGGCGGTACGCGTCGCTTTGCAGGCGGACGTCGCCATCGATGAGGATTGGCACCGGCGCCGTGAAGCGCAGCTCGAGCGGCCCGGCGCTCTGGCGGTAGACGACGGCGCGCTCGAGCGCCAGGTGCTCGCCGCGCACCACCTTGCGGAAGAGCCGCAGGTACGATTCGCCGGTGCCGGCGCGGATCAGGCAGAGGTCGAGTTTCCCATCGTCCACCTCCGCCTTCGGGCAGGGAAGGAAATTGCCGCCGGTGGATCTCTCGTTGCCGACGAAGACCGCCAGCACCGTCTCCTCCAGCTCCTCGCCGGGGAGCGTCGCCTTGAGCCGGAGCAGGCTCTCGCCGCGCTCCTCCTTGCGCTTCTCGGCCTTCAGCCGACTGAGGGCGAGCAGCCGGTAGACGTATGGCCCCGCGGGGGCGAAGAGCCAGCGCAGGAGGGGATGGCGGCGCAGGCGGTCATAGCGGGCGGCGATCTCCGCCGGAAAGCCGAGAGCGGAGGTCTGCACCATGAGGGCGCTCCGGCGATCCGGCCCCGTCTCGAACCGCGCCGCGTCGAGGGGGCGGAGATGGCGGCCGCCTAACGCCAGCTCGATGGCGCGCTGGAGCTCGAGGGGGATGCCGAGGCCGCGGGCCAGGTTGTTGCCGGTGCCGGCGGGGATGATGGCGAGCGGCGCCTGACCGCCGGTTCCAAGCAGCCAGGCGGCGGCGGCGTTGATGGTGCCGTCGCCGCCGATGGCGATCACGCGCTCCGCCGAGACTGCCTCGAGGGCCGAAAGTTCGCTCAAGGGGATCCACTGGAGCCGCCGGGAAAGCTCTTCGCCGCGGCTCGAGATGATTTTCTGGACTTGCCGGCAGGCGTACCGGCCGCGGCGGGAGGCCGGATTGAAAACGATCAAGCGCTCGCTCACCACGACATTTTAGACTTTTACTCCAAAAATTCTATGTAAGCTGTCGAGAGGTCTGGATTATCGAGGACCGCTCTATAATCCGCTTGGCGTTTTATCTTGGCGTTCTTGGCGTCTTGGCGGTTAATCCTTCTTCATCTTTTTCTTATTCGGCCTCGACTTTCGGTTGCAGCCCCGGCGGCTTTAGACTCTATCATCAAAACTTCTTCGCAGGCTGCGGAGATGTCTTGGCGTCCCATGACCGCTCTCCAATTCGCTTTGCGTCTTAACTTTGCGTCCTTGGCGTCTTTGCGGTTCAATCCTCTTCATCTTTTTCTTATTCGGCTTTGACATTTGGTTGCGGCCGTGGCTGCTTTAGTGAAGCCCCTCCGCCA
>JACQVS010000029.1 GCA_016209605.1 Planctomycetota bacterium
AATGAGGTGGTTTTGATGGGCTGCCCA
This sequence comes from Planctomycetota bacterium, assembly GCA_016209605.1. GTDB lineage: Bacteria > Planctomycetota > UBA8108 > UBA8108 > JACQVS01 > JACQVS01. The sequence continues at coordinate 28 of JACQVS010000029.1, forward strand.
AGGCGCGCCCTGAACAAAGCATCAATAAGGACGCGAACGATGACCCGATCTTACCAAGCCGCGGCATGGATTTCTCTCTGGATGGCAGAGCTGGCGCTGCTGGGGTGCGTCGCCCACACCCAGCCCTCGCCTCCCTCCGAGCCCCCCGTGGTCCGGGTTGACCACCTGGAAAACCCCCAGTTCTCCAGATCCCAACCTCTTCCAGATTCAGAGGTTGAGGTTGGTGGGGATCTTGAGGAGCTGGACGGGGAGCCCAACCTGGAGGCGCTCTCCGCCGGCCAGGCCCCTCCGGCGGCCGAGGGGGCGAGGGACGAGGAGGAGGCTCCCTCCCCGGTTCAGATCGACAAGGAAGCCGGGGAGGTGCTGGTCCCCTGCCACTTCGTCAATCCGACCCGCCGGATCGAGGTTTTTGCCTGTCACCTGTCCGGGCCGACCCATGAGACGGTGGTGGCTTTTTCCTCCCGGGGGGAGGAGCTCTACCATGCCATCCTGGCGCTCGGACTGAACCCCCCCTCCTTCTGGAACGCGACCCGGGAAAGGGAATTGCGCTGGAACCTGGGCGACCGGGTGCTGATCTCGCTGCGGTGGGAATGGAAGGGAAAAACGCGGGAGGTCCCGGCCGAGAAGCTGCTGCGGGACCCCCTCCGCGACCCGGACCTCGGCTTCTCCCCGTTCATCCGCGGCTTCACCTTTTCCGGGGAAAAGATCCCCCTGGGCGAGCCCCCGCAGCTCCAAATCCCCGGCGCCGTCGAGATCACCATTGGCGATCCCACCCGGCAGAGCTTGAGCTTCAAGCTGCTCTTCCATCCCAATGACCTGGAGGAGCTGACCCCCTGGATGGGGCCCCTGGACATCGATCCGAAAGCGCTTCCGGATCTCGAAGCCCTGGTGAGCGAGAAGGTGCCGGCGACCCTGGTCATCCGCCGGCTCGCCGGCGAGGCGGAGCTGCTCTCGATGGCCCGCCGCTTCGAGAAGGAGCCCGAGCGCCTCGAGCTTCTCAGCTCCCTGGCCCCTCTGGCGGAGGAAATCGACGCGCGCAAGTCCAGCTACGCCGCCATGGTGAAGGAGATGCAAGCGCTCCTCGAAAAAGGGGGCGACCCCGCCAAGCTGGCGCCGGAGGAGAGGGATCGGATCGCCGGCCGGCTCGTCAAGCTGCAGAAGGAGGGCCATCTGGAAGCCGCCCGCCTTCGCCACCTGTACTTCAAGGTCTTCGATGCCCAGGAAAAGTTCAAGGCGGAGGCGATCCGGCAACTGGGCAAGGAGCTCGAACCCGAGGTCCTCCAGGCGACGCAAAACCGCTACGCTCATGGCCTGGCCTACGAGACCCGCCTCGCGGCGATCGACGTGGAGCTGAGCCGGCTCGAGGCCGCCCCCCAGCCCCTCTCGGAGAAGGATGAGCTGCTGCGCCAAGCCCTGCACTTCGACCAGGACGTCCTCCTCTATGAGCGGGACCTCTTCTGGAACCGGAACGAGCTGGAGTCGGTGCGCCAGCGCATGAAGGAGCTTGCCCCGGCAGACCACGGCTACACCTTGAAGCTGTTCCAGGAGGAAGAGGGGCGCGTTCAGGCCGAGATCCGGCAGATCCAGTGGAAGATCGAGGAGGTGCGCACCCGCGCAGAGGAGAACCGCCTGCGCGCCTCGGGGGAGTGGCTGGCCCGGCGGGACCAGGTCGTGGCGAGGCGAAAGAAGGCCCTTCTGGGCATCGAGCTGGGGGAGCTGGAGTCGAAGCGCGTCGAGCTCCTGGCCGACCTCCGCTGGAAGGAAAATGACCTGGAGAAGGACCAGGACAACCCCGAAAAGCTGGCCCAGCATCGGGCCAGTCTCAAAGAACTGAAGGAGCAGAAAAAAGCCCTCGAGGAACAGATGCGGGGGAAGAAAGCGGAGTTCGATGGTATGAAATGACCCGAGAAGTTTTAATGGGGGGAATTCATTAGAAGAAATTATTCTTCTTCTTGTCTTCGTGCCTTCGTGGTGAAAAATCCCCCTATTTTTATTTCCGCTCCGCCTTCTCGGTCACCTCTTTGACCGTCTTCACCGGCTCCCGGCGCGCGAAGAGGATCTTCCTGCGGCTCAGCCCCAGGTCGTTGGTGGCGACCACGGAGATGACGTTCTGGCCGATCTTGAGCGGCACCCGCAGCTCGAAGCTGCAGTCCTTGCCGCTCAGCTGGCCTTCGGCCGGCCGGCCTTCGTTCGTTTGGGAATCCTCCTTGGACCTGGTGAAGTAGATCTTGTCCGGGTTGTCATCCTCGTGAATGCTCAGGAGCGCGGTGGTGACCCAGGCCTGATAGGGCTGGCTGTTGCCCTCGATCCGGGCGCACAGATCGACGAAGTCCTGGTCGGTGACCAGAACATCCGCGGCGGTGTACTCCTTGCCGCCCGCCGTCATCCTCAGGGCGATGGATGGGGCCTTGAGCTCTTCATCGTTCTTGAACTCTTTCCCATCGCCCGCGGCCGCCTTGATCTCGAACTCCCGGCTCAAACCGGTGACGTGGTGGGAGCTGACGATGCCGAACTCGAACTTGAAAGCCTCTTCCTTCGAGTCCTCGCGCACCTGGAACTTGAACTCGATCTCCTGGACCTCACCGGGCTTCAGGTCATCGATGATTTTCCTCCCCACCTCGAGGTCGATGTCCCGGCGCTGCTCGTTCTTCAACAGGGCGACCCCTTTCTTCAAGGACTCCTTGCTGAGGTTCTTGATCCTCGCCTTCATGAGGGCGTCGGTTCCCGGCGCCAGGCTGGTGATCGGGCTGTTCTTCTTGGCATCGAGCAAGGTGAGGGAGTAGGTGAACTCCGGGAACTCCTCGGCCTGGAGGGTGACGTCATGGGTGGCCTGGGCCAGCGACCCATCAAAGCCGGGAGCCTTGACGATCACCGAAAAAAGGTCGTTGCGGCTGGCCGAGGTCGGCCGCAGCGTGATTTCCGCGGCCCGCTCGATGGTCTGGCCCGGCTCCAGCTTGCCGAAGAGGAACTCTTGCTCGTTGTAGGCGAAGTAATCGGCCTCGGAGATTCCGGCCGCCCGGTAGATCGTCTGGCCGGAGCGGTTGGTCAGGCGCGCCTTGAGGAGCAGGTTTTTTTCCGGATAAGGATCATCCTCATCGGCCGGGGGCCGAACGATGAGCTCGTGCGAGAGGGACAGCTCCAGCGCCGGCCTTTCTCTTGAAGTCAAGTCTTTGGTTGCTCCGTCTTTTGAATCCCCATCTTTTGATGCCCCGTCTTTTGATGCACTGGCGCTCGCGTCCGGGGGGGCGCTCCAGTCAATGCCGCGCTCCTTGAGGAGCTTGACGATCTGCCCGTACTGCTCCTGCAGGATGGCCTCGACGCCGGCCTGGTGGCTGGCCAGGAAGAGGTCGCTGCGGAATTTCTTCCCGGGGCCATCGGCAATGGCGATGCCTAACAGCTTCGAGGCGATCTGGACCAGGGCGTCATCCATGGGCTTCAGGTCTCCGCTCAGGAAGGGGTCCGGGGCGTTGGGATCCTCCTCGGGCGGGATGAAGGGATACTCGATCTTCACGATGGGAGCGATGTGCCTGGCATACTTGGAGACGATGTGGCGCTCGATGTCCCTCTCCGTCCCCTGATGGGTGTCCGGGAAGAGGTCGATGGCCTTCTTGGTGAACTCCAACCGGTCCGCCAGGAGGTCCGGCACCACGCCGTTCTCCTGAATCGAGATCTTGTCGGGAATGAGGTACTCGGAGACGGTGATCTTGATCTGCGCGTCGTACTTCAAGGGATGGAGCTGCTGCACCGAGCCCTTGCCGAAGGTGGTGCTGCCGAGGACCACCGCCCGGTGGTTGCGCTGCAGCGCGCCGATGACGATCTCCGCGCCCGACGCCGATCCCTGGTTGCAGAGGACCACCATGGGGAACTTCGGCTCGTTGCCGGCATCCTCCGCCTCCGTCGGCGCCACCTCCTTCTTGTCGGCGATGTAGTACAGGTTTCCGCTGCTCAGGAACATGTCCGCCATCTCGGCAGCCTGCTTGAGCAACCCGCCCGAGTTGTCGCGCAGGTCGAGGATCAAGCCGGCAAGCTCCTTCTGGTCGCTTTCCTTCTCGATCTTCTGGATGTGCTCCTTGAGGCTGTCGACCGTGTTCTTGTCGAAGTTGCGCACCAGCACGTAGCCGAGGTTGCCGGGGAGCAGCTTCGACTCGACGCTCTTGATCAGCACCCGGTCTCGGGTGACGGTGATCTGGTTCGTTTCCATCTTGTCGCTGTTGGGGGACTCGCGTCGCTTGATGGTCAGGACGACCTTGGTGTTCCTCGGGCCGCGGATCTTCTGCACCGCCTCGGTCACGGACATGTTGACGGTCGATTCCTCGCCGATCTTCAAGATGACATCCCCCCGGCGGAAGCCGGCTTTCTGGGCGGGGGTGCCCTTCAGCACCTCGACGACGTTCAGCTTGCCGTCGCGGCTGCCGACCAGCATGCCCACGCCGACGATTTCTCCCTCGATGTGAACGGAAAAGTCCTTGAAGGCCTTGGGGCTGAAGACCAGGGTGTGTGGGTCCAGGCCCGAGAGCAGGCCGTTGGCGGTGGCGTAGCGGATCTCGTTGAGGGAGACCTTGCCGTGGTAGTTGCTCTTCAGGAAGTTGAAGATATCCTTGAGCTGCTCGATGGCCCCCTCGATGGTGGTGACGCGGCTCAGGGAGCGGACGATGAACTTGTCGCCCGCGTGGATGCGGATGAAAGGCTTGTCCGGATCGGCGTTGTCGACGTAAATCTCCTCGGCGGCGTTTTCCATGGCCGAGAGCGCCCGCTTGAGGAGATAAACGGGCTGGGCGCGGCTGAGGTCGAGGTAGTAGTTGCTCAGGTAAAACAGGATGTGGTCAAAGAGGTCGGAGTAGTCGGGCTCCGCTTCTTTAGGGGCGCTGGCCAGGTTGGGAGTCGTGGCGAAGCTGCGGGTTAAGGAAGGCAGCCAGGACAGGGGGGACTGGGGGAAAGCCAGGAGCAGGATCAGGACAGACAGGGACGCCAGCAAAATCCAGATCGAGGCGGGGCGGCCACGGGATCGGGAATCGACGGCGCCCCTTCCATCACGGTCGATTATCGGCATCTCAGGCAGCATTCATGTTCCTTTAAATGAGTTGAGCCGCGTATTTTAGCCGGACGCGGTCCAAAAACAGCGACAGTACAGAGAGAAGTCTAGCACACCCCTGGGGAACTTTCAATAAAACTCAACGGCTGATCCCGATCCTTTCGATATATAGGTGTCCCAGTCCGGTCAGCAGAGTCGATGGGTGGGTCGAAGCATTATCAGGTTTTACAGCTTCTACAGATATGAATACCGTTCAGCATGAGTCCGGCAGTCCGTGAAATCCGTGGACCAGTGACCTTTCCCAATGATCTGTACTTGGATCGCAAGCGCGGCGAGTACACCTTCATTCCCGGCGCGGACACCGTCAAGGTGGCGGGAAAGGGGGAAAAGGCCGCTTTGGAAGAACTCGAGCTGCTCTTCCACCCTTACGCGCCGCGCCGGATTCAGGATTTCTGGGAGATGTTCCATCCGGAGGTCGCGGGCTTTCTCAGAGGCTTGCTGGCCGGGAGCCCTGAAGAAGCGGCCGCCTTCACAAGCCCCGCAGAGCCGGTCCAGCCCCCCGAGCCGCCCTCCCGGATCGCGGCGGTTGCGGTTGGCACGCCCGAGGTCCTGGCGGCGCCGCCGGCTCCATTGATTCGGGTGCCCTCCAGGACTCCCCCGCTGGCGGCGGTTCAGGATTTGAAAAAGCAAGTGCAGGGGGTTTTTGCCGACTGGCTGGCGGAAGATCGAGGCGCGGAGGCCGTCATCGGCGGCGAGTATGACGACCAGATCCAGGAGATGGTGGTCGGGCTGTGCCGCGACATCCAGCCCAAGCACCTCCTCGCCTCCGTCGCCATGGGGGAGGGGTGCACGACCGCGGACCAGGTCACCCGAAGCGCCATGACCTCCCAGGCCATCGGCTCTCAAATGGCCTTGAACGAGGTGGAGCTTTTCCTGCTCGCCAAATCGGCCATCTCGCAAGCTTTGTCCAGGACCGGCTACCGGAGCATCATGTCGATCAAAAGCTCGCTGCTGGTCAATGAGTACAGCCCCAGCCTGGGCAAGAAGCTCTGCCAGTACTACCGGGACATGGAAAACTTCCTTGCCGGCCAGCGCGTCGACGGCAAGGTCGCCGACCTCATCACCAAGTCGAAGTTCATCTATTTGAACGGCGACATGAGCGGCCTCGAAGATCAGACCCTGGCGCTGGGGATTGCCGATGCCTTCATGGCCTTGAAGAACGCCTCGCGGAAGAGCATCGAGATCCTCCATATCCTCCCCCAGCGGCTTCGCCAGATCCTGTCCATGGGCATGGAGCCCTTGATCGCCTCGGCCGAGAAGCTCCTCCAGGAGACTTGCTACAACCAGTACCGGCAGTCCCTGCACGCCCATCTCTCCGGCGGCGACCACTGCGACTTCTTCCAGATCAGCCCCAGCCAGCGGGGCCTCTTGATTTTTGACGTTTCCGGCCACGAGGAGAGGGCCTCAAGGTATCGCGATCTGCTGGTCCGTTTTCTCGATCAGCTTCCCGGCCGGGAGGATCCCGCCTACATGGTCACCGAAACCAACCGCTTCGCCCTTCGTTTTCCGTTTCCCGAGGACCTCTTTGTCAGCATGTTTTATGGCGTGATCGAGGCGCAGCGGGACCGCTTTATCTATGCCAACGCCGGGCACCACGCGCCTTATCTGGTGCGCCAGGATAGGGTGATGCAGCTGCCGGAAAAGGGCGGCCTCACTCTCAACGTCGAGGACGTGGCCTACCAGAACGAGGAAATCCCCCTCTGTTCCAAGGATTGCCTGGTTTTTTACACCGATGGGCTGACCGAGTCGGTGCTGCGGAAGGGGGAGAAGGAGTTGTTCGGGAAAAAGCGCCTGGAGGATTCCTTGCTGCGCCAGCAGATCTACAAGCGCAAGACCAAGGACTCGGTTCGGCTGATCCTGTCGGCGGTGCGCGATGAGGGCTTCGAGGTGGAGGACGACGTGACGGTTCAGGTGTACCGCCACGTTTAGGGCCTTACATCAAATATTCAACGCAGGCTTCAGAGAAGTCTTGGTGTCCCAAGATCGCTCTCTAATTCGCTTTGCGTCTCACCTTGGCCCTTTCGGTCCTCGCGCTTCCGCGCTCCCCTTCGGTCTCCTTGCTCTCGCTCGTCGCCTCCGGGCGGCCCTCAAGGTCGACCACTCCGTGGTGCCCGACCTTTCCGGGCGTTCGAGGCTGCGCCCTTGCTCGCCTCTCACCCTCCAGGCGGGCCTCGGAGCGACCACTTCGTGCACCCGCAAGCGGGTACCCGGCTCCTCCGGCCATTCGCTCCTGCGCCGGGCACCGAGCCGCGTAGCGGCTTGGTCGCGGAGCTCACCTTGGCGCCTTGGCGGTTCAATCCTCTTCATCTTTTTCTTCTTTGGCCGGGACCATTGGTTGCGGTCCTGGCTGCTCTAGCACGACGAGGCGCCGCAAGGCAAGGGATCGGCGGTAGGGTCGGGGCCGCAGTCCGGCCAGGGCGGGGGCGGGGCGGGACCGCCGGCAAATTGATGGAGGAGGAGGTAGACGCCATCGGACACGTCCAGCCCGCCGTCCGCGTTGGCATCGCAGGCGGCCTCGCAAGCCGGGGCGGGCCCGCGCAGGAAGAGGCGGGTGAGGAGGGCGATGACATCCGCCAGCCCGCTCTGGGCGTCGTTGTCGCAGTCGCCGCGGCGGAGGCCGCTGGCGGGCGCGTCGAGATCGGCCACTTCTACGAAGTCGAAGCAGTTGATGCGCCACTGGTTGCCGGAAGCCTGGCGCTGGGCGAAGTCGAGGAAGATGGTGATGATGGGGCCGGTGGCGCGAGCCTCGACGCTGATCTTCTGCCAGGCCTCCTTGGCGCTCAGCGGCTGGCGGTGGCGGGCGCTCCAGGTTATCGGCCCCGCGGCGTTGGTGCCGCCGCCGGGGTCGAGGCCGATGCGGTTGGTCGCGTCGTCGGCGACGCCGCTGATCCAGTAGACGTTCGACCAGACCGAGGCGCGGTAGCGATGCCCTGAAACAGCGCACTTTTGCTGGTACAGGCCGCCGTTCAGGCAGCAGCCGTTGATCTCGTTGCCGTGAAAGCGGCTCCCCTCGTGAGCCGTGATGCCGCCGAACCAGGGACCGCCGGAAGTGTCCACCGTGCGGTTGCGGGCATCGCCGTAGCGGCTCCAGCCGTCGAGGTCCGACTCGAAGCCGGGATTGCGGAAGTCGAGGGCGCAGATCCGGGAGGAGAGGGAGAAGTCCGCTTGCGCCGTCTCGGCCCCTTGAAGGGCGATGCCCTGCCGGCTGGCGGCATTGTAGCCCGTCTTGGCGGCGGTCAGCGAGTAGGTGCCGGGAGGGACATCGCGAAACTCGTAAAGCCCCTGCGCGCCGGTGAGCCGGAGGCGCCCCAGCTCCACCAGGGTGACGGCGGCGCCCGCGATGGGCTGGCGCGAGCTTTCATCGATCACTTGCCCAGTGATTTTTCCGCCCGTCAAGGTGTAGGCGGCGATGGTCAGGCTGACATCCACCGCGCCGCCGGCCTTGAGGAGGCCGTTTTGATAGCCGGCGCCGTCGGGGTAGGCGTCCCGCGGGTCGTCGAGGATGTAGGGATTGAAGCCTTCCGGGTTGGTGAACTCGAGATAGTAAGTCTCCCCCGGTGCCAGCGGCACCTCGCCGGGGCTGTAGCTCACGCCGTGGAGTCCGGCGCCGAAGGCCTGGTAGGCCGCCTTGGCCGTCTTCGCTGGCCCGATTGGCGGGCCGCCCGGGCCGCCTCGGAGCACCTTGAAGGTGAAGTCCAGGTCCCAGCGGTTGTTGGCCCCCGCCGCCCAGACGTCGACCGCGGCGAGGGAGGTCCCGAGCGCGGCCTTGAAGGTCTGCCCCCACTTGCGGTCGTAGTAGCCGTCGCGCAGTTCTCCGAGCCCGGCCGTGGTCTTGTTGTAGAGGATGGCGGTGCCGTCGCTGTCGGAGAAGACGGTGATGTTCAGGTCGAAGTTCTGGGGGGCGCCGCTGGAGTTGAAAGCCTGCCCGCCGGCGTAGCTGTTCCCATCTTTCGCGCGGCTGAAGACCGCGAACTTGCGGTCGCCGCCGGCGGCTCCGGTCAGCTTGACGGCATATCTCTGTCCGGGAACGGTGGGCACTTCGCCGGAGCGCCAGCGCACCCAGTTGTCCGCCAGCGTCTCGACGGTGTCCCTCTTGGAGGCTTTCGGGGAGGCCAGCGGCCAGGAGCCGGGATCGGCGCCGCCGTCATCGGCGTGGAGGCTCGCTTGTACCTCGGTGGCGTTGGTGCCGGCGAGCCTCCAGCTCACGCCGGTGATCGAGGCGCCGGTGGCGACGAAGGTCTGGATCCAGACGGAATCGTAGACCGTCCAGGCGTCGGTGAAGTAAGTGGAGTAGTCGATGGGCAGATCGAGGTTCCGGGTGATGGTCTGGCCGTCGCGGACCAGAATGCCGGGAAGCACTTTCGGCCGGATGAAGAAGAGCGGCTGGTTGACCAGCGCCGTCCAGGCGCCGGCGGCGACCGTGAGGGAATAGGAGCCATCATGGCGGGGAGGCTGGTTGGGCGGCGCTCCCAGGCGGTAAGAGGGGGCGGTGGTGAGGCCCTGGTCCGGCGAGAGGAAGAGGTTCGACTCGTAAAGCTCCGCGTAGCCCATGAGCGGCTTCCCCTTGATCCTCTCGAAGCGCGCCCTCCCCTGCACGGTTCCATCCCCCCAGGCGGGAGCGAGGACCGCGGCGGAAAGCCCGATAGAAACGGTTGCCAAGATAAGAAAATTGGATTCCAATTTAGCCGAGTTCATTTTCATGAGATCCGATCTGGCGCCAGATCCGTTCATTATACTAAAGGATTATGAAAGACTCCAAGCCTGCATTGCCGCCGGAGAGCCGGACCTGGCCGAGGCCGTGGGTGCTGCTGCGCTCGGCGGCGTTCCATCCGTACATTTACAAGCGCATGGTGCGCGCGGCCTCGACCGATGCGGCTCCGGGGGCGCTGGTGGCCGTCTATGACAAGAGCGGCCAGCGCTTCGGCAGCGGATTTTTCAATCCGCGCTCGCAGATCGCCCTGCGCATGGTCGCTTTCGATGACCAGGTGGTCGATGCCGGCTTCTTCCGGAAGGCTCTCGAGGCGGCGGTGAGCTGGCGGCGCCAGGTGCTGCGACTGGATGAAGCCGCGGATACCTATCGGGTGGTGCATTCTGAAGGCGATGGCTTGAGCGGCCTGGTGGTCGACCGCTTTGCCGATGTCCTGGCGGTCGAGGCGCACAGCCTGGGCATCTACCGCCGGCTGCCGGAGTGGCTGCCGGTCCTCGCCGAGCTGTGCGGCACCCGGCGGCATCTCGTCGCCGCCGACCCGGAAATCGCCCGGGTGGAAGGTTTCGCGCCCGATGCCCGGCTGGCCGGGGAGCCGCCGCGCTCGGTGCGGATTCAGGAAAACGGCCTCCGCTTCGCCGTCGACTTCCAGTCGGGCCACAAGACCGGCTTCTTCTGCGACCAGCGGGAGAATCGCAAGCGGCTCGCCGGTCTGGTCGAAGGGCGGAGCGTCCTCGACCTCTGCTGCTACACCGGCGGCTTTGCCGTCTATGCAGCGGCTCTCGGCCGGGCGGCGGAGGTGACCGGCGTCGACCTCGATGAAAAGGCGGTTGACCAGGCCCGCCACAACGCCGGCCTCAACCACGTGCAGGGGCGCTGGGTGCACGCCGATGCCTTTTCGTACGCGCGGCAGATGCAGGCGAACCGGAATCGCTGGGATGCCGTGGTGCTCGATCCGCCCAAGTTCATCGCCTCGAGGGGCGAGTCAGCCGAGGGAAGGAAAAAGTACTTCGACCTGAACAAGCTCGCGGTCGCGCTGGTCGCCCCCGGAGGGCTCTTCGTGACGTGCTCGTGCTCGGGTCTGCTCTCCCAGGAGGACTTCGAGCGCCTGGTCATCGAGGCCGCCCACCGCCTGCGCCGCCGCCTGCAGATTTTCAACCTCACCGGAGCCGGCCCCGACCACCCGGTGATGTCGAACTGCCTCGAAAGCCGCTACCTCAAGGTCCTGTGGGCGAGGGTGTTTTGAGGTTTATCGGAGTAACCGCTGCTGGAGCAGTTCCGACAGCTCTCTACGGCCGTCCAGCACGGCATACACGAAGACGTTGAGCTTTTCCACGCGGAAGAAGATCCGGTAAGGCTTGAAAAGGACTTCGCGGTATTCAAGAACGCCTAGAAACTTCAGCTCCGGCGGGATGCGGCCTCGATGGGGGAAGCTTCCAAGGGAGCCGCATCGTTCTTCCAGCTTGGCAAGAAGATGGTAAGCGCGTTCCAGAGAGTCATGGACGGCTACAAAGTTGAAAATTTCGAAGAGATCTTCCTCGGCATCCTCGAGAACTTGCACCTGGAAGTTCATTTTTCCAGACCTTTGATTCGCTTGCGGAGGTCGTCAAAGGCTTTTTTGGCGCTCTTGAACTTTCCAGATCGGCGTTTTTCCTCCCCCAGGGCAAGTATTTTCAGCAAGGCGAGGCTTTCCTGCAGCGCCTCATAATCTTCAATGCCTTGGATCACCAGCTTGACCTCTCCATGGTGGGTGATGAGTAAGGTTTTTTTTTCTTGAGCGACCGTACGGAGCACTTCGGAAGCATGCGATTTCAGATAGCTGATAGGCTTCACACGTTGAGCGAGCTTCATGAATATTTTCCTGTAAAGCTTTAGGCCTAAAAAAGGACCAATTTTAGTACCATTATAATGAGGAGGCTGCGAAATTCAACCAGGACTCTCAAACGCTCTTGACGAGATATCGTATCCACCTCCACAGCCACGCCGCCGCCAGCACCGCGCTCTGGAGCGCCACGGCGGTGTGGGCTGGGGGATGGTCATAGTGGTATGAGAGGATGGAGGAGATGATCCCGATCACGAGAGCCGCCGCCGGCGCGGCGAAGAACATCGGGCGCACCTCGCGGCACAAGTTCTTGGCGATCATGGCCGGAAGCACGAGGCAGCCAAAAGTGTAAAGCATTCCCGAGGTGTGGATCGAAAGTCCCAAGGCCAAGCCGATCCAGCCGAAGATGACCATCGACCAGAAGCCGGCGTTGATGCCAACGGCGGTCGCCATCTCTTCATCCAGCACCAGGAGCAGTATGCGCTTGTTCAGCGGGATGAGAAGCGCCACGGTGGCGAGGGTGAACACGGAGAAAACCACAACATCGGTGAGGGTGGCGCCGATCGGGCTGATGGAGAATAAGCGATGGATGTGCTCCTGGTCGTGGGTGCAGTGGGAGACGACCAGGATGGTCAAGCTGCTGGCGATGAGAAAAATCCAGCCGGTGACCGACTCCTGGCTTTCCTGGCCTTTGCGTGAGTGACGGCTGGCAAAGAGAGCGCTGAGAATAGAAAAAGACACCGCCAGGATCGCCAGCGCCTGCTCCGATCCGAACCATTGGAAAAATTCGGCGCTGGAAAGCTCGGCCAGGCCGATTCCAAGGGCCACTCCGAACGTCGAAGCCTGGGAGACCGCCGCTCCGAAAAAGATCTGATCTTTGGCGACCACGGGAACTCCGAGAAGGGCCAGCAGGATTCCAATCAACCACGTCGCCAGGTACGAGTTGTAGAACAAGCTCCAGGAGGAGAGGAATTCCCCGATCATGCTTGGCCTCCGGAAGCCTTCTGGAGCGATCTCCATGGCTCGATGATCGCCTTCAAGGTGGCGGTTGGAACCGGATAGAGCCTGGAGAGGCATTCCGTGTTGAGAACTTCCGAGCATGGGCCGCAGATGACCGATCCGTCCAGGAAGATGGCAACGTGCGTGGCATGGCGCGCCGCCAGGGAAAGGTTGTGGGTCACGAAGACGATGGTGAGGTTTTCTTCCTCGTTGAGGTGTACGAGCGATTGCAGGAGAGCTTCTTCGGCGGGAAGGTCAAGGCCGTTGGTCGGCTCATCGAGGAGAAGGAACCGCGGGCGGCGGACCAGCGCTCGCGCCACCAGGGCGCGCTGCCGCTGGCCGCCGGAAAGGGACCAATAATCCCTTTCTTGAAAATCCGCAAGCCCCACCTTGTCGAGGGCCCAGGACAGCCTTGCTTGCCGGTCCTTTCGGGATGCCCGCAAGCCGGCAGTCCCCAAGAGCACGAACTCTCGCACCGTCGTCGGCAGGGTGGGATTCAAATCGCATCGCTGGGGGACATAGCCGACTTTTTCACGGCTGGAAAGCTCGGGGCTCAACCATAGAGCGCCGGACTTCGGCCGAAGCGCTCCCAGGATGCCCTTGAGCAGGGTCGACTTCCCCGAGCCGTTCGGTCCGGCGAAGAACCAGATCTGGCCGCGGCGCACCTCCAGGTTGACATCGGCCAGCACCCGATTGTGACCGTAGGCCAGGGAAAGCTTCTCCACTTTTAGCAGGCAATCGGCATCTTCCATAGGAATTATGGCTTGGCTCCAAGAGCGGCCACAATAACTTTGACGTTGTGATCCACCATCTCGAGGTAATCGTCCGCTCCGCTTCGCGAGCCCACTTGATGGGCCAGCTCGAGCACCTTGGCTCCTGTTTGCTCCGAAACGAATTGGGCGTGGCGGGGATTATAATAGGAAACGGCATATATGAGCGCCACTTTTTCAATTTGCATTTTCTTGATAAGCTCTTGCAGATGTCTCGTCGAGGGAGGGATCCCCGGCTTGGGCTCCATGAAGCCGGCCATTTGAATGCCGAAGCGCCGTGCGAAATAAGGCCAGAGGTTGTGATCGGCGACCGCTTTCACGCCGGAGAATGGCCCCACGGCCCCCAACCAGCCGCCGAGCAACGCTTCTTCCTTCTGCTTCTTCAAGAACTCCTCGAGCTGCTCGCGCTCGATGAGCAAGGCGAGCTTGGCGGCATCGTACTTCTTCACCAGCTTCTCCCCCGCCAGCGCGGCAACCAGCTCTTCCTGGAAAGATTTGAAGCGGCTGTCGAACTCGGCCTTCTTATCGGGCATCAGCTCGGTTAGCTTGTCCCGAATCAGCCGGGCCACCTTGAGGCCGTTCACGGGGTCGGTCAGGTAGTGCGGATTCCCCAAGGGATGGACATCGCCCATCGAGCGGTCGACGGGGCCGGTGGGAATTTCCAGGGGAGCGATGGCCTTCGAGGCATCCAGGAAGCCGGCGGCGCCGGGCAGGATCCGCGGGTTGCGGGCGTTGTTGAGAAGGGGAGGCGCCCAGCCGGTTTCCAGCTCCAGGCCGCTCTGGATGAAGAGATCGGCGCGGCTGAGCGCCTTGATGAAGCTCGGCTTCGCCTGGACGTAATGGGCGTCCTCGGCGCCGTTGGCAAAGACGGTGACCTCGGCCGCGGCGCCGGCGATCGAGCGGGCGAGGCTCCCGAGGTCCGGAACGGTGGCGCAGAGGCGCAGGGGCTCCGCCTCTTCCGCCGCCAGCCGCGGGGCCGCGCCGTCGATGACGGCAAGGCCGACGAGCAGGGAAATGCCTCGAATCAACTTGTGCATGTGAATTTTCATGTCAAACCTCCTCGACATTAAAACGAGTGCGCCGGGTGCTTGCCATAGATAATTTCCGCTCCCAACCAGACGGAGTGGGCGTACTTGCCGGGGTCGAGATGCTCGGCGTGGTCCAGGTTGTACTGCAGCCGGAAGCGCGTGAACTCGGTCAAGAAGCACGTGAGGAGCGGCGAGAAGCGGTGGCGGTCGTCGCGTAAGGGATCTGTGTTGCGATCGATGCCGGTGGCGAAAGTGGACGCGGCGAGATCGACCTGGACATCGCGGCCGCTGCCGGCGGCGTACTCGTAGCGGAAGCCGGCGGCCCAGCGCTCCATGAAGCCGTAGAGCACCTGGGCGTAGAAGCCCCAGTCCTGGAGGACCGCTCCATCGAGAGATATGTCATCGGCGGGATTTCCAGGAGTGCCGCTGTCGCTGAAGAAGCTGTCAGCCTTGTAATACCGTCCCATGATTTCGCTTTCCAGTATCACGAACGGCCAGCCGCGCCGGTTGTTGACCGGGCGCCACTTCACGACCGCATCGGCGCCGTAAATGAAAGTGTAGCCATCGAGCCCGGTGGCGTTGGGGCCGTAAAGGCCGGAGGCGCCGGTCTTGGCGGAAACGGTCTCGGTCACATCGAAACCGTGGTCCCAGCGGGCGAGATAAAGAAGATCGTTCAAACTGCGGACCTCTTGATCGACGAAAGGCCGACCGCCGATGGGCCTTTCATCAAAGGCTCCGGCGCTTGAAAAGAAGCTGGCGGCGGTTTCCCCGCTGGCGTTCAGCATACCAAAGTGCAGCTCCGAGAACCAGGGGAGGGGCGTCAGCAAGCCAATGCGGAAGCCCGGGCCGCGCAGGCCATCCTCCCCGAAAAGGCGGCTGTTGATGATGGGCTGGTCGATCCAGTGCCAGGCGTGCGGATGGATGGGGTTGATCCGGCCGAACTCGGCGAACGACTGCCCCGCCTCGATTTGCAGGCCGAAGGGGAGCGACTGGGTGGTCAGGAAGGCCTCTTCCAGCTCGACCTGCGATTCGCCGCCCGCATCGATGAAGTAAACCAGATGGGCCTCTCCGGAGACGTAGGGGTCCACCGCCCCCACCAGGGAAAACTCGACGTTCTGGATGGTGAAGCCGCGCTTGTGAGGATCGTGGCCGCCGCCTTCCAGGTTTTCGATGCTGGAGTTGCGCTCGGTCGAGGCGCCGGCGGCGAACAGGCCGTCCAGCGAGATATCGATGAGCCGGAGGTTGGCGCCGCCGGCCGGCCGCGACCAAAGGTCGGCGCTGGAGGGGGCCGCCGGCTTCGATTCCGCTCCTGAAGGCGAGGGCTGGGGCGCCGGTTGAATCCCCTTCTCCTTCAGGAACTGGTCCAGCGCCGACTCATCCGGCTTCCTCTCCGAGGGCTGCTGCCCGGGGAGTTCACCGGGGGGGATCATCAGTAAACACGAGGTCAAACCGAAACGAATGAGACAACGGTCAGGTTTTATTTTCCACATCTCGTATTCCGCTCAGGAAACCTCCCGCCGCTTGGAAATCTGCACCCTGGCCAGACTCCAAGACCGGAGATACTTGCGGGATCGGGGTTGATTAACGGCGGTTCCTTAAGAAAACGGCTTTTGTACTTGAGCGCGCCGGCGGGGACTGGCCGATCTCGAAGCGGGCATCTTTTCCGCCGCCACCAGAATTCCCCCGAGCTTCAGGAACCGATGCAGTCGCGACCACCAGAACTCCCTTTTCCACTGCAGCCCGGCCTGATGGCAGGCCGACATCAGCTCATCGCGGCGGTAGGTTCTACACTTGTAAAACCGGCTGACCCAGGCGCCGAAGAAGGTCGATTCGGTGGTCAAGATGAGCATCCTGCCCCTGGGCTTCAGCACCCGGGCGATTTCGCGCAATCCGTAGAGCGGATCGGGCAGATGCTCCAGCACCCAGCCGCAGATGACGCAGTCAAAGGAGCCATCGCGGTAAGGCAGGCGGGTGATGTCCGCGGCCGCCGGAAAGGCTCGGCCGCTCTTGAAGTGACGGACGCCCCGGCGCAGCATTTCAACGGAGAGGTCGAAGCAAAAAACCTGTGCATCGGCATCGCAGCGCTTGAGAATGATATCAGTAAACTTTCCGGCTCCGCAGCCGGCATCGAGGATGAGCTTCGAGCCGGTCAGATCGAAGGCGCCGGGACGAAACAGCCGCTTGGCCATGGGCGCGTGCCCGGAGACGAAGCTGCCGGCAAACAAAAAGGCCCCGGCGGGGCCATCATAGAGCTTTTGAATTTCCTCCCGGTAGCTCTTGAAGCTCTTTTTGAGCGGCGCCTTGGACTCGATCAAGTGCCCCAGATTCTTCTTGTGCCGTCCTGATTGTTTGATGGCTATCTTCATAGATCAGCGTATTGCTTCATAGATTGGCATACTGGGCTTAGTTCCGTCTTTCTTAAATTCTTGGAGGGTTATAGCGGATCTTTTGCCTCCCTGCGGTGTTGCTCGGCCTCGGCGATACTCCGTCCCGTATCGCCTCCGGCCTCGCGCCTTGCAGGTAGTCAAAATCTCTCGCTCTAACCCTACAATTATTTGCGAAAGACTGCACTTAGCAGCTCGCGGGTTGTGAATTCGTCGGTATCAACCCAGTATAAAAAGTTTCTTTGGTCATTTAAAGGGAAATCGGCCCTGGGAAGCATATGCCCGCGCAACGGCCACGCGGCGCGCCTCTAACATCAACCGTACCTTTCCTCTTTCCACACGTCCGCTTCATTGGAACACCACCAGCAAGTCTCCTCCCTCCACCGTGTCTCCCTTGCCGACCAGGACCTCGCTGATGATCCCATCCTTGGGGGCGGTGACGTTCACCTGCATCTTCATGGCTTCGAGGACCATCAGCACGTCGCCTTGCTTGACCTCGCTTCCCGTACCGGTCTTCACCTCCGCCACCACGCCGGGCATGGCGGCCCCCAGGTGGTGCATGTTTCCGGCGTCGGCCTTGGCGCGGACCTTGGCGGTGGCCTTGCTGCGCTTGTCACGGACGATGATTTCCCTGGGGCTGCCGTTGAGTTCGAAGTAGACCTTGCGCGTTCCATCCTTCGCCGGCGGCGACACCGACACCAGCTTGACGATGAGGATCTTTCCCGGCTCGATTTCCACCAGGATCTCCTCGTTCAGGTCCATGCCGAAGAGGAAGTCCTTGGTGGGGATCGGCGAGACATCGCCGTACTTCTTCCGTTCGGCGGCGAATTCATCGAAAACTTTCTCATAAAGCGCCGCCGACAGAGCATCGCGGCGGCTGATGTCCTGCCCCAGCTTCTCCTCCAGAGCCCGTTGCAGCTTTTTCAAGTTCACCGGTTTGAGCAGCGCCCCCGCCCTCTTCTTGAGCGGCTTGCGGTCCCTGAGGATGATCTTCTGCAGCTCCTTGTCGAAGCCTCCTGGCGGAAAGCCGATGTGGCCTTCAAAGAGCTGTGCCACCGACTGCGGAAAGCTGAGGTTCTTCCCCTGGGAGCGGACATCCTCGGCATGGAGCTTGTTGGAGACCAGGAAGAGCGCCATGTCGCCGACCACCTTGGAGCTCGGCGTCACCTTGACGAGGTCGCCGAAGAGGAAGTTCACCGCCCGGTACTGGCGCTTGACCTCGTCCCACTGGTCCTCCAGCCCGAGGGCCTGAACTTGCTGCTGCAGGTTGGTGTACTGGCCGCCGG
The DNA here is from genome assembly GCA_016209605.1 of Planctomycetota bacterium. GTDB lineage: Bacteria > Planctomycetota > UBA8108 > UBA8108 > JACQVS01 > JACQVS01. The sequence goes on from JACQVS010000029.1 coordinate 18,114, forward strand.
GCATCTCGTGCAGCCAGACTTCGGCAGTGCCCGCTTTCATGCCGCTTTCAAAGGGGTAGTAAAGCTTGCGGACGTTCTCGAAGTAGCTGGAGATCTGGTTGAGGGCATCGAGGTCAAGGCCGGTGTCGCGGGGATGGTCCCGCAGGACCGCCGCCAGCGAGTTCAAGTTCGGCTGGCTGGTGAGGCCGCTCATGCTGGCGATGGCCAGGTCCGCGATGTCGACTCCGGCCTCGCAAGCCTTGATGATCGCCGCCGCCTGGGTGCCGCTGGTGTCGTGGGTGTGGAAGTGGATCGGCACGTCGATTTCCTCGCGCAGGGCCCGGATGAGCTTCTCGGCGGCGTAGGGCTTGCAGAGGCCGGCCATGTCCTTGATGCCGAGGATGTGGGCGCCGCGCCGCGCCAGCTCCTTGGCGAGGTCGACGTAGTACTTGAGATTGTACTTCGGGCGGCTGGGGTCGTTGATGTCGCCGGTGTAGCAAATGGCGGCCTCGCAGATCTTGCCGGTCTCGAGCACAGCCTCCATGGCGACTTCCATGCCGGGGATCCAGTTCAAGCTGTCGAAGATGCGGAAGATGTCGATGCCGGCCTGCGCCGACTCTTTGATGAACTCCCGCACCACGTTGTCGGGGTAATTGGTGTATCCAACGGCGGACGAGCCGCGCAGCAGCATCTGGAAGAGAAGGTTGGGGATCCGGGCGCGCAGCTTGGCCAGGCGGTCCCAGGGGTCCTCTTTCAAAAAGCGCATGGCGGTGTCGAAGGTGGCCCCTCCCCACATTTCCAGGCTGAAGAGGCCGCTGGCTTTGCGCGCGTAGTAGTCCGCCACCGCCAGCATATCGTAGGTGCGCATGCGGGTGGCGAGCAGCGACTGGTGAGCGTCGCGGAACGTCGTGTCGGTGACCAGCAGCTTCTTCTGCTCCTTCGCCCAGGCGGCCAGGCCGGCCGGGCCCTCCCGCTCGAGGATCTGCTTGGTGCCAGGAGGGATCACGGCCGCGTGCGCCGCCGCCGGGGGCGCGGGCGGATGGTGGAGCGGCAGCCCCTGAAAGCCGTCGCCGACAATGGCGTTGCCGTTGATGGTGATGTCCGCCAGGAAATTGAGCAGCTTGTTGGCCCGGTCGCGCGGCTCCGGCCAGGTGAAGAGCGAGGGATAGGAGTCGATGAAGCCGGTGTCGCAATTGCCGGCCAGAAAGGTGGGGTGGCGAAGGACGTTCAGGAGGAACGGGATGTTGGTGGAGATGCCGCGCACCCGGAACTCGCTCAAGCCCCGGAACATGCGCGCCGCCGCCTCCACGAAGTCGTTTCCGTACGTGGTGACTTTGACCAGCAGGGAGTCGTAGTACGGCGTGATGATGGCGCCGGTGAAGGCGGTGCCGCCATCGAGGCGCAGGCCGAAGCCGGCGGCGGATCGGTAGGTGCTGATGCGGCCGTAATCGGGGACGAAGTTCTTCTTGGGGTTCTCCGAGGTGATGCGGCACTGGATCGCGTAGCCCTTGTGGGCCAGCTCCTCCTGCCTGGGGACGCGCACCTGCGGATCGGAGAGCTGGTATCCTTCGGCCAGGCGGATCTGCGCCTGCACCAGGTCGATGCCGGTGATCATCTCGGTTACGGTGTGCTCCACCTGGATGCGGGCGTTCATTTCGATGAGAAAAAGCTCGCCATCCTGGTCCATCAAGAACTCCACCGTGCCGGCGTTCTGGTATCCGGCCGCCCTGGCGAACTGGACGGCCATGTCGCACAGCCGGCGGCGCTTGGCCTCGTCAAGGGCCAGGCTGGGGGCGAACTCGATCACCTTCTGGTGCCGGCGCTGGATCGAGCAGTCCCGTTCGAAGAGGTGGATGAGGCTGCCGTGACGGTCTCCGATGACCTGCACTTCCATATGCTTCGGCCCGAGGATACATTTCTCCAGGTAGACCTCGGCGCTTCCGAAGGCGGTCAAGGACTCCCGCTGGGCGAGCGGCAGGAGCTCGCGCAGGTCGGCCTCATGGCGCGCCAGGCGGATGCCGCGGCCGCCGCCGCCGTGGGTGGCCTTGATCATCAAGGGGTAGCCGTGCTGGTGGGCGAACTTCAGAGCTTCCTGCAGGCCGGCCACCGGACCTTCGGTGCCCGGAATCACCGGAAGCCCCAGCCGCTTGGCCAGCTCCCGGGAGCTGATCTTATCGGAAACCTGGCGCATCACCTCGGGCGCGGGGCCGACCCAGATCAAGCCGGCGCGGCCGACCTTTTCAGCGAACTCCGCGTTCTCCGACAGGAATCCGTAGCCGGGATGGATCGCATCGACGCCTTTTTCCAGGGCCAGCTCGATGATCTCGTCCATCCCCAGGTAGGCGGCCACCGGCCCCTTGCCGCTGCCGATGAGGTAAGCCTCATCGCACTTGTAGCGGTGCAGCGCCAGGCGGTCCTCCTGGCTGTAGATGCCGACGGTGGCGATGCCCATTTCGTTGCAGGCACGGAAGATGCGGATGGCGATCTCGCTGCGGTTGGCGACCAGGAGCTTCCGGATCGGCCGGATCCCCCGCCGCTTCAGCTCCTCGGGATCCTCGGGATGGGGATGATGCGCCTCCGCCGGGTGGTGGAGGAGTTGATTCGACGATTTTGCCTTGCGTTGGGCCATGAATCCAGGGGTTCGGGAATTTCTAAAGTCTAGTCAAAGATGTCCTTGCCGAGGGTGTTTATCTAAGACTAAAATCTGCGCAAACAAAGTGCGGATATTTTACGGAAAATAAATCCATGTGCGAGTACCAATTATAAGCTAAAGTCTTTCGAATCTTTGGCGTGGCGAAGACGCCTCGCCAAAGATTCGAAAGACAGGAAAGAAAGAGAACTCGATGCCACCACTTTCAAAGAAGCTTGAAAATGCCCTCAACGAGCAGATCAAGAACGAGATTTCCTCCGCTTACCTCTATCTGGCGATGTCGGCCTACTGCGCTTCAGCCAACTTGAAAGGCGCGGCGCACTGGCTGCAGGTGCAGTGGGAGGAGGAGATCGGCCACGCCACCAAGCTCCTCGATCATGTCCTGGAGCGGGGGAACAAGGCGGCCCTCAAGGCTATTGAGCAGCCGGAGGGGGAATATGCTTCGCTGGAAGAGGTTTTTGAGCATGTTCTGGAGCACGAGCGCGGGGTGACGGCGTCGATTTACAAGCTGTGCGACCTGGCCCTCCAGGAGAAGGACTACGCCACCCAGGCCTTCCTGCAGTGGTTCGTCACCGAACAGGTCGAGGAGGAGAGGGCGGCGCAGGAGATCGTCGACACCTTGAAGCTGGCTGGCGCCGGTGCCAGTAAAACCGGCGGGCCGGTCCTGTTGATGATCGACCGGCAGCTAGCCGCCAGGACGAAGGAGTGACTGGTGCCGAGGGGAAAGGAAGCGGTGAAAAGGGAATGATCGGTAAAATTTCACTCTTAGGACTCACTTTCCTGGCTGGATGGGGCTTGAAAGCCCTGGGAGAATCCATGCCGCCGGCCCCCGTCAAGGTGGGGGCGGCGGCAGTCGCCCTTCAGGCCGAAGACGCCATGGTGATCGGCGGAGGGATCGGGCCGGGCCTGGCTTCGGGTCAGGAAGGGGAGCTGCGCGCGGCCGCTGCCGTGCTCTCCGATGGCCAGAGCAAGCTGGCCATGGTGGCGTGCGACATTCTGATGATCCGGCGCGACTACCTCGATGAGGCGGCGCGGCGCATTGAGAAAGAGTGCGGCATCCCTTTTGATCACGTCCTGGTCAACGCCACCCACACCCATCACGCGCCCAGCACCGTCACCATCCACGGCTACGAGCGCGATGAGACCTTTTGCGGCCGCGTTCGCGATGGGATCGTCCTGGCGGTGGCCGAGGCCCATCGGAAGATGGGCCAGGCCGAGCCCTGTGAAATGTTCTTCCGCCTGGGCGTCGAGTCCACCGTCGGGCAGAACAGCCGCCTGCTGCTCGGCGACGGCACCATCTTCTGGGTGGGCTCTCGAGATGATGCCATCCGCCCCACGGCTCCTTTTGACAGCGATCTGCCGGTGCTGGCCTTCCGGCAGCCGGGGAGTTCGCGCCTCCAGGCGCTTCTCTTCAACCACTCGACGCACTGCATCGGCGCGCGCAGCCCCGGCAAGCGCTCCCCCGGTTTCTACGGCCTGGCCTGCCAGGAGCTGGAGGCCGAGCTGGGCGGGACGGCGATCTTCTTCGCCGGCGCCTTCGGATCGACCCACAACTTGACCTTGAATTGCAGCGAGATGGTGTTCCGCATCAAGTATGCCGTTCGGGATGCCCTCGGCCGGGCGTCGCCGGCTCCGGCGTCGCCGCTCAAAGCGGTCAAGAAGGAGGTCGCTTACCGCGTGCGGCGCTTCGATGAGCAGGCCGAAGATGCCGCGGTCCGCAGTTACTGCGAGAAGCGCGTCGGCGGGTCGCAGTACGTCATCGACGTCTTCCGCAACATGCGCAAGCATCTGGGCCCGCTGCAAGGCGAGGAGCGGAAAACCTGGATCCAGGCCGTGCGGATCGGTGAAGTGGCCTGGGTCGGGGTCCCCGGCGAGTTTTTCACCGTCCTGGGTCTCGAGATCAAGCGACGCTCCCCTTTCCGCTACACCTGCGTGGCCGGAGTCGCCAACGATTACATTGGCTACATTCCCGATGAGCAGGCGTACGACCTGGGCGGATATCAAGTGTGGACCGGCTTCCACAGCTTCGTCGAGCGCGGCACCGGAGAGCTGCTGGTGCGCGAGGCGGTCAAGCTGCTGGAACAGCTGAAGTGAATGGGAACCGTGAAAGGTAAGAAGCGGATCCTCTTTTTGTGCACCGGCAACTCCTGCCGGAGCCAGATGGCGGAAGGCTGGCTGCGCCATCTGGCGGGCGGCCGGGCCGAGGTCTTGAGCGCCGGGGCCCGGCCGGCCGGCTTCGTTCACCCGCTGGCCGTTCAGGTGATGGCGGAGGTCGGGATCGACATCTCGAACCACGAGTCGAAGTCGATCCTCCGGTTTGTGAAGAATCCGCCCGACCTGGTGATTTCGGTCTGCGACAGCGCCGCCCAGGAGTGCCCGGCCTTCCCCGGCCGGGTCGCGAGGGAGCTCTGGCCCTTCGAGGACCCGACCTTCAGCCGCGGGACCGAGGAGTTCCGCTTGCAGGAGTTCCGCCGCACCCGTGACCTCATCCGCGACCGCATTCAGGCGGAGCTGGAAAGGATTTTGAAATGATCCGGTGCTTGATCGCCCGTGCGGCCAGGATCCTGGCACCCGGCGCTTGGACGTGGATGGTGCTGATCTGGGGGCTGGCGATTCCCCTTGCTGCCGACGAAAAAGCCCCTCCGCCGACGCAGAGCGAGGCCGAGGAGCTCTATCAGAAGGCGATGGCCCTCTTCCGGAAGGGCCAGGACGCCGCCGAAGGCCGGCTGGCGGGGGAGCGGCCGGAAGGGCCGCTCGGCGAAGCGATCGTGATCTTCAAAGATCTGTTGCAGCGCTTCCCGAAGGAGGAGAAGGCCGCCGATGCCGCCTTCAAGATCGGCACCTCGCACCTGCTCCTCGATGAGCCGGAGAAGGCGCGGGCCGCCTACAAGGAGGTGTTCGATGCCTATCCGCAGTTCAAGGACCGGATCCTCGCCCTCTTTCGCCTCGCCATCTGCCAGGCGGCCCTCGACCGGCCCAAGGAGGCGAAGGCGACCCTGGAGGAGCTGATCAGGAAGTTCCCCGAGCAGAAAGACGAGATTGGCAAGGCGCGCAAATACCTCCGCGAGCTGGACCTCGTCGGCCGCCCGGCGCCGGCGGTGCAAGCCGCCAAGTGGATCCACGGGGTGGCGGAAAAGGAGGGGATCAAAACCTTTCAGGGGAGCGTGATGGTGATCTTCTTCTTTGCCACCTGGTGCCCAAATTGCAAGAAGGAGCTGCCTCGTTTCCGGCGGCTGATGGAGAAGCTGGCGCCCGAGGGGGTGGTCTTCCTGGGGGTCGCCAATCCCGATGATCCGCAGAACCGCGAGGCGGTGGAGCCTTACCTCCAGAAGAGCCGCCTGGAGTTCCTCGATGTGGCCCTTGATCCCAAGGAGGCCACCTGGCCGCCGTACCGGGTCTCCGGCTTCCCGGCGGCGGCGCTGGTCGACAAAAAGGGCATCGTCCGCTGGCGCGGCCATCCGGCCTTCCTATCGAAATCCCTGATCGACAAGCTGCTCAAGGAAAAGGACCGGTCGTAGATCATGAAACCGAGTTGCCCGAAATGTCATGCCGATATCAAGACGGAGGACATCTCCCTGCTCAACGAGTCCCGGCGGTATTTCCTGGCGGAGTCTCTCCGCCGGAGACTGGCATGCGGCGGGTCTTTTTGATTTTTCTGATGCTCCTCCTGGCGGCGCAAATCAGCCCCTGGTGGCGGCCGGGGGAGGATGACTGCGCCTACCTCTCCATGGCGCGGAGCATCGCCGCCGGCGGCCCCGCCGCCCGCTTCGGCAGCCCGCAGCTCTTCTTCGCGCCGGGCTATCCGCTTCTCATCAGCCCGGCGTTCCTGCTCTCCGACCGGCCGTTCCTCGTCCTCCATGTCCTCCACTGGATCCTGGCGATTCTTTTGCTCGCCGGCATCCACCGCTGGTCGCGCCGGCTGTTTCCCCAAGGAGCGGTCCTGCTCACCGGCCTGGTGATGGCGAACGCCAGCCTGTGGATCTACTACCGCCGCACTTTGAGCGAGCTGGCTTTCATGGCGGCGCTGATCTGGACGGTTGAGGTGCTGGAGTTGGCCTTGAAGGCCGCGTCCCCGCGAAAAACCGTCGCCTGGACGGCCCTTGGAGGACTGGCACTGGCCTTTTTATGCGCCATCCGCCAGGCGGGATTGTGCCTGGCGGCGGGATTCCTCGCCGCGCTGGCCTGGGAAGTCCGGCGCGGGCGCCTGCGCTGGCGGCCCGCCGCCTGGCAGGCCCTGGCCGCGGCTTTGCCGGCCGTGCTGGCCGTGTCCGCGCTCGCCGCCTACGACCGCGCCATGGCTGCAGAGTCGCCGCAAGCCTCCAGGACCTACGTCGACCACCTCTTCGACCGGAGCGCCGCCCTGCCGGCGCAACTTCTGGAGGGGCTGCGGCTGCGGATCAGCGCCATCGGCCGGCTGCTGGTCCCTGGCATGGTGAAGGCTTACGCGAAAAGCGGCGAGTGGTTCAATATCAACCTGCTCGTCTACGTTCCAGTGGCCGCCGCGGCGGCAGTGGGCTGGTGGCGCTGGGTCCGCCACACCCGCGATCTTTTCGCATTGACGGCCCCTTTCTATCTCGGCCTTTACATCCTCTGGCCCTTCGGCCAGGACACCCGTTTCATGCTGCCTCTCCTGCCGGTGCTCTGGGCCGGGTTGGGATTGCTGCTCGAGCCGCTCGGGCGCTGGCGGGCCGGGTTGCTCGCGGCCTTGTTCGTGGGGCATCTGGGGGTGTCGGTGGGCTTCTGGATCCGGGAGGCGAGGCAGCTTAGGGAGCTGGACAGGGAATGGCCCGCGATCGAGAAGCTGGCCGAGGCTTATCGAAAAGATCCACGCAGCGTGAACGTGGCGGGTCTGGGAGATGACCAACAACTGATGCTGCAGCTCTTGGTAGACCAAAAAATTAGTGACGGTCACTAATTTTTTGGATGGGGGGAACCTCGGCCAAGGCTGCTCTCGCGCCACTCCTGCCTGCAGCTCGCTGAAAAGTTTAACAGGCAACCAGTGTGACGTAACCGGAGCGGTTAAAGGCCCCCGCAGCCACAGTGACTCCTCGTGGAACGAAAATAGCACCAGATCTGTCCAATATGGAAAGGCTCTTGATGCTGCAATAATCAATCCGTGGCACGGCCTAAACGCTCTCTTCACCTCGCCAAAACGCCAACCTCGCCTGCAAAGCAGACCTGACGTTCGGCAAATTTTTGGTATTTCGGCCTTTCGCTGCCTTGTCAATTACCGAGAATTCCCCCCTCACGCGAGGAACTGCCGACAAACTTTATCGGCAAAATTGGATTTGTCAAGAGCCGGCTTCCAAATTTAACCGGAAACTTTCACCGGCTGGCTTGTTTCGGCGGATGGATAGGCTCCCAAGACCAGCTCGATGGTGCGCAGGTCGTCGCGGCCGGAGGTTTCCGTCTCGGCGCCGCGGCGGCAGCCTCCCTCCAGGCATGCAGGTGGTTGCGGGCGAAATATCCGCAGCCGGCGTGTCCACAGCGCAATGGGTCCATGGCCGTAAATGAGTCGGTGGCAAGGACTTTTTTAATCATCGGGCGACTGAAATCGATACCCCACTCGGCGGATGGTTCCGATCAATTCTCGAAGCGCTCCCAGCTTCTTTCGAAGGGCCCGGATATGAACATCGATATTTCGCTCCGTGACCATGGCATCATCCCCAATGACCCGGCTCAAAAGCTGGTCGCGGGTGAACACCCTCCCCGGATTGTCATTGCCGCTCATTCTAGACCCATTATGCCGGGAAATATGACCCACCCCTCCTTTCATCTCATTCGCCGACATTTCATTGCTTGAATCTCATTCAAGGTTCGATCGAGAGATCGCTGAATTTCATTCCCCTCCGCTTCTAGAAAACCCTCCGAAAAGAGAAAAACCCCAAGGGCGGCCGGATAAACGTCGCCCTTGGGGCTCTCAGTATCGATCGGGGGAGATCCAATCTGCCTACTTCTTCTTTTTCACTTCCTCCTGGGCATCGCCCTTTTCCGATTCACCATCCTCTGGGGCCAGTTCACGATGGCCGCAACTGCGTTCCTGGCGGATGCTTGGACCTGTGAAGCGAATCCCCTGGGCGCCGTCCAGTAACCGGTCCGAGAATGCCATGCCCATGGCTTTCGAGGGGAAAAACTTCCACCATTCGGTCACATCGGTATTCGAAGTGATGATCGTGCTGCCAGGCTTGAGCTCGTAGCGGTCCACAGCAAGAGTGAAAAGACACTCGATTTTTTCTTTCGAGTAACTCATGTACGCCAGGTCGTCGAGGATCAACAGATCCACGTCGCGGATGCTCGAGTAAACCTTGCCAAATTCAGGGGAATTGACCTTCGAGTACAGCATGTCAAGCAGTCGCGCGGTGTTGTAAAAGTACACCTTGAAGCCGCGCTTGAGCGCTTCGGCTCCGAGTGTCTTCGCCAGGTAGGACTTCCCTGTTCCCACCCTGCCGGCGAGGATGAGATTGCGCCTTGAGCGAATGAAGTCGCCCTTGGCGAGGTCGCGCACCAGCGTGCTTTTGACGCCGCGAGCGCTGGCGAGTTCAAAATTGAAGTGATCGAGGCCATAGCTTTCCGTGATCCCAGAGGCACGCAAGTGCCGCTGATAGCGCCGATTCGACCTGCGCACTTCTTCCCGGCTGAACAGTTCCCGGAGAAATTCGAGGTTTCCCCAGCCCTCCCGTGCCGCCTCTTCGAGAATTGCCGGCAGGTCTTCCGCAAGCGTGAAGAGCCTGAGAGACCTGAGCAAATCCTGTAATACCCCGGCGTTCAGTTCGCCATTGGGGTCCGGTGTCTTGAGTTGTACCATGGTAAAATCTCTTTTCTGTTTTTCAGGTGGTTGCAAAAATGCCTTCATAGCCGTCGCTGTCCCCACAATCCACAGGCCCCAGCCGCAGGCCCTTGGGAAGCTCCTGGCGCAATTCCCCCAGCTCGCCGTGCGGATTTCGCCGGCTCAGGACTTTCTGGAGGTGGCCGGCGGTGGGCGTGCCTTCCCAGAGGGCGATCTTCAGCGCCATGGCGATCTCCTCCCGGCGGTACCGCCGCTCGAGGCTGAGGATTTCCCGCAGGTGGATTGGCGCCACCGAGCGGAGGGTGAGTTTTAGGGCATTGAGGAAATCCTTGCTGTCAGGAAACCGTTCCAGAAACTGGCGCTCGATCTCAGGTAGCGGCATCCCATGCTGGTGGCGGCGGATTTCCTGGTAGTGCCGCTCATCGATGACGAGGCCGCCTTTTTGCGCACTGAGCGTGTGCTTGGCGGCCATTTCCCCTTTCTCGTCGTAAACGAGGAGATCCTCATCGCCAATTGACACCCAGACCCTTTTTCCAGCCAGGCGCGGCGGCACGGTGTAAAGCGTCCCCAGGACCGAGAGGGTGCAGTCCTTGGCCACTTGCCGTTCCTCGATCCGCCGCGGCAGAAGCTCCGTGGCTGGGAGCTCGTAGAGGTAGCGTTTCTCCTCGAGCCAGCGCTGGTAAGGCACTTCATTGGTGGTGCCGTGAATCCGGTGGTTGCCTTCCTTCGGGTCATAGATCCCATCGAGCCAGTCCAGGAGCTGGCGGTTAAAGTCCTCGAGGCTTTCAAATTTGCGCGTCGGCAGGAAATTCCTTTCAAAATAATCGAAGGGCTTTTCCACTTTGCCCTTCCGTTCTTTGGCGCCTGGGAAGCAGACGTGGACCTTGAAGCCGTAATGCGCGGCAAACTCGGCAAACTTATCGTTGATGACCGGTTTTCCCTCGATCCAGAAGGGAGTGATGGTTTTCTGATTGTCGAAAACGATCTTCCAGACCACCCCGGCCATGTAGCGGAAGGCGGCGACCAGGCCGTAGAGGAGCGAAGAAAGCTTTTGATCCGGGAAAGCCCTGAAATACTGAAACCGGCTCCAGCACAGGATGAGGCTAAAGAGCTGGATGGTCGTTGGCTTGCCGGCGATCTCCACGGTATAGGTGGACCAATCGGATTGGCCCTCCTCGGCCGGAAGTGTTTCGAAGCGCGCAAAAGCCCTCGGCGCCCCGTTGGATCCAGGGAGGGAACGGAGGTAGTCCTCGAGGATGGTCCGGCCGCCGGTGTAACCATTGGCCTTGAGCTTTTTCAAGATGAGCTTTTTGGTGATGCCCTTCTCCTTGAGCAGCTCCTGGATCTGGTTCTTGAAGGGATCGAGGAGCGAGAGCCGTTTCTTCTCCTGGGGCGGTGGCTCCTCTCCCCGAAAGACTTGCCGCACTTTGCTCCTTGAGATCTTGAGCTCGCGGGCGATCCAGCGGATCTTCATCCCCGCTGCCTTCAGCTTGAGAATCCGATCCCTGGTTTCGTCTGGAATCATAAACATCTCCTTTAAAAAGGGTTGAAGTTTCCTCGGCAGCCACCGCGGCTGCCGTGTCGGTCTGATTTTCTTCAATGGCCAGGAGCGCCGTTTCGACCTTACGGCGAAGGCCAAGAAGTAGAGCCTTGGCAATCCGCGGGTCCTCTTTCTGGGCCTCTCGCAGCGCGGCCTCGAAACGCTCGTAGAGATCGCGCAGTTCCGGGCAGGGAAGCGGAGCCGGCGTTTCGGTGAGCGCCGCGAGTTTTTCCCTTGGCCGAACCAGCTGGTTTTTGCGCTCAAGCTGGTCCATGGCGCTCAGGAGTTTCAGATACCGGAGAGTCTCGGTGAGATTAAACTGCGCGCTGGCGATGGCGAGAGCCACCGGCAACTGCTCCGCTCTTGGTAGAAATGAGATCAATTCCGCGACCGTGACCGTATACAGCCCCTCGGGCAAGCGGTCTTTTACCTCGAGCGCTAGATTTTTAATGATATTTATCCGGCGCTCGACCCAGGCGGTCTTTTTTTCAAGCGCCCGCGCCAACGCATAGGCGGAGAGCTGGTCTTTAAAATGGAGTGTTTCAATAATCTGTAATTCTTCGCTGAGGTGGGTTCGGCGTTTTGGATTGTTGAGTTTGAGCCGCTGGATCAGGGCCTCGGTGCGGCTCCAGGGTTTAACGATGACCCAGGCAGTCGTCACCCCGCGCGCTTTCATGGCCAGGTAACGCTTCAAGCCATCGACGAGATAAAGCCGGCTTTCATCGCTACAGGCGACAAGCGGATAATCCATCTCGGCGCTGTCGCCGGCACCTGAGGCTTCGATGAGCGCCAGGGAAAGCTCCGCCAGCGGGATTTCTCTAAGCATGAGCGTTTTTGGCTCCTTTGGTGAAGGGGACTCCTGGGATGGAGAGGACCTGGAAGGTCGGATAGCTGAAGGCGATGAGGTCCCGACTGCTGAGAGCACGGATGGCGCCAATGATTTCATCGTCGGTGAGCTTGGTCATTTCCCCGATGCGGCGGTATCCCCAGAAGCTGGTGCCCTCGGGACCGGCGACGAGGACCAGAAAAAAATAGAGGAGCAATTCTTCCTGCGACATTTCCTTCAGGAAGCCGCGGTGGAGCAGTTCACGGTCGATCCAGGAAAAACTCTGGGGAACGGTGCGGACACGATCTTGGCGAATGATTTTTCTCTGCTCATACATGGGTGACTCTCCGTAAAATGGGTGGCAGAAAATTTCAGTGGGCTGGAGCGATCGACAGCGCACGGTTCGATTGCAGCGGGTAATAAGGAAATCAGCCAATTTCCTCAGCTAGTTATGGCTGGGCTTGAGATCTTTGAGTTCGACGGCACGGAGCCTGGGTGCGGAGCGGACTTCTCCAGTGGTGCTGTCGATCCATTGTTTTTCCACCAACTTGCCGATAACCAGGACGGGCTTTCCCTTTTTGGCTTGGTCCATTTCTGCAAGGGCTTCGTACATTTCCACGGGAATGAAGAGTACCGTTCCATTCACATCCCAATGTTGGTGGCAGAGGATGAATTCCACTATGCCGCTGTTTTCCGCCAGCGGGCGGGGGTCTGTGTAGATGGTTCCATCGATTCTGGCTTCGTTGATTGCCATAGGTCTAACCTCCCTGTTGGGTGTTGAGCGATTGATGCCAAGGCGGCAAAAATTACTTTTTTCCGTTAGCCTGGATTTCCACGGACAACCATTTGCCTAAGCTTTTCGCCGAACTGCCTGACATCCGCCTGGCTTTGCCAGCCCGGCATAGTCCGCCAGATGCGCTCGGTCGCATCCCTACAGATGACCTCCCGCTGGAAGTGACTTATC
>JACQVS010000030.1 GCA_016209605.1 Planctomycetota bacterium
AACCAGGGTAGTGTTTCGCCGAGGTTTCAAAAAGAAGCCTCCGCTCTCGTCGATTTTTTTGCCGAGCCTTTGGATCTGCGTATTCCACCGGAACTGCAAAATTTCGAAGGGGGGAGCGATGTCAGTTTTCGCGTCATGGCGGCCGCCTCCCTGGATGCCGGCAACCCCCTCCCGGATCTCATAATCCCCATCACCCTGAGAAAAAAAGAGGCAATCGAGGATTTTGTGGCAGTGGTCTTGAATCCCGGCGTCGCTGTTCGAAGCCTCAGTTTTTATCGCACCCTGGATGATCCCCGCGGCGTCGCCGTGGCCAACTTAAATGGTGATCGCGCTCCCGATCTCCTGGTGGCCTGCGAAGGCGCGTCGGCGAATGGTAACAAAATCCACCTCCTCTTCGGCGATCCTAAAAATCCGGGCCGCTTTTTTGATAAGGACAGCAACGATCCGGACGCCATTCCGCCGGTAGAGCTTCCAGGAATCGAGAAAACCAACGGCGAGGTGGAGGTGGTGGCAACGGACAATAATCCCTTCATGGCCGGCGAGCTCGCCACGCCTTTCATCGTTAATGACCAGAATGAGCCGCAATGGCCGCAAGCACAATGGATCGTGGCCTCCAACGCCGGGGTCGTGAGCCTGTACCGTAACTTGATTAAGCCCGGGGATACTCCCACGGCTCTTTCCTTTGACGGCCCCCATCTTCTCCTTTCGGAAACTACCGATAGGAGCGGGGATCCGGAGGACATCCTGGTTTTCGATCTTTTTGCGAATCCGGCAGGCTTGCTCGATCTCGCGATCCTCGACGAAGGGACCGGGGAATTAGTGTTCTTAAAAAATGTAGAGGACCATCGCTGCAACAAGATCTTATTTTGTTCCGCAGGAAATTTCGATGTGGGGTCGCCCCAGGGCACCGCCTTGTTCCGGGATGCCAATGGCGACTTGATCCTCGCGGTCTTGAGCCGCTCGGAAGCGGCGATCTTCCTTTTCAAGCAGGGAGAGCGCGACCTTGAAACCACTTATACTCCGGTTGCCAGGCTCCCCCTCGAAGATCCCGATCGGGTAGGGGAGCCCGGCGGCTTTGCCGCGGCTCGCGGCCACGATGGCAATGTTTGGGTAGCATCCCTGGTCGAAGATGGCGATCGGAATTCAGGAAAACCGGCGGTGGACCTGGTCTTATTTCCGGCAGGTTTGACCAGAGAAGCCATCGCGAACTTCGGATCTCCTAAAAGCAACGCTTTGCTCCGGAGGATACGTTTTCAAGATCCCCAACACCAGCCGCTCTCCCTGTCCCTCGGCAATCTTTCAGGCCTTGATAAGCCAATGGATCTCGCGGTCCTTGAAACCGCTGGAATTCTCTCCCTTTATCCCATACCGGGTCCGGACCTCGAGGTCTTGAACCGGTACGAGCTCTTCAACTTTTCAGAGCCTCTTGTGGACTGGAAAGTCGTTCCCGGCGCCTCCGGGCCTGCGGTCTTGGCGGCCGCCACGGCCAGGGAGATGGCCCTGATCGAACTCCTGCTTCCTCCCCAAACCTCGAAAAGGATGTGGAGCGCAAGCAGCAACTCCAGTTTCCTGCAGATCGCTCCTTTCTGGCTCCGCCCGCAAAAAGACCTGTCGAGGGATCTTTACCTCGCCGCCATTGTGGAAGATCGGATTTCTAGGGTGAAAAAATCGGTGGTCGTTGAGCGCGCGGGAAAAAATGCGCTTCCCGACCACCAGGAGCTCTCACTTGCCGGGCAACAGCCGGACTTGATCGGCGCTCACGACCTCAACGCCGACGGCAGCGATGACCTGATCGTGGTGGACGGAAGCGCCCAGACGCTGAGCGTGTTCCTGTCCTCCCCAGCCGCCGCCGGCATCGCGTTCGCCGAGAACACGGTGGCGGAGTATTCCGGGGAATCCCGGCTGGTCTCCCAGCCGGTTGATCTGGGCTTCGGGCAATTCAATGGCGACGCCTGGATCGATGTCGCCTTGGGGCTGCGCAATGGGGACATCCTGCTCTTCGCCGGGAACGGCACCGGAAACTTCATCAGGCCACCAAGGGCTTATGCCGGACCCAACCTGGAAGGGATCCGGCCGCTCGACCTCGATGGCGATGGGCTGGATGAAATCATCGCCTCTGCAGGCGTCCCCGGCCTGGTCATCCTTTCAGGACAAGATTAATCTTCTATTTTTCCACCCCCTTCCTTTATAATATTGACCGTAAAGGCAGAAATTTAACTCAATACGGTTCGGGTATGGATCCCGCCAAGCCAGGTCCAGTCTGTCGGTGGAACACCGCGGCGCTCATTCAAGCGGCGGCAGAGGGGGAGCGCGCCGCCTTGAGCCGGTTGATCGAGCGCTTTGAGCCGCTCCTTCAAGCCGCTGTCCGGCGGCATCTGGGTCCGGCGCGCTACCAGGATGAGGGGGAAGACTTGTTGCAAACGCTCCGCCTGGCGATGGTCAAGGCGCTCCCTTCCGTCAAGGAGCAGGACCTCCGCTCCGTAGCGGCCTGGATGAAAAAGCTTGTCCGCAGCCGCATCCTGGATTGGCAAAAATCCCGGCAGGCGGGCTGCCGGCAGCCCGATAGGCCGGTAGTGAGCCTGGCGGGCACCAATGCTCCCGAGGTGGCGGCCCTGACGCCGACTCCCAGCAACATCCTCATTGAACGGGAAGAGCTGGAACGCCTCCAGCGGGCGATTGAAACGGTGCCAGCGCGGTATCGGGCCCTGCTGCGCCTGCTTTATCGCCAGAATCCTTCTCCCGCCGAGGTGGCCGAGTTTCTGGGGAAAGAGCCGGAAGCGGCACGAAAGTTTGTCGCCCGGGCGCTGGCTCACCTGCGCCAGGTGATGAAGCCAAAGGGCAAGAAAACAACCACATTTACATAAACCAATAATTAAAAAAACGTCCGTTTTGGGTCTGGACGTCGTCCTTTATTCATGGAGGCTGGGCCATGGACAATCCGGAAAAAGATAATCTGGAAGAAGACAATCCTGAAAAAGAATCGATGGAGGGGAACTCCCATAAAACCGGGAACATCGAAGACCTCATCGAGGCCTGGTGGTCGCGCTACTGCCCCGATTGCGGAACGCGGCACCCGATGTCGGAGACCCACTGCCCGCATGATGGGACTAGCCTCCGGGATCTTTCCATTGCCCGCGCCTGGATCTCCGCGTCCACGGGATCGATCCCGAGCACGGGCGAGCTCTTTGGAGCTGTATCGCACTGCCCTAAATGCGGCGCCAGCGCCGAACCGGGAGCGCTTGTCTGCCCCCAGGATGGGACGCCCCTTTGTCCCGAGCCGCCGCCAGATGCCTTGCTGGCCTCGCCGCCGCCGGCCGCCCTGGGCGGCAAGTGGCTTCTTTTAAACCGGCGCGGCGGGGGGGCCTTTGGAGCCTTTTACTCAGGCAAGCATATCTCCCTGGGCATGAAAGTGGGCGTCAAGATCTTGAAACGCCGGTTCACCACCAGCGCGGCCGGGCGCCGCCTCTTCCACCAGGAGGCGATGCGCGTCAGCCTCCTCAACCACCCCAATATTGTCAAGGTGTTCGATTACGGCGATGAGGAAGACACCCCTTACCTGGTCATGGAATATCTCAACGGCCAGCCCCTCCACCGCTATATCGCCGAAGGGGGCTTGAGCCTGGAGGATGGGGTTGAAGTGATTCGCCAGGCCGCGGTGGCCTTGATCGCCGCCCACGGCGGCAAGGACACCGGCGCGCCGCTCGTCCATCTCGATCTGAAGCCGGAGCATATCTTCCTAGAAAAGATCCAAGGCCGCTGGCATGTCAAGGTCATCGACTTTGGCATCGCCGAGATCGTCTCCGCCCCGAGGGAGTCTGATGACGGTTTGGACCCTCAAAAGGCCCCAAAGCGTATCGCCGGCACCTTTCCCTACATGGCGCCGGAGCGCTGGCGCGGCGCCGTGGATCCAAGGTGCGATCTTTATTCCCTCGGCATCATTCTCTACGAGCTGGTGGCCGGAAGGAAGCCCTTCGAGGCTCCGGATCCCGAGGTCTGGCGACGGCTGCACGAGTCGGAGATCCCCCCGCCCCCAAGCCGCAGCCTGGGAAAGCGCACTCCCCTCCTCAAGGAGCTCGATGCCATTATTCTCTGGACGCTCAAGAAAAATCCGGAAGAACGGCCAGAGAACGCCGAAGCCCTGGTCGCGGCCATCGAAAACTGGCAAGCGAAGCCCCAGCCCCGGTTAAGCAAAAAGCAGCAAATCTTGCGCGCCGCTCGGGTGCTGGCGCTCACGGCGGTTTTCACGGCGGTTTTGGCCCTGCCCTTACTGTACTGGGCGCCGTGGGAGAAAGTTGTTTTGCCTTCTTCTTCGGATTCGATTGCCCTTGGCCCCAAAAATTCCTGGAAAATTTACGCAAAAATCGCCGGCTTTGGTTATGAAGAGGGCGCCGTCAGATTGCGGGTTGTTCAAGGAGAACGCCCAGGCGTGATTTTCCTCAAGGAAACAATTCGCGAAGGCCAGCTCAAAGCGGAAGCCTCTTGGGAAGACTTTCAAAGGGCGAAAATCGACCCGAGCGAGTGCAAGGCGGAGGTGATCGTCATCGGCTGGCTGTGGCGGCAAGTGCGATCAGGTCCTTTGACCATCGTTCTGGATGCTCAGCCGCCGGCGCTGGTCTCCATCGCCGGCGGCGGTGAAAGAGACGCAGGCACCACCCTCAACCTCCTGGAGAATGACCAGCGGGAGGAGCATCTCCTGCAGCTGGCTGCCAGCGAACCTCTGGATGTCTCGAAGTGCGAATGCTTCCTGGAAAATAAAACCCAAGTTCCGATCCTGGCTGAAAAAGACAAATCCAGCATTTCCTTGACCGTTCCACGGGAAGCGCAAAAGCTCCGGGTGAAGCTCGTGGACCTGGCCGGAAACATTCTGGAGAAGGAGTGGACGATCCAACGGATCAGGATGGTCGAAATCTTGCCAAATTCGGGCGAGCTGGAGCTAAAAGACGGCAAAACGCTAATAACCGCCAGATGGATCGCCGGCCCCGAGATCCAGGAAATCCTGGTGAACGGAGAGCGCGCGCAGGAGGTGGGGCATGGCGTCTGGGAGCAACCGGTGAGCATCCAGCCCGTAAACCAAACCACGGTCGAGATTCTCGTCAAGCTTGCCAACGATGGTTCTCAAACTCACAGCCGGGTGTATTCATCCGCGCCGGATGAAGAAAAGCGCTACCTGTTCGACCTGGGCCCCCTTGGCCAACTGGAGCTGGAATTTTTCAAGACCAGCCGCGCCAATGAAGAGCTCCAGGGTTTCTGGTTCAGCTCCACCGATGTCGCCAAAGATCTCCTCCGACGATTCTTGTCCTTCGAAACCCACGCGAAGAAAAACCCCATAAACGGGGATGCGGAGGTCCGCTGGCAAGATGCCGCAGATGTGGTGGATTGGGTCACTCAGGAGCTGATAAACTTGGGGAAAATTGGGGCCGATCAGGGGGCTCGATTGCCCCTTCCCAGCCAGTGGAGAGCCTTGGTGGAGAGAGGCCGGATCCGGCGAGCTAGCGATTCCCCCGCATTAGAATGGTTGAGCGATGAGGAAGAAAGCGAGCTCATCTCACTCTGGCCCGTGCTCGGGGGCTGCTGGAATCAAGAGGGCAGGGCGATCCAGCAGGGGTTCAAACGCGCAGAAGAGGTGAAAAACTCGGGATTTCGATTGATCCTTCCCTATGGCGGCAAGGGAAACCAGCTCATTCCGAAGGCGGCCTTGAGCGCACGGCCGCTCATGGAGAAAGGGGGGAACTAGCCATGCCGAGGCGACCCTTTAAGAATCCCATGGTTCTCCTTCTCCTCCCCTCCCTGGCGGGGCTGTGCGCGTGCTCGTCCAGCCCCCTCGAGCGGCCGGAAAATCAGGAGCTTAAGGACCGACCACCTATTCCCCGCGCTGTAAGTTTACAGGTGGATTGCCAGGATCCGGAGCGCTTCGGGGCAGATGAGGAGTGGGCCCGGGATCTGGCCAACTTTTTCCGGGAGTTGAACGTTTGCTCAGAAGCCTGGATCGCAGGGAAGCGGCAGCCTCAAGAAGCGGACATGGAGGTCAAGATTTCCATATTGAAAAGCGCGGCGCCGAAGCCGCCTGGGTGGGACAAGCAAGCGGCCCTGCTCAACTTTTTTGCCTGGAGCGCCATCCCGATCCTGCCTTGGTTCATTGAGGATGTGGTGGTCGATCCGGGGTTGGATGTGCAAGTGAGCTGGTCCCTCCACCCCAAAGAGGAGACGCCTTCCGGCTTGGATGGCTGGTCCGTTGATCCGATCTGGTCCGTTGATCCGGTTCCAACGAGCTTCCGCGACCGCTATCCGCTGCTCTCCTGGTCCACCCCGGCGGCGTTGCTCTTGCCACCTTTCCTGTTGCAATCGGGGGATCCAAAGCATCTCTTCCAAGCGATTGGCGGGCGCATCCGTTCCAAGGTGGTCCTCGAGGTTGCACGGCGAATCAAGACTCGCCAGCCAGAAGATGAACTCCTCTGGAATTTGCGTATTGAAGAAGAACCACAAGGGCGAGCTCTCCTTTTCAACGCCCATCCAAATCTGGGGCAAGTCTCCATCTGGCTCGATTCCGATGCTTCCAAGCCCTTGAAGCAACCCATCGAATGGCGCGAAAATAGGAGTGGCCCCGAGAGAATTTCTTTAGCGGAGATTTTTGCGGCGCCAGCGCGCCAGGGACAGTTCTTGAGGCTGGAGGCTCTCAGCCGGCTCGGCCAGCGCCTGCGCTACTCCTTGCCCCTGCCGGTGAAAGCTACCAGCAAAGGTGCCGGCGGCAAGGAGGCCGATTAAGGTATGAACCGCCGCCTTATCATCCTCGAAGATCCGCTGCCGCCGCGGGAGATCATCCCCGAGGGCGGCGAGATCGAGATTGGCCGGGCGCCGGAGGTCACGGTCCAGCTCAGCGACCGCTCGGTTTCGCGCCGGCATGCCGTCATCCGGCAAAAAGACCAGGAGCTGATCCTCGAAGATGCGGGCTCCACCTTTGGAACCTGCGTCAACGACCGCATGATCCGGGCCGGCGAGCAAGTTGTGCTCAAGGATGGGGATGTGCTGCGGTTCGGCAAAGCGCAAATCGTCTGCCGGTTCGATCCCAAGGCCACCGATGTGGCGAAAGCCACTCAGGATGCGGCCTTTGCCGCCCAGGCCAATGCCCGGATTCTGATGCTGGAAGGGGAGCTCGTCCGCCGGCGGCCGCTAGCCGGCGTCGTCACGCTGATCGGGAGCGCATCGCACTGCGAGGTCCGCCTTCAAGAGCGAGGTGGCCCGCCTGAGCAGGCGCTGATCCGCGCATCCGGCGGGCGATTCTGGATTGAACCGCGGTTCGCCGCCAACCTGCCCCTCCTCAACGAAACCCAGGCGCCGGTTTTGAAGCCCGTGGAGCTCCCCTCCAACTCGGTGATCCTGGTCCATCGCGACCAGATCCTCTTCCTTTACGATTTCGAGTGCGATGGCCGGCCGGTGGCCGATCCGCTCGCGGCCCTCTCGAGAAAACAGCTGCTCCGCCACGTGGCCGAGCATAGCGGTCATTCCTACCGCGCCCTGAAACGCCTCTGCCAGGATCGCCGGACCCTCGGCCAGAATCTGGGGGAGATCCTGGTCGAAAAAGGAATCGTGACGCCAATTTTCTGGCGCGTCCTCTGCAGCCGCATCCAGGCCGCCACCGCAAAAAGAAGAGGGCTCAAAGCCTGGTTCGGGAGGAAGAGAGTGAGGCGATGCAAAGACCTGTAGACAATTTCTTGTTTGAGCGCCTGTCGAAAGGCGAGCCCGAGGCTCTTGATGAGATTTGCCGCCGCTACGGCAAGCGGGTGGCGGCGCTGGTGCGCCGGCGGCTGGGGCCAGCGCTGCGCGCCCGGGAGGAGACCGATGACATCGCGCAGGAGACCATGGTCGATATCCTGAAAGGGGCGAGCAAGTGCCATTTCGATTCAGAGGCGGCATTTCTGCGGTGGCTCCAGGTGGTGGTAGAGCATCGCGTGCTCCACACCGCGGAGTATTGGCGCGCCGCCCGCAGGCGAGCCTCAAAAGAAGTTCGTTTTTCCACCGCGCTCCTGGATGCCGAGCCGCATGCCGAAAGCCCGAGCGCCGTTCTACAACGCCGGGAAGAAATCGACCGGCTCTCATTGGAGCTGGCGAGATTGCCGAGTGAAGACCGCGAAGTAATTATTTCCCGATTATTCCTCAAACTTCCTTGGGCCGCGGTAGCCGCCGCCATGGGCACCACCGAGGAAGCCGCCCAGATGCGCTTCACCCGAGCTCGCCGGAAGCTAGTAAGCCAACTTGCTTAAACGTGGACAGTTCCAGGGCTCTGGGGAAGAAGCATTTCGCCGCTGGCTCAACGCCATTGCCCGCCACGTTGTACAAAGCCAGGCGCGGCGCCATCGAGCTCAGAACTAAAAAGCGAGAGCGGCGGCCACGAACAGGTTGTCAAAAAGGTTAAAAAAGGCCAGTTTCTCGTCGGCGCAAAGGAGACCCTGGTCAAGAACGATAGAGTATTAAGAGTCCTCGCAATGTTTCCAAGCGCCAACATGGCTTGGGTTTGAAAGAAAGGCCTCGATAAGAAGTTTTCTGAGAGCATAAAAAAACGCCTGATTGCAATCAAAAAGAGGGAACCAGGACTGCTTCTATTGATTGAAGACAATTTCATCGGCTTCAAGGAAGCCACCGATAAAGATTACGATCACGTTCGCGAAAAAATTAAGAGGGCAGAGTTTTTCAATACGAGATAAAAATTTCCCCAAATATCGCGGAAAACTTTCTAAAAAATTTGTTGGGTTTCTGTATCCAAGGCGCCTTGTAAATATAGGGGCAGAGGCGGGCCGACGAAGCCTTATTAGGCGGAGAAATAAGGCGAGAAGGCCCAACGCAGCATGGCGCCTCGGGATCAAGCCGCGTAGCGGCTTGGTCGCAGGCCGAAGCCCGAATGGATTTTCGGGACAGGCTCTTATGCGACGTTGAGAAATAGCCACACCCATAACTTATGATTGATAAAAATCTTTTTCCGAAATTCGAGGATTTTTTGCTTATTAAGCGTTGAGCGGGCGGTGGAGTGTGGCTTCAGAGAGAAAGTGAAAAGGGATTTTGCTCCTTCATAGAGGAGCGGCAATGAAGAGCTCAAAAAGAATTTTCAAGACCTTCCGCAGATTGGCCTCAGTGATTCTCGCAACCATTGCTGGTTTACTGATCCTTTCAGGTTGTAATACCGAAGCCTGGTTTGGCGATGGAAAACTAACAAAAGATAAAAAAGATCAATGCCATCCCGAAGGACTGCCGGTGGACGATTTCTTCGGCTCACTGGATGAATTAATCCAGAATGGTGACGTCATGATAGCCCGTCGAGAATTGGATGAAGATTTCCGCAACCCTGGCAGTAGGCCCAACCCGAAAATTGAAGGCAAGTGGACCACTAAAGGTGGGACCAATGGGAATTTTAATGGAAAGGAATTGAGTGGAAGCTTCGAATTGAGAGCTAGCGAATCGAACCCAAATTTAAATATTATTGTGGACATCCTCGATGTCAGGGGGAACATTTTAGATTACAGTGGCGGAAGTATCATCGGATCGATTTTCAAGGAGCAATTTATTGAAGGAGGAAATGAGAAAGTCGTCATATATCTTGAGCTGAACCTGATGCTGGGAGACGATGATACAAAAAGAGCGAGGATTGTGGAAATTCTATGGTTCCGACTTGATCGAGGGGGCAATTTCGATGATAGTGACGATAAGTTATTAGATTTCAACAAGATCACTGTCGTCCTGGGAGTCAGCAACCGGTGCATCGGTCTCGAGATGGGAAAAAAATCCATTCTGAAGTCGACCAGTCCGGCCACCTTTGTGCGAGCCTCGCAGTGAAGCGATTAAAATTTCTGGCCGCAGCCACCTTTTCCCTAGTCATCTCTATCTCCCTCCTCGAGGTTTTTTTTCTCGACTGGAAGAGCTTCCGGCAAGCGGAAGAAGTGGCAGCTGGACGGGAATTCCATGGCCAGAGGATGAAGTTTGGAGGGGATAGTGAGGTGACCTCGATAACACTTTTGGCAACATCAGGAATGCCGGTGGCAGGCCAAGGTGCCACCGGCAGGACGAGAGAGCTTCCCGAAGCCGAGCCAGCACCTCCCTCGATTGAGATCATTGAAGAGCCATCTGCAAAGGACGATTCAGAGCTTCAGGTTGAGGTTCATAGCCCTCGGAGCGAGGCTTTAGAAAACGTGATGGTCGCCTTGCTCTCAAAGAAAAAAAGGGAGTTCGGCCGCACCGATAAAATGGGCCTCCTCTCATTCAAAGCGCTTCCCGCCGCAAGGTATCTGCTGCGCTTTTATCCGAGCGGTTTGCCGCCGCTTCAGTCCGCCAAACCCATTGAGATTTTTCCCAAGGATCGAGTTCAGGTGAGGTATGTTCTTGGCCCCTTTAGCGAAAGCATATCCGGACGCGTCCTGGATTGGGAGGGGAATTGCACGCCCGAGGCTAGCCTGCTTTTGCAAAAAAAGTTTCTCAACCCTAACTCGGGATGTCTTGTCTACGCTCCAGCCGGTTCTCTTGAGATCCGCTCGGAAGCAGGAGGGTGGTATGGATTCATCAATCTGGAGCCAGGGGATTACCTCGTGACCGCCTCGGCAGCCGGATCGTATCTAACGGCGCAGCTCTCGGTCCGCTCAGGGACCAATTCCGCGGACCTAGTCCTCGAGAAACCCCTACGAGCGATGATTTCCGGCAGGGCCATTGAGAGGGATGGAACGCCACTGCCCGGGATCAAAATTTCCCTGCTTCCATCGCGACAGGAGCTTGCGATATCCGATGAAGAAGGTAACTACCGCTCAGAGGTCCCCGTGAGCCCGAAGCAGGATCATGTGGTCCTTCATACCCTGCACGCCGGATACCGGGAGGCCCTCGGCCGCGTAGCTCTTACAGGCTGGAGCCCAGGCGAAAGCCTTTCCTGCGATTTGGTGCTGGAGCCGCTGGGTAAAACCACTTCGCTCTCGGGTTGGGTAGCGGACTCCACGGGTGCCCCGATTGGCGGGGAGGAGGTCCATCTTTACTCCGCTTCTCTCCAGGCTAATTACAGCGCCACCACCGATGGCGATGGCTTTTTTGAAATCAAAGATATCGGCATGGCCAAAGATTACAGGTTGTGGGTGCATCCCCTGGCGAACTACAAAAATTACACCCTGGGACCCTTCGAGGTCGGCGAGGAGGGTCTCGCTATCGAGATCGCCCTTGAGCCCCTGGTCACCGGAAATTTCCTGGCTCTTTTGACCGACACGGAAGGCGTTCCCATTCCCCACCTCACCCTGTGGGTTCAGAACCGCAAAGCTCTGGGGCAGTCTCGCGAGCTGAGAAGCGATGAAAGGGGAGGGCTGGACGCGGAGGGAGTCCCATGCGGCAAGCTCGTCCTGAAAACCATCTCACCGCCGCTCTTTATCATCGAGGGCCTTGAGCTAAGGCCGAGCGACCCCAGAATCCACAGGCTGGTCTTGAATCAAGGCCGGCGCCGATTGACCGGTGCTGTGCTGGATCCCTGGGGGAATCCCGTGTCCGGCGCCAGGGTGGAGTTGCGATGGTCTCTGGAACTTGAAGAGGCGGTGGCGTCATCGCTCCGCCGGGCAGAAAGCGATAAGGATGGACGCTTCGTGTTCTCGCAGCTGGGCGCCGGTCTCCATGAGCTGAGAGTCACCGCCAGAGATAGGAGGGAATGCTTCTCCTCCCTCCTTATCGATGACTCCAGACCCAGCGACATCGTCGTCGAATTGAAAGAGAAGAGCTAAGTTACCTCGGTTTCTTCGGGTAATGGGCTTTCTCTTTTGTGATGGAACCAGCCGGTTAACAGCCAGGCTATCCTCAAATAAGAGCGATCCTCTGGAGCGGCCTGAGGCCAAAGAGCTCGCCGACCGCCCTCCCCATCCGAGGACCGTCCTCATCCAGGTGAGTTGCCGGGATCCGGACCGCTTCGGAGTCGAAAGAGAATGGGCTGTGAAACTCGCCGATTGCTTCCGCGCGCTCAAGGTTGGCTCTGAAGTTTGGACAGAGCCGGGATGGGAAACTCTTGCGTTATTCCGTGCCGCTCCGAATTGTGGCAATTCCGGTGGCCTCGATTGCTGGGGACGAAAAGAGCGGCTGGTAAATTTGCGGGTCGCGACTTTTCGGGAACTATCGCCGGCCGTCGTACCAGAGATAGAGCCCCTCCGGGCTGCGAAGCATCTTGCGGGGGCGGAGGGCGATCCTGAAGAGCAGCTTGAGGATTTCGCCCAGGCGGTAAAGCTCGACCTTGCGCGGCGAGGTGGTCAAGGGATGGCGGGTGAGGATGGCGAAGCCCTTCCCCTCCCTTCGCCCTGATTGCTTCAAACGCCGGCTGAGGTCGATC
Organism: Planctomycetota bacterium; assembly: GCA_016209605.1. Lineage (GTDB taxonomy): Bacteria > Planctomycetota > UBA8108 > UBA8108 > JACQVS01 > JACQVS01. Next base: position 12,326 of record JACQVS010000030.1, read on the forward strand.
TCCTCGCTGGCATAAAGCTCCGGGGAGAAGCCGCCGGCGGCGCGGAAGGCGTCGGTGCGGCAGAAGATGAAGGAGCCGGCGGCCCAGCGGCAGGTCCTGGAGATGGCGTTCCAGAGGCGGAGCCAGAGCCGCGCCGAGAGCGGAAAGCCCCGGGCGGAGACGGTGCTGCCGCCGCCGATATGCCGGCCGCTGCGGATCTTCTCGAGCATCGCGCCGATCAGCGCCGCGCTCGGGTAGCTGTCGGCGTCGATGAAGAGCAGCCACTCGCCCGAGGCCGCCGCCGCCCCGGCGTTGCGAGAGCGGGCGATCTGCCGGATGGGCTCGAATACCACCCTGGCGCCGGCCCGGGCCGCGATCTCCGCCGTCCGGTCGGTGGAGTTGTTGTTGGCGACGATCAGCTCGTATTCGAGCTCCGTCCCGAGAAAGGGTTGCACCGCGCGGCGGATCTCGTCCAAAGTATGGGGGAGCAGCTTCTCTTCGTTAAAGGCCGGGACGATGACGGAAAGTTTCATGATGTCTCGATGGTAACCGGGTGCCGGAAAAATTCACAGCCATTCTCCGCGGTGATATGGACCGCCGCGGTCCTGCCATTGTTAACCGGAATTGCCCCGGCCCGCGAATCCCGCAACTGGAAGGAGAACTTCGCCAATGGCCGCCGTCGCCGGTTGGACGCTCTCGGTCTGAGAAGGGAAGATCCGAGGTTGACAATCTCGGAGGCTTCCCTTACCTTGAAGGGACTTTACCGAGAAAGCCCGTATGGAGTTTTACAAGTTCCTTGGCCCGTGGATCTTCTTCTGCGTTTGCCTTTCCCCCACGCTGCTTGCCGGCGACGGCGGCCCGTCCCGCTTCGACAGCGACATCGTCCCCATCCTCCAGAAGAACTGCACCGTATGCCACGGCGGCGCGAAGAAAAAAGCCGGCCTCGCGCTCGATGCCTTTAAAGGCGACGTGGCGGTCGTCAAGGACCTGAGGATCTGGGAAAAGGTCCTGAAGAGGCTGCGCGCCCGCGAGATGCCGCCCGAGGAGCGGCCGAGGCTGAGCGGCGCCGAGTTTCAGACCCTCACCCAGTGGATCGAGGCCGGCCTCGCCCAGTTTGACTGCAACGCCAATAAGGATCCCGGCCGCGTCACCCTCCGCCGCTTGAACCGCATCGAGTTCAAGAACACCATCCGCGATCTCTTGGGCCTCGAGTGCCAGCTCGCCGATGAATTTCCGGCCGATGATATCGGCTACGGCTTCGACAATATCGGCGATGTCATGTCCCTGCCGCCGATCCTCATGGAAAAGTACCTCGCCGCCGCTGAGAAGCTGGCGGCGGAAGCGCTCAAAAAGGGGAGCGCTTCAGCGCAGCGGATCCTGGCCTGCCAATCCGGCGAAGCTGACAAGAAGGCCTGCGCCCGCGAGATCCTCGGCCGTCTCGCCGAGCGCGCCTTCCGCCGGCCGGTTACCGAGGAAGAAGTGGGCGAGCTGGCGCGACTCGCGGAGCTGGCCGCAAGCGAGGGGGAGAGCTTCGAGAAGGGGATCGAGCTGGCCCTCGAGGCCGTGCTGGTGTCGCCGCGCTTCCTTTTCCGCATCGAGGTCGACCCGGACCCGGCCGACCCCGACCTGGTCCATCCGATCAACGAGTGGGAGCTGGCCACTCGCCTCTCTTACTTCCTCTGGAGCAGCATGCCCGATGAGGAGCTCTTCGCGCAGGCGAGGGCCGAGACGCTTCGGAGAAACCTCGAGGCGCAGGTGGCGCGAATGCTCAAGGACCCCAAGTCGGGGGCGCTGGTGGAGAACTTCTCGGGCCAGTGGCTCGGCACCCGCGCCTTGAAGACCTTCACCCCGGACCGCACCCTCTTTCCCGAGTTCGACGAGGAGCTGCGGGCGGCCATGCGCCAGGAGACCGAGCTTTTCTTCGAAGCGGTGCTGCGCGAGGACCGCAGCCTCCTCGACTTCATCGATGCCGACTTCACCTTCGCCAACGACCGACTGGCGCGCCTTTACGGCATCCCTGGAGTGCAGGGAAGCGAGTTCCGGCGCGTCCCGCTGCCGCCTGAGGCCCAGCGCGGCGGCGTGCTGACGCAGGCGAGCGTCCTCGCTGTCACCTCCAATCCCACCAGGACATCGCCGGTCAAGCGGGGGAAGTGGGTGCTCGAGCAGATCCTGGGGGCGCCGCCGCCCCCCCCTCCCGGCGAGGTGCCGGAGCTGAGCGAGAAGGCGGAGGCGGTGCAGTCGGGATCGCTGCGGCAGCGCATGGAGGCGCATCGCGCCAATCCGAGCTGCGCCGTCTGCCATCTCGAGATGGATGCCATCGGCTTCGGCTTCGAGAACTTCAACGCCGTCGGCGCCTGGAGAACCCGCGACGGCAAGTTCCCCATCGATCCTGCGGGAACGCTGCCCGGCGGCCGGTCGTTCAAGGGCCCGGCGGAGCTCAAGGCCATCCTCAAGGGGAATTCCGAGGCTTTCAGCCGCTGCCTGGCCGAGAAAATGTTGACATACGCCCTCGGGCGCGGGTTAGAATATTATGACAAATGTCACATCGACCAGATCGTCGCGGCGCTGGCTCGGAACAGTCATCGGTTTTCGAGCCTGATCCTGGGGATCGTCAAAACGGACGCCTTTCAAATGCGGAGAGGCGAGAGAGGAAGCAAATGATCGAATTCACACTGCCACGGCGGACTTTCCTGCGCGGCCTGGGCACGGCCCTGGCGCTGCCGTTTCTTGAGGCGATGCTGCCGGCGCGGCTTTTTGCCGGCGAGGTCCGGAAGAGGTTCCCCCGCCGCCTGGCCTTCCTCTACGTCCCCAACGGCATCAACATGGCGGACTGGACGCCGGCGGCCGCCGGACCCCTCGGCCGGCTGCCGAGGATCCTCAAGCCCCTCGATCCCTTCCAGGCGGACCTCCTGGTCCTGAGCGGCCTCACCCAGGACAAGGCCCGCCCCAACGGGGACGGCCCCGGCGACCACGCCCGTGCCGCCGCCTCGTTCCTCACCGGCTGCCAGGCGTTCAAGACCCACGGCGCCGACATCCGCGTCGGCGTCTCGGTGGACCAGGTGGCCGCCCGCATGATCGGCGGCGGAATCCGCTTCCCCTCCCTCGAGCTGGGCTGCGACCGCGGCATGAACTCCGGCAACTGCGATTCCGGGTATAGCTGCGCCTACTCAGCCAACATCTCCTGGAAGACCGAGTCGATGCCCATGGCCAAGGAGACCGACCCGAAGGCGGTGTTCGAGCGGCTGTTCGGAAACGGCTCCAGGGCGGAGGCCGCGGAAGGGCTCAGCAAGCGGGAGCGGCAGCAAAAGAGCGTCCTCGACTTCGTGCGGGAGGATGCCCGGCGCCTGCAGGCCAAGCTCGGCGCCACCGACCGCCGCAAGCTCGAGCAGTACTTCGCGGCCGTGCGAGAGATCGAGCAACGCCTCGACCAGGCGAAAGCCGAGGCAAAAAAACCGGATCAGGACGGCGGCTTGCCGGCCCAGGGCCGGCCGGCCGGCATCCCCAAGGACTATGCCGAGCACATGCGACTCCTCTGCGATCTTCTGGCCCTCGCCTTCCAGGCCGACTTGACGCGCGTCGCCACCTTCATGCTCGCCAACGAGGGGAGCAACCGCAGCTATTCCATGATCGGCGTCAGCGACGGCCACCACGACCTGTCGCATCACGGCGGCAACAAGGAGAAGCAGGAGAAGATCCACCAGATCAACCACTTCCACATCCAGCAGTTCGCCCATCTGCTCAGCCGGTTGAAGGAGGCGAAGGAGGGAGATGGGACCGTGCTCGACCACTGCATGATCGTCTACGGGAGCGGCATCGGCGATGGCAACCGCCATAACCACAACGATCTGCCGGTCCTTCTCGCCGGCCGGGCGGGCGGGACCATCCTCCCCGGGCGGCACCTCCTCTATCCCAAGGATACTCCGCTCAACAACCTCTTCCTCTCGATGCTCGACCGCATCGACGCCTCCACCGACAAGCTCGGCGACAGTACCGGCCGGCTGTCACAGCTCTTCGGACCGACGCGGAATTTTTAAGGCGGCCGGGGCCGCAACCAAATTTCGGGGCGGAATGAGGAAAAGAAGAAGAGGATTGAACCGCCAAGACGCCAAGATAAGACTCAAAGCCAATTAAATCCTTATAGTAAAAGTTGGTGTATGACATATATGCCTGTAGATATTAATATGTATGTATTAACGGAATCAGTTTTATTGAGAACCTGATATATGAGCACAGCAACAAAGCTGAAACGAAAATCATTTTTTGTCGATGAAATCAAGATCCGCCAGGCTAAAAAAGTCCTCCAGGTAGCAACGGAAGCGGAAGCGGTTCGGATGTCCGTTGAGAGGATCGTTGAGATGGCCAGGTTCTGGAAATTCATGGACCGGAGCCGGAGGAAACTAAAGCCTGGAAGCTTTGAAAAGCCGTGACATGTCCTGGGTCATTCTAGACACCAGCATTTACATCGATCACTGGGAAAACGGGCTCTACAAGGTATTCCTTGAGGACTTGAAGAAAACGGCGCGACTTCCAAAATGATGCCTTGATTGCTTTAACTGCCTGCCGCCATGGCGCTCTGGTGGTGACCTCCAACCTCGTGGATTTCAATCTCCTCTCCCAAGAACTTGAGATCATTGTCAAGGAAGCCAACTAAAGCGGCTAAAAGATAGAGCCCACTTCACTGTCCTATTCCCTTCTCGAAATACCGTAACAATCGAAGTTTTCAGCGTTTGGCTACTCAGCGCTCGGCCTTTTCCAGGACCTTGACGATCTTGGTGATGGTCTCGGTATTGCCTCTTGACGGACGAAAGCAGAACGGCGAGACTTCCTATCTATCCTCAAGGCCAAATGGGCGGGTGGACTGGCTGTGCTCACGGGGGACCGTTATCTGTCGTTGACGCCTCAAGACCCCGCGAAGGTTGCCCGACTGACGACCCCGCCACTGAAAATCGAGGGCGGGAGTCTCTGGGTGAATGCCGATGTCCGCCAAGGCGAGGTTCGTGTTGGGATTCTCACTGCGTCGGGTCAGCCGGCGTCCCGTTACTCCGCGGCCGACTGTCGCCCTGTCAGCGCCAATTCACCCGATCGGCGCTGTCTTACCAGGATCGGTACCTGTTCATCTTCGGCGGAAGCAGCCACAGCCGTGACCATTGCTCAATCCGGCCAGGCAAGTCGCGCCCACCAGGAAGCAAATCCGACTAGAAAGAGAACTTTAGCGAGTGGCGCGGCCACCACGACGAAGTGTTGCTCTACGACACGCACGAGGATACCTGGTCCGTACTCGACCGGCCCATGCCCTATGGGATCAACGACCCCCTGGCCGCGATACACGGGGACACGGTCTACGTCGCAGGCGGAGAGCCCAACCACTGGTTCAACTTCAACACCGAAGATGTGCTGATGATCGGCAAGATCTCACCTGCCAGGAAGTAGGCTTGCCATGTTACCGCAGATGCTCCGTCGCGTCAGCCGATCTGAACCGTGATGGTTATCGGCGACATCGGGGTGGCGTAGCATACCGGACCGATGCGGAATTTTTAACCGGTGGCCGTCAGTAGCCCTTTTGCTTGTCGACGACGTTGAGGAGCGGCTCGCCGGCGGCGAAGCGCCGCAGGTTCTCGCGGGCGAGGGTCATCCTCCGCCGCGAGACGCCATCCGACTGGCCGGCGTTGTGGGGGGTGATGATCAGGTTGGGGAGCTTCCACAAGGGATCGCCGTCGGGGAGCGGCTCGGGTTCGGTGACGTCGAGGGCGGCGCCGGCGAGCTTGCCGCTTTCGAGCGCCGCGGCCAGCGCCTCCTTCTCGACGATGGGCCCGCGGGCGACATTGATGAAGATGGCCCCCTTTTTCATGGCGGAGAAATGCTCCTTGCCGAAGAAGCGATGGGTGGAGCGCGTCAAGGGGCAGGCGATGACCACCACATCGGCTCCTGCGAGGTTTCGGAGGAGGTCGGCGGGCCGGATGAGCTTGTTGACGCCGGGCGGAGCCGCCTTGACGTCTGGGTCGGCGGCGGTCACCTCCAGGCCGAAGGCCGCGGCGCGACGGGCCACCTCCGAGCCGATGCCGCCGGCGCCGACGATGAGCATCGCCTTGCCGCGCAGCTCCCACTCGGGCCGGCTTTCGCCGGGATCGATGGCGCGCCAGAAGCCGCCGTGCTTGAGCTCGCCGTTTCCGGAGAGCCGGGGTCCGCCTGCGGCCTGTTTCCCTTCAATCGAGGCCTTGAGCTGGCGGCTGAAAGCCAGGATGTAGCCGAAGACCTGGTCGGAGATGTCGGGGCCGTAGCAGCGGCGGCCGTTGGTGAGGATGATCTTCGAGTTCACCAGGTCGGGGATGCCGGGGCTCTCCTCCGTGCCCAGGCCGATGTACGGATCGACGCCGGCGCTGACGCTGTGGACCCAGCGCAGCTTCTTTCCGGCGGCGATGATCTCCTTCGAGGCCATGCCGATCACGGCGTCGGCCTCGGCCACTTCCTTGAGCAGCGCCTCGCTTCCCTTCGGAAAGACGATCTGCACGCCCGGCGCGACGCGCTTCAAGTCCTCGGCCCACCCGGCCAGGGCCGGGCCCGCGCACACGACCTTTTGCGGCGACGTCCAGCCCGGATCGCCACGCGCCGGCAAAGGGCCGGGGACGAGGCCCAGCTCTTCCAGCTCGAAGGGCATCTCGAGGCCGATTTTCTCGGCGTAGACCTTGGTGATCTGGTCGCGGAGGAAGTCGCCGGCGTAGTCCTCTACTGCCTCCGGCAGCTTGAGCAAGTCGCGCAGCTCCTCGGCCGACTTGCCGGCGGCGATGCCCTTTTCCACCTCGGCGTGGAGCGCCAGGAAGAAGGCCTTCTGCCTCGAGAGCAGCGAGCGGTCGCCGAGCGGGCCGTGGCCGGGGGCGACGACCTCGACGTCGAGCTGCTCGAGGGCCTCGATCACTTTGATCCAGTGGTGGCTGTTGCCGTCCCCCATGTAGTTGTAGGGGCCGTTCACCACGGCATCGCCGGTGAAGAGGACGCGCTGCCGGGGGAGGTAGGCGAAGCCGTCGCCCCGGGTGTGGGCGGTGCCGAAGTGGAGCAGCTCGACGCGCTGGGCACCGTCATCGATCACCAGCTTGTCAGGGTAGGTGATGATCGGCGGCATGGGAGTGTCGCGGCCGAGCTTCCGGACATCCTCGCGGCTCTTCGCAGCCTCCTGCCAGCGCTGCGGCTCCAGGCGCGCCATCTCGCGGCAGACGTTTTCGTGGGCCACCGGGATGATGCCGTTCGCCATCCACACCGGGTTGCCGTAGGAATGGTCGCCGTGGTGATGGGTGTCGAAGACGAAGCGCACCGGCTTGTCGGTGAGCTTGCGGATGTCGGCCAGGCAGGCCTCGGCCCCGCTGGGGAAGTTACCGTCGACCACCAGGACGAACTCCTTGAAGAAGATGAAGCCGTTGTTACAGTGGCCGTGGCCCTTCAAATCGCCGTGGCGGAAATAGATGCCGGGCGCCACCTCGACCACCTGATCCGGCTCGGTTTTTGGAACTTCTCGCAGCCAGGCGGCGTGGATGCCGAGGGCGATCGCGGACACGGCGAGAAGGACCGGCAGGAATTTATGGAATTTTTTCGTGGGCATGACGGTTCTCCTTTTTCAGTCTGAAGGATTGGTCTAAAATACAACCAAGTGACCGATGCTAATTCCATTGACGGCGAAAATCAACCGTGGCGGGGCGCGGACGAGGGGCGATGCTTTTTCAAAAATGGCCAGGGCGCTCCTCAAGTACGTGGAAAAGCAGCCTCAAGGTCTCTCCCTGATCACCGTCGACTTCCTGTGAACGGCGTTTAGAAGAACGTCGCCACGATCTCGTAGAGGATCAAGAGGATGATGATGATTTCGAAGAAGTGGCCGGTGTAAACCTGCGACTCGTTGTAAAGCAGCTGGGCGATCTTGCCGTTCAGGTCCTGCTTGCTGTTCAGGTTGGTGGTCCTCGTCGGGATGCGGAACGAGTCCAGAGCCCCCTGGTAGACGCGCGCCAGGTAGCTGTCGGAGATCACCTTCAAGGAGTTCTCGACCCTCTCCACGAACTCGAAAAGCTCGATCTGGCGGCGGTTGACCTTGAGGATCAGGTTGCGGTAGCGGCCGCTGAACCACCACACCCAGGGGCCGCGCGGCGTGGCGAGGACATCGTAGAGGTTCTGCAGCTCGCGGTCGTAGAGGTCGTCGTAAAAGCGGAACTCGAGGAGCTGCGCATTGGCGAATTCCAGGATGTCCGGGATGTCGCGGGAGCCCTCGGGATCAACCGCCACCGCGCCGTTCCAGTCGATGACGCAGAGGTCCTTGCGAGAATAGGAGAAACGGTGCTTGGTGGCATCCTTGATCTCCTCCTCGCTCAGATCCTCCCCCGGCTCCTCCACCAGGAGGATCTTGGCCATGCGCTCATCGAGACCGGTCCGGGTGGCCGAGGTCGCCCCTGTCATGCGGCTGGCCATGAGGATGGTGTAGGTTTCGAATCCCTCCCACGTTCCCAGCTTCTCGACCGCCGAGGCGACGCGCTCGCACAGCCTGGCGGCCTCCGAACGCGACGCCGCCTCCAGTTCCCGGGACTCCTCGAACTCCAGCACCAGCGCGGTGATCCGGTCGTGGTCGGCCTGGTCCGGCAGCTTCAGCTCGTAGCGGATGCTGACCACGCCGAAGTTGAAGAGGCGCGCGTGGACGTCGGCCGAGTAGCGCTTGCCGCTGGCGCCGGCGATCTCGCGGTTTCCCAGATGGACCGTCAGCGGCGCCCGGGGGATTTGCAGATACTTGCTGCGCTCGCGGGACAGCTTGAGCGGGGTGGCGGCGCCGGCGAGGAGATCCTGCGCGCGGTCGAGATGGATCTCGTTGGCGACGTCGAAAAGGCGGTAGACCAGCAGCAGGGCCTTTTCAAAGCACAAGGGCTCGGCGGCCGAGGTCCGCGGCAAGGCGGCATCGACGGGAGTGACGGAGACTTCCATGTGGTTATCTGTCCAGTTTCGGATATGCTTTTAATTTTTTATCACCAGATACATAGGTTAAAGAGAAATCCTGAAAATGCCAGTTTACAAACGGTCCAAGTTTTAATTCCGTAAACCATCAAGGCTTGAAGCGGTCGTTCAGCGGCCAGCCCCATGGAATCCTCCGTCCACAAAACCGAAGAATTGGTCTTTTTCGTGCTCCTCCAGCTTATCGCCATCCTCGGCGCGGCGCGCGCCGGCGGCCAGCTTGCCCGCTGGCTCAAGCAGCCGCAGGTGGTGGGGGAGATTTTCGCCGGGCTGCTTTTAGGACCTTCTTTATTCGGCAAGCTCTTTCCCGGCTTCTTCACGACGGTTTTTCAGTCGGTCTCCGCCGAGCCGCTCACGGTCTTGAGCCAGATCGGCCTGGTGCTGCTGATGTTCCAGATCGGCCTCGACTTCGACTTTTCCCACTTGCGGGAGGCGCGCAACCGGCGGGCGGTCATCCTGGTGTCCATCGCCGGGATCGCGGTTCCGTTCGGGCTGGGCCTCGTCTTGGCGCAATGCTCCCATGGTTTTCTGGCGGCTGAGAAGAGCTGGCTGGGATATCTCCTCTTCATGGCCACGGCCCTTTCCATCACCGCCATCCCCATCCTGGGACGCATCATGATGGAACTGGAGCTCACCACCACCCGCTTGGGGGCGATCGCCATCAGCGCCGCCGCGGTCAATGACATCGCCGGCTGGCTTCTGCTTGCCGCGATCAGCGCTCTCGCCGCGGCGAGCTTTTCGCCGGGGGACACCCTCGTCAAGATCGTCCTGCTTCTGGGCTATTTCAGCCTCTGCTGGTGGGCGGTGAAGCCGCTCCTGCGCTGGCTCATCCGCCGCTTCGAGGTGAGCGCCAGCCGGCTGCCGCAGAATTTCCTCTCCATCCTGCTCGCCATCATCTTCCTCTCCGCCCTGGCCACTTACGAGCTCGGCATCTTCGCCATCTTCGGCGGCTTCGCCATGGGCGTTCTGGTCTACGATCAGGAGGAATTCGTCAAGGCCTGGAAGCAGCGGATCGCGCCGTTCGTGACCATCTTCTTCCTGCCGATCTTCTTTACCTACACCGGCCTCCGGACCGACATCTACGGCCTCGACTCCCCGGCGATGTGGGGCTGGTGCGCCGCCGTCATCGCGGCGGCGACCCTCGGCAAATTCGGCGGCTGCTACGCGGCCGCGCGGTGGTCCGGCCTCTCCCGCCTCGAGGCCGGCTGCATCGGCGTCATGATGAACACCCGCGCCTTGATGGAGCTGGTGGTGGTCAACGTCGGGCTTGATTTGGGAGTGATCCCGCCGCCGGTCTTCACCATGCTGGTGCTCATGGCCATCCTCAGCACCGTCATGACCGCCCCGATCCTGCGCCTCTGGCTCCCCCGGATGGGTCACGCCATTCCGGCGGCGCCGCCGGAAGTTTAGTGAAACTTTGATGCTGTCAGAGGCGCGGTGGAGGAGTCGATCCGGTCAAAGATTGAAGACGTCCCCAATCTTCAAGGACAAGCCCGGAAGCAGTTCATGGCTTTGGAGTATTTCTCCCGAGCGGAAGACTTTGGCGGGCTGATTCGGCCGATGAATTTTTATCTCTTTGAGCCTTGGATTCACGACCCAAACCTCCCGGGTTCCCGCTTGCATCCACTCCCGAACTTTCAGCTCGACGTCTTCATAGGAATCGCTGGGAGAGACGATTTCTATGGCCAGGTCTGGTTGGAAGGGCCAGAACTTTTTGGGCACGCCCCCTTCCGGCAGGCGAGCTTTAACGACAAATCCCAGATCAGGAGCCCGGATGGTATCTGGATCGCTTTCGAGCTTGTATCCGGTTTCTCCCCCCGAAACCGCTCCCAGGTCCTGGCTTTTGATGTGCCCGCCCACATGAATCGCCAGATTGATTTGTATGGAACCGTGTTCTCCCCCGACCGGTGTCATATCAATGATCTCTCCTCTGATCAGTTCACAACGGCGGTTCCGGGACAGCTTCCAGAACTCGTCCACGGTGACTTTCCGGTTTTGTGGTTGCCGGTCAGGTCTTTTGCCGATTTTCACTTCCATGACCTCTATTCTAAGGCGGGCTGCGCCCCCAATCCAAAAGGCAGAGGGCGCTCCGCCCGCAACCCAATAATAACCGCAAAGATGCAAAGGTGAGCTCCGAGCAGTGGCGCAGGAGCGAATGGCCGGAGGAGCCGGGTACCCGCTTGCGGGTGCACGAAGTGGTCGCTCCGAGGCCCGCCTGGAGGCCGAGCGCGGAAGCGCGAGGACCGAAAGGGCAAAGTTAA
>JACQVS010000031.1 GCA_016209605.1 Planctomycetota bacterium
CTCCTGCAGCGAGCCGGGGAGGCGGAGGCGGCCTTCCAGTTTGCGGTTGAAAAATTGTTCCTGGATCCCCTCATCCCGGGGATCGAGCTGGAAGGCCCAGTCGCCGTCGAGGTCGATGGACGGTTCCGCTCCGGAAGTCAAAAATGGAGCGCTGCCGAGGACTAGGGCGAGCAACGCGCGCATGAAGAACTCCCTTTCTTTACCAGAAGATGATCTTACCAGAAGATGATGAAGAACAAGATAACCGCGGCGATGACCGCGCCGCCGCACAGCTTCACCGCCAGGGGGGCCGGCTCGGGATCATCCGCCAATTCCAGAATGTGGCGCGGCTCGGGCAGTGGCCGGGCGACCGTGATGGCGAGCATGAGGAGCATCACGGCCGCAAACGTGATCATCATGCGAATCAAGAAGTGCACCTCTCCCAGCCGCCACTGGAGGAGGCCGTAAAAGGGGGCGCTCACCAGAAGAGCCGTCACTCCGGCCGCGGGCGGAGCCCGCCGGGACAGGAAGCTAAAGAGGAAGGCCGCCAGGATGCCGGGAGAGATGTAGCCCTGGAACTCCTGAATGAAATTGAACACCCCCTTGAACTTTTCATGGCCGAGGGAGGGAGCGACCAGGCAGCCGATGGCCACGAAGACCAGGGTCAGGATTCGCCCCATGGCCAGGAGGCGGCCCTGGGAGGCGTCCGGACGGAGGTGGCGCCGGTAGAGGTCCATGGTGAAGACCGTCGAGGCGGAGTTGAGCACCGAGGCGAGGGAGCTGACCACCGCGCCGGCAATGGCGGCGAACATGAAGCCGCGCAGGCCGGCGGGGATGAGCCGTCGCATCAGCAGCGGGTAGGCCTGGTCGGGGGTGTCCAGCTCCTTCCCGTAAAGCTGGCTCGCCATGATGCCGGGGAAAACGATGGCGAAGGGGACGATCAGCCACAGCGCCCCGGCGAAGATGACCCCCAGCTGGCCTTCCGTGAGCGACTTCGCCGCCAGCGAGCGCTGGGCGATGAACTGGTTCAAGCCGCAGTAGTAGAAGATGGGAATCCACATGCCGGCCAGGATGCCGGTCCAGGGGAGGAGGGGATGCTCGGCGGGGAGGACCATGTGCAGCTTGGCGGCGTTGTGCTCGAAGAAGGCGCCGACGCCGCCGACCGCCCGGAAGCCCAAGGCCATGGTCAGGAGGCCGCCCGCGATCAGCGCCGCCCCCTGGAAGAGGTCGGCCCAGGCCGCCGCCTTGAGCCCGCCCCAGGTGGTGTAGAGGGCGGCGATGCCGCCGAAGATCCAGATGGACAGGGTCAGGTCGACCCCGAAAATGGTGGAGGCCGCCAGGCCGCCGGAGTAGAGAACCGCGGTGAGCGTCACCAGGACGTAAACGACCACGGTGTAAACCGCCATGATGGCCCGCGCCGCCGGGTGGTAGTAGCGCTCGAGGTACTCCGGCATGGTGAAGATGCCGAGGCGCAGGAAGCGCGGCATGAAGGTGAAGGCGATGATGACGATCCCGGCCGCCCCCGTGAGCTGCCAGGCGCTCACCGCCAGCCCGGCGCTGCCCGCCCCCTGCCCGGCCATGCCGACGAACTGCTCCGTCGAGATGTTCGCCGCCACGATGGTGAAGCCGATGAGCCACCAGCTCAGGCCGCGGCCGGCAAGGAAGTAGTCGACGCTGCTCTTCCCGGCGCGGCTCTTGTACATGCTGACGCCGACGACCACGGCGAAGAATCCCAGGAAGAAGGCGAGGTCGATCCAGTTCAAGCTCATGGCGGCATGCTGGCGGAGGCGCGCTGCCGCCGCCGTGATCTGGATCACGGCCGGAGGAAGGCCCTTCTCCCCAGAATAGGAAGTTTTGATAGAATGGCAAGGACACGTCCCGAACTCGATGAAAGGAGATGAACGTGCTGCGAACGTTTTCGAAGGCCTTCTTGGTACTCTTGCTGCTGGTTCTCACCTCCGCGGAGGCGAAGCGCCCGGCGCCGCCGGGGCCGCACGTCAAAAAAACCGCCGGGAAGGAGCTCTTGAAGTCATCCTTTCGCGGCGATCAGCCCATCGCCGGCACGTACTACTTCTACTGGTACGATGCCGACACCAAGGAGCACTTCATCGACGGCGACGGCACCGACGCGCTCACCGACCATCCCGAGCGTCCCGAGGGCTACAGCTACCGCTCCCCCGACTGGCACTACCGCGAGCTGGTTGACGTGATGGCGGCCGGCCTCGACTTCGTCCTGCCGGTCTACTGGGGCTATCCAGAGAGCTACGACCAGTGGAGCTTCATCGGCATCCCGCCGCTCGTCGAGGCCTGCCGCCGCCTCGAGCGCGAGGGGAAGAAGCCGCCCCGGATCGGCCTCTTTTACGACACCTCGACGCTCCAGTGGAACCACCGCGGCTTCCACGCCGACCTCGCAACGCCGGAGGGGAAGGAGTGGCTGTACGTCTCGGCGCGCGACTTTTTCTCGCTGGTGCCGCCGGACCTGCGAGCGGCCGTTGACGGGCATCCCCTCCTCTGGCTCTACTCCGCCGCCTTCGCGAAGAAGCAGGATCCGGCGGCGCTTGACTACCTGCGCTCCGAGTTCGAGAAGGACTTCGGCATCGCGCCGTTCATCGTCAAGGAAGTCTCCTGGCAGGGGAAGGCCGATGCCGTTTACGCCTGGGGGGCGGCCTTGAAGCCCAACACTTTCGGCATCGGCGCCGTCGGCCCCGGCTACGACCATTCCGCCGTTCCCGGCCGCGCGCCGCTGGTCCGCGACCGCGAGGGTGGAGCCTTTTACAGCCGCTCGTGGGAGCTCCTGCTCTCGAAAGATCCGCAGAGCCGTCCCAAGATCGCGGTGGTGGAGACCTGGAACGAGCTGCACGAGGGGACCGAGATCGCGCCCACGAAGGAGCACGGCCGCAAGTACATCGACCTCACCCGCCAGTACGCCGGCCTGTGGCACGCCGGCAAGCAAGGGGAGCGCGCCGGGCCCTTCGCCAAGGCGAAGGAGGTCGCGGTGGCGCTGGGAGAAAAGAATCGCGACCAAGGCCTCGCTCAGAAAGCGGCCGCGGACGGCGCCACCCAGCCGGTCGCTCTCGGCGGGAAGAGCGGCCGGAAGACGGTGCGCTCCGCGAAAGGGGGGAGCTACATCTACTTCGACGTCGACGACTCGTTTTTCTGCCGGGACCCCGGGGCTCTGGCAGTGGAATTCGTCTACCTCGACAGCGGTCGCGGCGAGGTGCTCTTCGAGTATGACTCGTCCGATGCCGCGGCGCCGCACCGCGGTGCCTTCAAGCCACTCGCGGCCGCTGCTCTGCAAGGCACGGGGGAGTGGAAGACCGGCAAGATCACCTTGAAGGATGCCGCTTTCGAGGGGAGATCCAACGGCCATGATTTCCGGTTCTCCGGCCCGGCAGGGGAGCTGGCGCTCCACCGGGTCGCGGTCAGGAAAATCAGGAATGAAAAAAACTAGTGACCGTCACTGGTTTTTTTACGGGCACTCTATCGGCGGCTTCCCCGTGCGGACTTGCTCCCTCGTGGCCAGGATGAACGAGACCAGGTGCTCCACCTGCGCGTCCGAGATCTTGTCTTTCGACCAGAAGGGCATGATCCCTCCTATCAAAATGTCTCCGTAGACGGTTCCGATGGGGCCGCTGAGGCGGATCTTTTTCCGCAGCTCATCCGGATTGTCTCGAATAGGGTCGATGGGATCGAACGGCGGCTGGGCGATGTCCAGGAGAGTATCGGTTCCCGGGATGGCGGTGCCGACGGCGTTTTTCCCATGGCAGGCCATGCACGAGCGGTTGAAGAGCTCGCAGCCCTTGGCCGCATCGCCGGTGGCCGGTCCCGTCTTCGCCGGCGGGCTGATTTCAAACACCAAGGCCGGCGCCGGATCGGGCGGGGACTGGCTCTCCAGGTAAGCCATCAGATCCTTGAATTCCTGGGCGTTCTCAGACCACACATCGGCCAGCATCCAATCCGTCCGGCAGACATTGGCGGCGCCGAGGAAGTTGGCGCGCTGTCCTCCTTTATAATTGGGCCGCCGCAGAGCATCAAAGAGGCTGTAGCCGGGAAGCAGGATGTCGGACTGGCTGTCCGGGACGGGGTGATGGCAGCTCGAGCAGGCGTAGGAGCTGAACTCAACGGCGGTTTTGTAAACCATCTGGCCTCGCGCCACCGCTCGAGGATCGAGGCCGCGGCAGGCTAGCAGATCCGCCGGAGTGAGCGGCTCGATCGTGCCCAATCCCAGGAAGAGGAAGCTCAGGAGGTTGACGGCGTCGGTGACGTCGACGACGCCGCTTGAGTCCACGTCGGCGATCGGCTCGCAGGCTGGAGGCGTGCCGCCCAGGAAAAGGAAGGTGAGGATGAAGATGGCATCGGTGATGTCGCGGTCACCGGTGTTGTCGGCGTTGCCGCGGACGAACTCGGCGGCCGGCGCGACGGCCGGCCAGGACGGGCCCACCAGGATCAACGAAGCTCCCAGGAAGAGGGAAATCCACGACCGCGAGCCAAGTCTTTTCTCGAACATATCGAAAACCTTTCCTCGATAGAAAACATTTGGTCGCTCAGTCCCTCTTTAACCTCCGACGCTGAAGGCGATGGTTACAAGAGTAGGGGTCGGAGACGCCCGTGTCAACCTTGAGCTAAAAATTTCTTTGGAAAGGCAAAGACCTTCCTTTTAATCAGGCCAAACTTTACAATAAACGGTGTCGGTTGCTAGACACGGTTAAAGTCAGTTGCACATTGGCACGCCGCAGACGCCGCGCCAATGTGCAACTGACAAATATAATAATTCTCATGCTGAAAGTCGGAATTTACGTCGACAGCCTGAACATCATGATGAACGGCGGCTACGGCATCCGCTACGATGTCCTCTACCGATATGCCGAGCTGCAAGGGCCGGTGCTGCGCGCCAACGCCTACCTGTGCGAGGACCGCGACCGCAAGAAGGACGACTCCGAGTACCGCTCCAAGATCACCCTCTACCACAAGCGCCTCCGGCAGTGCGGCTTCAAGGTGCTGGTGGTGCCGATCCAGAAGTACCTGGGCGAGAACAACGAAACCCTGCTCAAGGCCAACGTCGACATGGATCTAGCTCTCGACGTCATCCAGCAGGGGAAGGCCCTCGAGCGCATCCTGCTCCTCTCCGGCGACGGGGATTTCGCCCGCCTGGTTGAGATGGTGCAGAACTACGGCTGCCGGGTGGAAGTGCTGGCGTTTCAAAGCGTCAGCACGCGCCTCGCCGCGGCCGCCGACGTCTACACCAACGGGTACCTGGTGCCGGGGCTCCTGCCCACGCCCTCGCCCGACATCCAGCGCGGCGTGCTGGTTCGCTACAACAGCGAAAAGGGATTCGGCTTCCTGCGCTGTTTCCAGTTCGCCGCGAGCGGCCTGACGCCCCAGGAGATTTTTTTCCACGTCAGCGAAGTCGACAACCAGGAGGCCCTGGTGTCGGAGCGCTTCACCCCGATCTTCGAGTTCAAGACCGCCGAGGGGGAGGAGGGGAAGCCGCGGGCGGTGGAGCTGCGCTGCATCTCCCAGGACAGCAACCTGTAATCGGAAAGCTCACAGAAGCCCCCTCAAACGCTTCCAGGACGCGATCAGCAGGTCCGCCGCCCGATCCACCTCCTCCATGCTGCTCGGCCGCCCCACCGACAGCCGTACCGCGCCGCGGCCGCTCTCCGGCGCGACCCCCATGGCCTCGAGGACCGGCGACAGCCGGACCTCTCCAGAATGGCATGCCGAGCCCGTGGAGGCTGCCACCTCCGGCGTCGCCTCGAGCAGCTCGGCGCCGGTGACCTCCGGAAAACCGAGGTTGAGGGTGTTGGGGAGGCGCCGCGCCGCATAGCCATGCAGGACCAGTCCTGGAATTTCCGCCTCCAGCCGCCGGTGCAGGCGGTCGCGCCCGGCCTGGAGGCGCTCCGCCGCGGTCTCCAGGTCCTCGGTGACCAGGCGGAGCGCCAGCGCCAGCCCGGCGATCTGATGGGTGGCCTCGGTGCCGGCGCGCCGGCCGCGCTCGTGGCCGGCGCCGTGGATGAGCGGCTCGAGCGCCACCCCATCGCGCGCGTAAAGAAGCCCGGCCCCCTTGGGGGCGTAGAGCTTGTGGCCGGCCGCGGTGAGCAAGTCGGCGCCCAGCCTCCCCACCTCCACCGGCACCTTCCCCACCGATTGGGCGGCATCGGCGTGCACCGGGATGCCCCGCTGGCGCGCCACGGCGCCGATCTCTTCAATCGGCTGCAAGGTGCCGGTCTCGTTGTTGGCGTGCTGGATGGTGATGAGGATGGTGTCGGCGGTGATAGCTTTCTCGACCGCGGCGGGATCGACCCGGCCGGCGGGGTCGACCGGCAGCAAGGTGACGCGGAAGCCGTGCTTCTCAAGGAAGCGGAGCGGCTCGAGCACCGAGGGATGCTCGGTCTTTTGCGAGATGATATGCCCGCGGCCGCGGTTCCACGCCACGCCCTTGATGGCGAGGTTGTTTGCCTCGCTGCCGCCGCTGGTGAAGATGATCTCCCGCGGCCGGGCTCCCAGAGCCCGCGCGGCCTCGGCCCGCGCCTCCTCGATCAGGTCGTGGGCCTCCCGGCCCTCGGCGTGGGCGCTCGAGGGGTTGCCGAAGAGCGTGAACAGCACCCGGTTCATGAAGGCCGCCACCTGAGGGTGGACCGGCGTGGTGGCGTTGTAGTCGAGATAAATCGGCCGCATGAGATCTATTACGCAGAAATCCTTTTACGCTTGAGAAACCGCTCGATATGATATGCATAATTCACCATTGAAATCATCTAAAAAGCTCCAATTGTCGTGATGAAGCAGATCCGCACCGTCTACTTCGATGTGGGGGGGACGATCCTCACCGCCTATCCCTCGGTGGGGGAGATTTACGCCCGCTCCGCCCGCCCCAAGGGCTATCGCGTCGACCCGCGGGCCATCGATCGCAACTTCAAGGCGGCGTGGAAACAGAGCCAGGCGAGGCGGCAAGCAGAGGGGTACGCCTGCGACGATGCCGTCCTGCGCGCCGAGTGGCGGCGCGTCGTCATCGACAGCTTCGCGGATCTGGTGCCGCGAGCGGTGGTGGAGGAGATCTTCGACGACCTCTACGAGCGCTTCTGCCTCCCCGATGCCTGGAAGGTCGCCGACGGGGCTGTCGAGACCTTCGAGGAGCTGACCCGCCACGGCGTGCGCCTGGGGATCCTCTCCAACTGGGACTCCCGCCTCGAGGAGACGCTGCGCCGGCTGGAGGTGCTAGACTTCTTCGAGCATCTGGTGATCTCCTTCCAGGTTGGCGTCGAGAAGCCGCACCCCAAAATTTTCCGGGAAGCCATCCGGATCGCAGGCATCGCGCCGGAGGAGATCCTCCACGTCGGCGATTCCTTCGAAGGAGACATCCAGCCGGCGCTCGCGCTGGGGCTGAAAGCCTTGTGGATCAGCGGCGAGAACGGCCAGTCACCCGCCGCCGAGCCGGAGCCGGCGTGGGGGGAAGTGCCCGCCTTCACGAACGTTCTGTCCTATATTCAACGGTTCTGGTGATCCAGGGGAAATGGAAGGCTGACATAGAGAGGGCCGGCTAAGGTTGTTTGGGTCGAAAGGGTAGGGTTGGAGTTGGGTGAGATTTAAGCCGGCCCTTAATTGATAATTATGAACCAGGCCGCAGGTGACTTCAAGGAGTTTTTTAAAAATTTCCAAGATTTTTACAGAGCACTGGTTTAAAAACGTAACTTGTTGATATTTAATTTCTTATAAAATCCCAGAGGCCCGTAAAAAACAGCCTGGCGAAAAAAATGCCGGCCAAAATGGGATCAAAAGGGTCCTAAAAAGTAATCCACCACCCCCTCCAGAGCAAACTCCGAGCTCCACCTGATAAACTAGTGGCGGGGGAGGGGAATTTGCTGTTAAAATTCCTTTCTTTTTAGCCGAACTTTTTACCAGTAAAGTATTTAACCTTTTCGCTCGTTTTCTCCCCGAATTGACGAAGAGTTTATGACCGAGAAACCCTATTACATTGGCATGATTGGCCTTGGCACCGTCGGCAGCGGGGTCCTGGAACTCCTGCGCCGCCGCGAGGCCGATCTCGTGCGCCGCCTGGGCCGGCCGGTGGAGGTCTTGAGGATCGCCGTCCGCAACTGCAAG
The DNA here is from genome assembly GCA_016209605.1 of Planctomycetota bacterium. GTDB lineage: Bacteria > Planctomycetota > UBA8108 > UBA8108 > JACQVS01 > JACQVS01. The sequence continues at coordinate 8,080 of JACQVS010000031.1, forward strand.
CGGCCGCGGCCCTACCTGGGCGGCTTCGGCGAGGTGAGCGACCTGCTCACGGAAAATCCCGCGGAGGTGGTGTGCGACCCGCTCATCGACCTCCTGGTCGAGGTGGCCGGGGGCATCGAGGAGCCGCGCCAGTGGATCCTCGGCGCCATCGAAAACCAGAAGGATGTGGTCACCGCCAACAAGGCGGTTCTCGCGGTGCACGGCGCCGAGATCTTCCAGCAGGCGGTCAAGAACCGGCGGCGGGTTTACTACGAGGCCAGCGTCGCCGCCGCCCTTCCCATCATCGAGATGCTGCAAAACGGCCTCATCGCCAACCAGATCACCCGCCTCTCCGCCATCTTGAACGGCACCTGCAACTTCATCCTCACCCGCATGGAGGAGGATGGGCTCGACTACGGCACCGCCTTGAAGATGGCCCAGGAGAAGGGCTTCGCCGAGGCCGATCCGACGCTCGACGTCGGCGGCATCGATGCCGCCCACAAGCTGGCGCTCCTCGCCGGCATCATCACCGGCTCGCACGTTCCCATCGACCGGGTCTTCACCGAGGGCATCGAGCGCATCACCGCCGAGGACTTCACCTTCGCGAAGCTCTTCAACTACTCGATCAAGCTCCTCGGCATCCTCAAGCTGCGCGAGGAGGGGACGTGGGAGATGCGCGTCCACCCGACGCTCATCCCGCGCGGCGAGATCCTCGCTCAAGTGCGCAACGAGCTGAACGGCATCGCCTTGCGGGGCGATGCCATCGGCCCTTTGGCGCTCTTCGGCAAAGGAGCGGGATCTTTGCCCACCGCCTCGAGCATCGTCGCCGACATCTTCCGCGCCGCCCGTGGGGAGAAGGAGGGCGGCAATCCGCATGGCCTAGAGCCGCCGAGCATCGCCCCCATGGGCGATGTCCACTTGCGGCACTACGTGCGCCTCAAGGTGCTCGACTTCCCGGGCGTCCTGGGCCGCATCACTTCGTTCTTCGGCATGCGCGGGATCAGCATCGCCTCGATCCAGCAGCCCGAGGCCAAGATGGGCATGCCGGTGCCGATCGTGCTCCTGACGCACGTCTCGCCGGACCGCGTCGTCACCGAGACGCTGCGGGACATCGAGAACGCCAAGCTGGTCCAGGGGACCATCACCCGCATCCGCCTCGAGGACTTGAGCTGACATGCAAGCCGTCGCGAACCAGCCGCTCATCGAAAGGTACCGCCGCTTCCTGCCGGTGAGCGAGCGCACGCCCGTCATCACCTTGAAGGAAGGGAGCACGCCGCTCATCCGCGCCCGCCGCCTCGAGCATCGCCTCGAGGAGGAGGCCGGCGTCCGCCTCGAGGTGCACTTGAAGGTCGAGGGGGCCAATCCGACCGGCTCCTTCAAGGACCGCGGCATGACCATGGCTCTCTCCAAGGCGGTCGAGGAAGGGACCGAGGGGGTGATTTGCGCCTCGACCGGCAACACCTCCGCCTCGGCGGCGGCTTACGCGGCCAAGGCGGGTGTGCCGTGCTTCGTCGTCATCCCCGACGGCAACATCGCCATGGGGAAACTGGCGCAGGCGGTCATGCACGGCGCCAGGGTGCTGGCCATCCGCGGCAACTTCGACCGGGCTCTCGAGATGGTGGTGCGGATCTCGGAGCGGATCGGCATGACCCTCGTCAACTCCTTGAACCCCTACCGCATCGATGGACAGAAGTCGGCGGCCTGGGAGATCGCCGATGACCTCGGCGACGCCCCCGACTACCACTTCATCCCTGTCGGCAACGCCGGCAACATCACCGCGTACTGGGCCGGCTACAGGATCTACCGCGAGGCGGGCTTGAGCCGATCGCTTCCGAAGATGATGGGCTTTCAAGCCGCCGGCGCGGCGCCCATCGTCGAAGGGGCGCCCGTCGCCGACCCCAAGACCATCGCCACGGCCATCAAGATCGGCAATCCGGCGAGCTGGAAGAAGGCGGTGGCGGCGCGCGACGAGTCGGGCGGCGTCATTGAAAAGGTGACCGATGACGAGATCCTCGAGGCCTACCGCCTGCTGGCGGCGCTCGAAGGGGTCTTCTGCGAGCCGGCCTCGGCGGCCTCGGTGGCCGGGCTTCTCAAGCTCTCCCGCGCGCGGCGGCTCGCCGCGGGAGCGCGCCTCGCCTGCACCCTCACGGGCCACGGCCTCAAGGACCCCGAGCGCGCCATCACCTTCGCCGGCGAGCCGGTCCGCCTCGAGGCCGATTTCGATGCGGTCCTCAAGGAGGTGGCCCGGCCATGACGGCGACGGGACGCTATGCCATGAAGGTCCGGGTGCCGGCCTCGACGGCCAACCTCGGCTCCGGCTTCGATGTGGTGGGCCTGGCGCTGCAGCTTTACCTCGAGGTCGAGGCGGTGCCGGGCGGCGACGGCTTGAAGGTCGAGCTGTCGGGGAAGTATCCCGGCGGCATCCCCAAGGACAAGAACAACCTGATCTACCGCTGCATCGCCGAGCACGCGGGCGACAGCCTGCCGCAGGGGATGGTCCTCCGCATCCACAACGACATCCCGCTGACGCGGGGGCTGGGATCGAGCGCCTCGGCCATTGTCGCCGGCATCACCATTGGCGAGTGGATCCGCATGGGCACGCCGCCCGAGCGCCAGCCGGTCCTCGACGCCGCCTCGCGCATGGAAGGGCACCCCGACAACGTTTCGGCCGCGGTGCTGGGGGGCCTCACGGTGAGCGCCATGATCGACGACGAGGTCATCACCAACAGCCTGCGGGTGCCGTATGGCCTCGAGATCGTGGCCGTGATCCCCGAGCGCGAGCTCCCGACCCAGAAGGCGCGCGAGATCCTGCCCTTGAGCATTCCGAGGGCGGAGGCGGTCTTCAACCTGCAGCGCTTGGGGCTGCTCCTCACCGGCCTTTTCCTCAACAAGAAGGGCATGCTTTACCACGGCGTGGCCGACGCCATCCACCAGAACCGCCGGGCCCATCTCTTTCCGCCCATGGGCGAGGTGCTCACCGCTATGAACCGCGACCGCGACTGCTACGGCGCCTTCATCAGCGGCGCCGGGCCGTCCATCGCCGCCTTCACCTACGGCGCCGGGCCGCGGCTGGGGGAGCTGGGGGTGAAGGCCTTTCAGAAACTGGGGATTCCGGCCGAATATAGAGTGTTGGCCCCGGATTATCTGGGGCTGACATTTTTTTGAAGCGTGTGATAGAGTTCAGGAACATGGCCACGGCGGCGCGAACCAAACCCCTCCTGGTGCAGAAGTACGGCGGCAGCTCGGTGGCGAGCACCGAGCGCCTCCGCAACGTCGCCCGCCGCGTGGTCAAGCAGCACCGCGCCGGCTGGAGCGTCGCGGTGGTGGTGTCGGCGATGGGAAAGACCACCGACGAGCTGATCAAGCTCTCGCGCGAGATCACCCAGCTCCCCAGCCCTCGGGAGATGGACATGCTCCTCCACGCCGGTGAGATCATCGCCAGCGCCCTCCTCGCCATGGCCATCACTGAGGAAGGGGTGCCGGCGGTGTCGTTCACCGGCTTCCAGGCCGGCATGCTGACCGATGCCTCGCACACCAACGCGCGCATCCAGGAGATCCAGGGCAAGCGGGTCATCGAGGAGCTGGAGCGTGGCCGCATTCCGGTGATCACCGGGTTTCAAGGGATCACCTCTGGCCAGGAGATCACCACCCTCGGCCGCGGCGGCTCCGACACCAGCGCCATCGCCTTCGCGGTGGGTCTCGGCGCCGGCCGCTGCGAGATCCTCACCGACGTGGAGGGCGTTTACACCACCGATCCCCGCATCGTGCCGCACGCCCGCAAGCTCGCCTGGATCAGCTACGACGAGCTGCTCGAGCTGGCGGTGCTGGGGGCCAAGGTCATGCACTCGCGCTCGGTGGAGATCGCCCGGCGCTTCAACGTGCCGTTTCAGGTTTGCACCAGCTTCAGCGACGCGCCCGGCACGTGGGTGTCGGCGCCGGAATTCGCCAGGAAGGAGCTAGGAATCATGGAGCAGGTCGCCATTCGCGGAGTCGCTCACAACAAGAACATCGCCAAGGTTTCCATCATGCGGGTGCCGGACAAGCCGGGCATCGCCGCCACGCTATTCAGCGCCATCGGGGAGGTCGGCATCAACATCCTCCTCATCGTCCAAGCCCAGAGCCACGACGGCATGAACGACATCACCTTCATCGTCGGGAACGACCAGCTGCCGCGCCTGCGCGCCATCCTCGACCCGGTGGTGAAGAAGGTGGGGGGCGAGCGGGCCATCATCGACGAGAAGGTGGCCACCGTCTCGGTGGTCGGCGAGGGGGTCTACCGCGAGCCGGGCGTCGCCGCCAAGGTCTTCAACAGCCTCGCGAGCGCCGGCATCAACATCGACCTCATCAGCACCTCCAACCTGATGATCACCTGCGTCATCCCCGCCGCCAGCCTCGAGCGCGGTGTCCAGGCCGTCCACGACGCCTTCTTCCCGCCGGGGAGCTGAGAACCTCCGTTGCTGGCATTAAGGCTCGTCAATCCCGCCATGCCGCGCTTATAATCTGGGAAAAATAATCTCGAAGGAGGACGTAACCGTGGACAAACCAGCGCTCAACCAGCCATCGCGTCGGACTTTTCTTCGCCTGGGATCGCTGGCGGGGGCCGGCTTCCTCATGAGAGGCTCGGCCGCCGGGGCCGAGGAGCGACCGGCGCCGGCGGGCGCGCCGCCCCGGCTCAAGGTCACCGACCTCAAGGTTTATGCGCTCAAGACCGGCCACACCCTGGTCGAGGTCTTCACCGATGGCGGCCTCTCCGGAGTGGGCGAGTGCAGCCCCATGGTTCACGGATCGGCCATCGCGCCGCTCATCGACCGCGCCATCCGGCCGCACGTCATCGGGCAGAGTCCGTTCGATGTCGAGAAGATCTGGCGCGGTGCCTTCTTCGGCAAGTACAAGCTCGGGCCCATGGGAATCTATCTCAACGCCCTCGCGGGCGTGGACATCGCCCTCTGGGACCTCATGGGCAAGGCCCTGGGCGTGCCGTGCTACATGCTGATGGGAGGTAAAGTGCGGGACCGGGTGCCGCTTTACGCCAGCGCCATGCGCCAGCACCGCGCCCCCGTGGACGAGGCGAAGCACCTCGCCGGCTGGATCGAGCGCGGCTTCACCGCCGTGAAGATCCACCCCTACGAGTACTGGGCTTTCGACCAGGGGAAGGACGACACCCTGGAGGTCGTCCGCGAGGTCCGCGCCGCCATCGGCGACAAGATTCCGCTGCTCGTGGACGTCAACAACTCCTACTCCGTCCATCGCGCCATCGAGGTGGGCCGGGAGCTGGAGAAATATCGCTGCGCCCTGTTCGAGGAGCCCATCGCCGCCTACGACTACGATGGCTACGCGCGGCTGTGCGAAGCGCTGGACATCCCCGTCGGCGCCGGCGAGCAGGAGTACACCCGCTGGCAGCACCGCGACCTCATCCTGCAGGGGAAGGTGGATGTCATCCAGCCGGATGTGGTCAAGTGCGGCGGCCTCACCGAGCTGCGGAAGATCGGCGCCCTGGCCTCGGTCTTCAACCGGCCGATCCAGTGCCACAACACCCAGCCGGCCATCGGCACCGCCGCCCATTACCACTTCTGGGTCTCGGAGCCGATGTGCCTCTACCATCAGGAGTACCCCGCCGAGGACCATCCGCTCCGGGATCGGTATCCCATCCTGGCGGAGCCGCTCCCCATCCAGGACGGCTTCCTCACCCTCCCGGACCGACCGGGGCTGGGGATCGACCTTGATCGCCAGATGTTGAAGAGGCTGCTGGAGTGAAAACGACGCGAACCGGATGGCGGCTCGTGGCCGCCATGGTGGCGATCCTCGGCCACGTCGCCGCCGGCGAGGCGGTCATCGCTTACCGCACCAGCTCCCCTCCCTTGCGATTCGGCGCGGCCCGACTCGAGGAAGCCCTGCGCGAGCGCAGCGGATCGTTGTCGCATCGCGATCTCGCCGACCTTCCCCCCAGGGTGGACGTGGCCGTGGCGGCGAGCGAGGCGGATCTGGCCATCTTTCGCGTCGGGGATCCGGAGGCGGCCCTCGATCCGGCCGTGAGCAAGGAAGGCTTTCAGATCGCCCGCCGTGGAGAGGGGGGCGGCGCCAGGCTTTATATCCTGGCGCGCGATGCATCCGGCGCCATGTACGGCCTCCTCGACCTCGCGGAAGAGATCCGCCTGGGCCGGAGCCTCGAGAGCGTTCCCGAGAAGATCCGCAATCCCCGTTTCCCCTTTCGCACGGTCAAGTTCAACCTGCCGTGGTCCCCTTACCGATCCGGCCCGGCGGCGGACCTCCAGCTCGCCGTCTGCCGCGACCTGGGCTTCTGGCGGCGATTCCTCGACATGCTTGCGGAGAACCGCTTCAACGTCCTCTCCCTCTGGAACCTCCATCCTTTCCCGTTCCTGATCCGGCCGAAGAATTTTCCTGAGGCCTGCCCCTTTTCCGACCGGGAGCTGGAGGAGTGGAGGCGCTTCTGGCGATCCCTCTTTCGCATGGCCAGGGAGCGCGGCCTCGAGACCTACGTGATCAACTGGAACATCGTCGTCTCCCCGGAGTTCGCCCGAGCGCATGGCCTCAAGGAGAGGAACGACGCCTCGGAGCTGGTGCGGCGCTACACCCGCGAGTGCGTCGCGCAGCTCATCGACGAGTACGAGGACCTTACGGGCCTGGGGGTGACGCTGGCCGACTGGATGGAGGGGATGACGCCGAGGGAGCGGGAGGATTGGATCGAGGCGACCTTCATCGCGGGGATGAAGCAGGCCCGGCGTCAGGTGAAGTTCATCCACCGTTCCGTGCTGGCCGGATCGCCGGTGGAGATGCGGCGGGTGATCGATGCCGCCGCCTTGCCGGATCCGGTGTGGGTGGAGGTCAAGTTCAACTGGTCGCACGGCCACTCGACGCCGCGCCTCGCCATCACGCACGATCATCCCACCGGCCAGATCGACGAGGGATTCTGGAATCCGGCACCAGCCAACTACAAGATCGCCTGGATGGTCCGGAACTAGGACTTCTTCATCCTGCGCTGGGGCGAGCCGGACTTCATCCGCGAGCACATCGCCCTGAACGGAAAGGACTACGCCGGCGGCTACTTCGTCGGATCCGAGGGATACATTCCGGCGGTGGACATTTCGCACGATCTCCACGCCCACAAGACCTGGCTGTACGCCTTCGAAAAGCAATGGCTCTTTTACCTGCTCTGGGGGCGGCTGCTCTACGACCCGGGGGCTCCGGAAGAGGTCTTCGCCGCCGCCTTCGAGCGGCGCTACGACAATGGCGCCGGAGGCGAGCTCGGCGGGACTCTGCTCCGGGCGTTCAAACTCGCCAGCCGGATGCCCCTGCGCCTGGCCTCTTTCCACTCCGGCACCTGGGATTTCACGCTTTACGCCGAGGGCTTCCTGGCGCCGGTAGAGGCGCGAGGGAAGAGCGATGGGGCCTCGCCCTTCATTTCCATAGACGAGCTGATCGAGCACCAGACGCTCGATCCTGACTATCTTTCCATACCTGATTTCCTCGACCGGCTAGCAGCTCAGGAAGAGGTCCCCGGTCGGCTGGTGACTCCCCTCGAGCTGGCCGGTCTTTCCGAGCAGGATGGGGCGGAGGTGCTGCAGCTCATCGAGCCGTTGCGGAAAGAGGCCGGCGCCTTCTCCGGGGCCCTCGAGTGCGAGCTCTTCGATCTCGAGGCCTGGGCGCACCTGAGCCTTTATTTCGCCAAGAAGCTGCGCGCCGGCGTGGCGCTCGCCAAATTCCGGCGGACCGGGGCCCAGGAGGACCAGGAAACCGCGGTCGCCTTGTTGGAGCGCGCCGTCCAGGATTGGCGGCGCCTCTCCGCGGTCACCGGCAAGCACTACCGCGAAACCCCGCACCCGAGCGGCGCCGGATTTATCTGGGAGAAGTACCTGGACCAGGTCCAGCGCGATGTGGAGATCGCCCGGGAGGCCGGGCGAAAAACCGGAAAGTGAAATCCCGAGGGATTCGCCGTCACAAAAATTCAGATCGAGGCGTCAGGATCAACTCCAAGAGATTAACGGCTGCATCTCACGAAGGGCAAATAGAGGATTTGAGAATCCCATTCGTATTCGAGGCTGCACTCCGCAAGGATATGTCCGCATTTGGATTCTTACGTTCGACACCGCGGACAATATCCTCGTCGAATTTGTGGTTGGCGAGGAATTTGAGCACTAGGAGGCATCCTGATTCTGCCGGCGTTTCAGGAGACGCTCTCGAATGCCGGCGGGAGAAAAGTTTTTCTCAATTTCATGACGGATCTTTTCCCCCTCCTCTCGCTCCTTGTTGATGTATTTGTCAAATTCATCTTTATGCCGCAGATAGGTAAGCGTGAAACCCAAGCTCGGGAGTACGGCAGTCTCGATGCGTTCATCCCCGATTACGCCGATTCCTAGGTCTGAATCCTTTTCAACCCGGTTCACGTGCCAACTTCCCGCGACTTGAATTCTGATGAAATCCCGGATGAATGCCAGACCGGCCTTCAAATCCCCGGCGACTGCAGCCAGGACGGCTCGCTGGACCAGAGCGACGCCATCGCGCTCCTCCAGTTCAAGTTTGTCGGTGGCCCGCCCCATCCCCTGGGCACGGAGTGCACGTCGATCGCCAGCTGCCCTCCTCCCCGGCGCCTTGAACGGCACCTGGAAGTGGATCGAGAGCGAGCTGACCCTCATCACCATTCCCACCGTCGGCCACTTCGTTCAGCAAGACGCCGCCGAGCGAGTCACCCGGGCGATGATTCACTGGCTGGATTTCTGAAATGACCGTTCTCTCAACTTTGGCGCCAGGGGCGGGAAAGGGAATTAAAAAAATTCCAAGTATTATGCGAATTGTAAGTCCAAAAGATACAACTAATTGAGAAATTAGAGCCGGTTGTATATTTTGCGAGTTGAAAACAGCTCGCAAAATGTGCAAAAGGCAAGTATATATTAAAGTATATGAAACAACTTCTAATCGAACTAGATGAAGAAACCGCTGCAAGTCTTGAGAAGGTGGCTCCAGGACGATCCCGGCGGCGCTCCGAATTCATCCGGATGGCCATCCGAAAAGCGCTCTGGGAGCTGGAAGAGCGACTGACCGCGGAAGCCTATGCGCGAAAACCCGATTCCTCCAGCGATGCCTATCTTGATCCGCGGGTCTGGGAGCCGATCTCCAAATCGCGGAACAAACTCGAGAAAAAGCGGAGGCAGCACGGGTGAAACAATATGAGATCCGCCAGGCGGAATTGCCGAAACCTATCGGCCGGCGGCCGGTTTTACTGCTTTCGCGCACCCCGGCGTACCATTATCTGTCGAAAGTGATCGTGGCCGAGATCACCACGAATGTTCGAGCCATCCCCCAGGAGGGCGCTCTCGGAAAACGGGAGGGTCTTCTCGTGCCTTCCGTCGCCAATCTAGATAATATCCACGTCGTGCCCACCTATTGCCTCGGAACCTTGCTGGGAATCCTCGCCCCGTCACGAGAACGCGAGGTGAAGAGAGCCCTGGGATACGCTCTGGGCTGGCCGGAGCTCAAAATTCTCTGAGAACACGTTGCCGCCATTGAAATTTCGGCGATAATCGGGCCCAGAGAGGCGACCATGGCCAAATGTCCGAAATGCGCAAGCCGCAAGGGGAAACGATACTGCCCGGGTCTCGAGGCCGAGATCTGCTCGCGCTGCTGCGGCGAACTTCGGCTGGTGAGCATTCCTTGCCCGCGGGATTGCCCCTACCTCGGCTCCGTGGCCTACCAGCAGCAGCGCCGGCAGGAGAAGGCGGTGGCGCACGGCCGCGGCTTCCTCGCGGCCATGCACGAGCGCTTCCGCGACCGCGAGGCGTTTTACTTCGCCTCCCAGCTTCAAGCTGATATCTATCTCTTTTCCAAGGGATTGGGCTCTCCGGACAACGGCGCGGTGCTGAAGGCCCTCAAGGATCTGAAGGGGTTGATGTCGAAAATTTACGTCCCCGAGGGAGCTCCGCATCCGCTCGCCCTTTACCTCCTCGACCGCCTCGATCGCAGCGGGCGGTACAAGGCGATGAGCCCCGCCTTTTCCGCGCGCGACCGGCTCAACATCATCGAAGAGCTGATCCGCTACGTGACCGTGCTGGGCGATGAAAAGGGCAGCGCTTATCAAGAAGCGGCCTTTGATTTCTACGAGTACACCGACCTGGTGGAAGACTTCCACTTCACCGAAAAGGACTTCGCCCCGCCCGGCGAGGCGGAAGAGGCTCAGCCCCCCGGCCCCTTCCGGCGCACCGCCAGCGGTTTGATCCTACCGTCTTAGATCCGGCGCCGGCTCCAAGGCGAGCGATTTTCCCTCCGACCGGGCCACGTACAGCGCCGCGGTGACGTCTCCCGTGACGTTCAGGGTGGTGCGGCACATGTCGAGGAGGCGGTCGACGCCCAGAATCAAGGCGATGCTCCCCGGCGGCAGGCCGACGGTCTGGAGGACTCCCATGAGGAGCGGCAGCGAGCCCCCCGGCACCCCGGCCGCGCCCACGGCGGTGAGGACCGCCATGAGAAGGACGATGAGCTGGCTCTTGAGGCTCAAGTCCGCGCCGAAGACCTGGGCGATGAAGAGCACCGCCACCCCTTCAAAGAGCGAGGTGCCGTTCATGTTGAGGGTGGAGCCGAGGGGGAGGACGAAGCCGCAGATGGGCCGGGGAACTCCCAGCTCGCGCTCGCAGACGGCCATGGTGGTGGGGAGGGTGGCGTTTGAGGAGCTGGTCGAGAAGGCGGTGAGGGCGATGGTGCGGATACGCCGGAAGAACTCGAGCGGCCGCAGGCCGCCGAGAAACCGCACCAGGATCGAGTAGGCTCCAAAAAACTGCAGGGCCAACCCCAGAAGCACCACGCCGACGAAGCTCAAAAGCTTCACCAGGATCCCGTAGCCGAAGAGCGCCGTGACGCTGAAGATGAGAGCGAAGACGCCGAGGGGGGCGAGCTTCATCACCCAGCCGATGATGACCACGACCGCCTCGCCCAGCGCCTCGAGCATCGCCAGAAAGGGACGAGCCTTCTCGGCGGGCATCGCTCCCAGCGCCGCCCCGAGAACCAGCGAGAAAAAAATCAAGCCCAGCATGTCTCCCTGCGCCGCCGCCGCGACCGGGTTGCGGGGGACGATGTTGACGAGCACCTCGACGCCGAACTTCCCCCCCTCGGTCTTCTCGGCCATCTGCCTGGCTTGCTCGCCGAAGCTCTTCATCAATTCCTCGCGCGTCGCCTCGGAGAGGCCCTCGCCGGGCCGCAGCCAGTTCACGAGAAAGAGTCCGATGGCGGCCGCGAGCGCGGTGGTGAAGAGGAAGTAAAGCAAGGTCTTGAGGCCGATTCGCCCGAGCTTGCGGAGATCGCCGAGCCCGGCGACGCCGATGGTGAGCGAAGCGAAGACCAGGGGGACGACGACCATGATGAGGGAGCGCAGCCAGATCTGGCCGGCGGGCTTCGAGATGGTGTCGACCGTCCAGGCGAGGATTTCCGAACCGCTCCAGAGCCGGTTGGCGGTGAGGCCGGCCGCGGCGCCCAGGATCAGGCCGGCGAGGATCAGGATCGGAAGTTTCTTGTTGGTGATTGGTTCGGGCATCCGGCTCCTTTGGGAATCCAATGCTGTTGGCGATATGGCCAAGTTGTGTTATTTTTAAACCACATTTGATGTGGAAATTAAAACAGTTTTTCTATGGAAACATTGAGGATCTGAACATTCATGACGGCCCTCCCCATCCTCCTCCTCGCCCTCTGCATCCTGGCGCTGGGCTACCGCTTTTACAGCGCCTTCATCGCCGCCCGGGTCCTGGCGCTCGATGACGCGCGCGTCACCCCGGCGCATCTGTACAACGACCATCAGAACTTCCATCCCACCAACAAGTGGGTGCTCTTCGGCCATCACTTCGCCGCCATCTCCGGCGCCGGGCCGCTGGTGGGGCCGGTGCTGGCCTGCCAGTTCGGCTACTTTCCCGGGCTGGCCTGGCTCCTCTGCGGGGTGGTGCTGGGCGGGGCGGTGCAGGACTTCACGGTCCTCGTCGCCAGCATGCGCCGGGGCGGCCGGTCGCTCGCCGAGATCGCCCGCGATGAGATCGGGCCGGTGGCCGGGATCGCCGGCGCCTTCGCCATCCTCTTCATCATCGTGAACGCCCTCTCGGGCCTGGGCCTGGTGGTGGTGAAGGCGCTGGGAGGCGAGGATCACGCCTACCCGGCGGGTGCGGTCATCGTCCAGGAAGCGGGCGCGCGCGGGCCGATCGAGCTGGCGTCGTCAAACGGCGCCGAGAAGATTTACCGGGTCCCCGGCCCTTCGCGCCTCCACTATCCTGGACTGAAGAAACCGATCGACACCAGCGAGAACGTCTTCGTGGCGGTGCCGGCGGCGGCCAGCGCCGATCCTCAGGCAGGCGCCTTCCAATTGCCCACCGGCTCCGTCCGCCGCATCGAGGGCAGCTCGTGGGGGACCTTCACCATCGCCTGCACCATTCCCATCGCCTTCTTCGTCGGCCTGTGGATGTACGTCATCCGCAAGGGGCGGGTGGTGGAGGCCTCGATCATCGGCGGCATCGCCGTGCTGCTCTGCACCTGGGCGGGCAAGTACATCCGCGATCTTCCAGCGCTGCACTCCCTTTTTTCCATGAGCCGCGAAAACGTGACCATCGCCATCGCCATCTACGGCTTCGCCGCCTCCGTCCTTCCGGTATGGCTGCTCCTCTGCCCGCGCGACTACCTCTCGAGCTTCCTCAAGATCGGCACCGTGGTGGTGCTGGTGGCGGGCATCATGGCGGCCAATCCCGAGCTGAAGATGCCGGCGGTGACGGAGTTCTGCCACGGCGGCGGCCCCATCGTCCCGGGCCAGGTCTTCCCCTTCGTCTTCATCACCATCATGTGCGGCGCCATTTCCGGCTTCCACTCCCTGGTGTCATCGGGGACGACGCCGAAAATGATCGACAAGGAGTCCCACGCGCGCCTCATCGGCTACGGGTCCATGCTCATCGAGGGGCTCGTCGGCGTGCTCGCCCTCGTCGCCGCCGCTTGCCTCAATCCCGAGGACTACTTCAAGATCAACATCGATCTGGCTCAACAGCCCGCCTGGGAGGATAAATTTGCGGCCTTGAGCACCGGCCCGAGCGAGCTCCAGCACTTGGAAGAAGCCACCCAGGAGCAGCTCCGCGGCCGCACCGGCGGCGCGGTGTCCCTGGCGGTAGGGGTGACGAAAATCTTCTCCTGCTTCCCAGGCTTCGTGCACTTCCGCGACGTATTCTATCACTTCTGCATCATGTTCGAGGCGCTCTTCATTCTCACCACCGTCGACACCGGGACGCGCATCGCCCGCTTCCTGGTGCAGGAGCTGGGCGGCAAGGTCTGGCCGCGGTTCGGGCGGCCGGCGTGGGTGCCGGGGGCGGTGTTTTCGTCGGCGCTCGTGGTCCTCGGCTGGGGCTACTTCATCTGGACCGGCAGCATCGACACCATCTGGCCGATGTTCGGCATTGCCAACCAACTCCTCGCGGTGGTGGCCCTGTGCGTGGTCACTGCCGTGCTCATCAACACGGGCCGGGCCCGCTTCGCCTGGATCTCCTTCCTGCCGCTCCTCTTCGTCCTGACCACGACGAGCACCGCCGGCGTGCAGCTCATCCAGCGCTTCTGGAAGAACGCCCACGCGCCGAGCGCGGCGCCGGCGGCGGTCTTCAAGTGGAACCTCAACCTGGCCCTCACCGCCATCATGCTGGCGCTGGTGGCCTTGATCGTTGCCACCTCAGCGCGCCGCTGGTGGAAGGGGCTATCCGGACGGAAAGGGAGCGCCGCTTAACGGCGCTTCTGGATCCAGTACTCTCGAAAGGACCTGAGGCGAGGGAGCGATTCTCGATCTTTCTGCCGGCGGGTGGCGGCCTTGCTGGCGATGATGTCATCGATATGGCAAACCGGAAAGCCTTCGATTTCCACGCGCCGTTTCCAGGCATCTTCAAAGCGCTCGATGCCGTCCGGGGCGAAAACCAGATCGAGATCGAAGGGGCCGTTTCGCAACTGAACGAAATCCTTGCCGCGCTCGATCTCGCCGGCTTCGCGGTCGTTCAGTGAAAAACCCAAGCCGCGCAAGGCCATTACCAGGGCTTGGCAATTGGCGGGATCCCGCTCCACAAACAGATCGGCGTCCTGGGTGGTGTCCGGAAATCCGAGGATGATGGCGCCGGACTTGCCGATGAAAAGGTACCGGATCCCATGGTGCTTGAAAGCGTCGCGGATCTCCTCGGCTTGCCGGTACTCAAACGCGCCCATACCCTAACCAATCCGGTAAATTTTCCTCGCACCAGCGCCGGTAATCTTCCATGGTCTCAAAAGCCCGGAAGGAGGCGTCATCCAGCACCGGCTTGTAGGTGTGGATGAAGGCGTAGCGAAACCGCGTTTTGAGCGGACGGCGGGCCGCGGCCTCGAACTCTTCCAACCACTCAGCGGGGATCTCCGCGAAGGGATCTTCAACGGCGGTGGGTTTTACCCGGGCTTCCGTCTTTTTGGCCATGTTCTCAATTTTAAATCACTGCGCCTCTTCTTACAAAACCATATCATCGGGTGTCGAAGGGCAGGCGCCGGATCCACTGCAGGTTGACGGTGACCGCGCCGTAGTGGTCCTCCACCGTGCCCTCGGCGACGTAGGGGCCGAGGCTCTGGAGGGCGCTCCCATGGCGCTCGAAGACCTCGGGGAAGAGCGTCCCCTCGATGACCCCGCTCTCATCCTCCAGGGTCACGAACTCCATCATCCTCCCGGAGCGGGTGCGCGCCCGGCGGCAGGCCGCCAGCAGGCCGGCGACGCGCACGCGCCGGCCGCGCTGTCCGGGGCGCGCGGCCGGCGAGCCGGCCGCGCCGCCGGCGGGTTTGCCGGGGGCGGCGCCGGTGATGGCAGCGGCGGGCACGCGCCCCTTGAGCTCAGGCCGATCGGCCAGCAGGGCGAGGGGGTGGGCGGTGAGGGCCAGCTCGAGATGCCGCAATTCGTGAATCACTTTCTGGAGGGGGGTGTAGTCTGGGAGCGGCGGGTACTCGAGGCGGCAGTCCTCGGGCGCGAGGAGGCCCAGGTCGCCGCGGCCGCGCTCGCCGTCGTAGGTGCTCTCCAGCTCCCAGAGGAGCTGCGGGCGATTCAAGCCGGTGAAGTCGATGGCGCCGGCGAGGATGAGCGCCTCGAGCTCGCGGCGTGGAATCTGGGCGCGGCGCAGGAGGTCGTTGAGCGAGCGGAAGGGCCGGCCGGCGAGGATGGCCTCGATCGATATGTGGGACAGCCCCTTCACCTGGAGGAGGCCGAGGCGGATGGCCTTGCGGGCGGCGCCCGGTGCCTCCTCCAGGATATGCCTCCCTTCCGAGCGGTTGGCGCACGGCGGCAGGATGGCCACGCCCATGCGCCTCGCCTCCTCGGCGATGGTGCGCAAGCTGTACATACCGGCGTGGTGGTTGAGGAGGGCGCACGCGAACTCGGCGGGGCAGTGGGCCTTGAGGTAAGCCGACTGGTAGGCGAGCAGGCCGTAGCCGGAGGCGTGGGCCTTGTTGAAGCAGTACCGGGAGAACTGCAGGAGGCCCCGCCAGGCCGCGGCGGCGACGTCGGGCTCGATGCCGTTCCGGATGGCGGCGCTGGCGAAGCGGTTCTCGAGATCGCGCCGTTCCTCGTCAGAGCGGCACTTCTTCAAGGCCGAGCGCATCGAGTCCCCCTCGGCGAGCGGCCAGCCGGTGAGCGCGGCGATGACCCGCATGACGTCCTCCTCGTAGAGGATGACGCCGTGGTTCTCCTCGAGCACCGGCCGCAGCGCGGGATGCAGGAACTCGGCGGGCTCGGCGCCGTTGACCCGGAGGATGAAGCGCTCCTTCATGCCCCCCTCCGCCGGGCCGGGGCGGATGATGGCGACGGCGGCGATGCAGTCGCGGATCGACCGCACCTTGAGCTGCCGCAAGAGGCTGCGCATGGCCGGGCTCTCGATCTGGAAGCAGCCTACGGTGCGGCCCGAGCAGAGCAGCTCGACCGCCGCCGGGTCGCGGTCGGGGATGGACTCGAGGTCGAGGCCGGCGCGCTCGATGGTCTCCTGGATCTCCGTGAGGCAGCGGTTCCCCAGCAGGTCGATCTTCACCAGCCCCACGTCCTCGATCGAATACATGTCGTACTGGGTGACGACGAGGCCTTTCGCGGCGTACTCGAGCGGCACGTAGCCGTCGAGCGGCCGGTCGCCGATGACGATGCCGCCGGGGTGGATGGAGAGGTGATGGGGGAGGCCGATCAAGCGCTCGGCAAGGGGCACGGCGCTGCGGTAAGGCTCCTCGGCGAGGGGGATGTCCCGGCCGAGCGGGGAGCTCCGGATCGCATCGCGAAGAGGGCCGGAGGACCCGCCGGTTTTTTCGACGGGCGCGCCAGACCGGCTCTCGAAATGATGCGGAATCCGCTTCGAGCAGCGGTCCACCGCTTCCGGCGGCAGCCCGAAGGCCTTGAGTGCCTCCCGGAAGGCCGAGCGCGGCTGGAAGGTGACGTGGGAGGAGATCATCGCCACCCGGTCGGCGCCGTAGCTCTTGTAGACGTCGGCGATCACCTCGTCGCGGCGGATCCAGCAGAGGTCGATGTCGATGTCCGGCAGGTCGGCCCGGCCCGGATGGAGGAAGCGCTCGAAGTAGAGCCCGTAGGCGAGCGGGTCGACGTTGGTGACGCCGAGCGCGTAAGCCACCATGGAGCTGGCGCCGGACCCCCGCCCGACGGTGGCGATGCCGCGCTCGCGAGCACGCCGGACGAGGTCGCCGACGACGAGGAAGTACTCGGTGAAGCCGAGCCGGTCGATCATCGAAAGCTCCGTGGTCAAGCGCTCGAGGGCCGCGGGAGTGAGGGGGCCGCTCCGGCGGCGCAGCCCTTCAAAGGCGAGGCGCGACAGCGCCGAAAAGGGGGACTCGCCGCCGTTCGGCTGCGAGGCGCCGAGCGCCGGCACCTTGGGGAAGATCGGCTTCCCCCTGGAGAGATCGAGGTCGCAAAGCTCGGCGAGGCGATGAGCCTCCCGGACCGCCTCGGGGACATCGCCAAAGCGCCGCTCGAACTCGCGCGGGCCGGGGAAGAAACGGCCGGGAGAGAAAGCCGCGGCGAGGCCACCGGCGCCGTCGGCATTTCCTCTGGCGGCGACGCGGCTCACCACGGTGTTTTCGCGGATGGCCGCTTGCAAGCGGTGCAAGGGATGGTCGGTGGGGTCCAGGAAGACGATGTGTGGATCGGCGGCGAGGGGGATTTCCCAGCGCTTCGCCGCCTCGAGGAGCGCGCGCTCGCGGGTCTCGGGGCTCACCCCCTCGCCGGGGCGGACGAGGAGGAGGCGGAGCGCGCCGGGATCGAGGGCGCAGGAATCGCCCGGCCGGCGCGAGGCCTCGACCAGGGGCTCCAGGGTTTCCGGCCGCTCCGAGAGGACGAGGAGCCCCTCGCCGTGGCGGCAAAGCGCTTCCGTGAGGTCGAACCGCTCCGGCTCGAGCTGCCGGTGGGTGATGAGCCGGCAGAGGTTTTCGTAGCCCCGGCGGTGGCGCGCCAGGAGCACGAGTGAGGCGCCGCCGGCGCTATTCCACGGTCCGGGGCCCTGCCGTCCCGAAGATCCGGCGGTCAGCTCGGCGCCGATCAGCGGCCGCAGGCCGCGCTCGCGCATGAGGCGATGGAAGACGATGGCGCCGTAGAGGTTGTCGATATCCGCGAGCGCCATGGCCGGCAGGCCCAGCGCCGCCGCGCGCGCCACCAGCTTCTCCACCGGCGCCGTGCCGAGGCCCAGCGAGTAAGCGCTCTTCACTCGGATCGGAACAAACATGGATCAGCGCGTCAAACACGGAGTCCGTAAAATGAAGCCATGCGCATCCTGCGGCAGCTTCCCCAAAAGCTGGAGGGATCGTCCCGCGACCACGGCCGCGTAGCCGAAGCGCTCGCGCACCGCATCGAGGCTGGCGCATAGCCGGCCGGCTTGAGCCCGCCGCTCGGCCTTGGCCTGAGCGCGCGAGAGCAGATCGTCCTCCCGGCCCAGGAACCCCAGCCGCGGATCGAACCGTTCCCCTTCGAAGAGGTCGAGTTCGAGGAGGCCGCTCTCCGGGCGGAGCGCCGACAAGGTCACGCCGGCGAGGCGGAGCGCCACCCGCCGGGTGTGGAGGGCGCGGTAACGCGACAGCACCGCGGCGAAGATTTCGGAGTCGATGCAGGTGGGGGCGGGAAGGGTGGTGGAGCTGGCGCCGTCCTCCACGCGCCCAGGCTCATCCCCAGGACCGGGTTCATCCCTGTAACCGGGCTCATCGGTCCGCACCTTGACCTCCACCGTGCGCGCGGCGAGCCCAAGCTGGCGCAAGGCGTTGCCGGCCCGCTCGCAGAGGTAATAAAGCATGGCCTCGATCTCGCCGGGATCGACGGTGGGCTGGTGGAAGCTGGTTTCGCGGCTGATGGAGCGGGGGATCTCGCGGGTGGAAATGGCGCGGGTGTCCTGGCCGCGGCAGCGCTCGTAGAGGTCCTCGCCCGGCCGGCCAAACATTCCCCGCAGCGAGGCGCGCGACAGCATCCGCAGGGCGCCGATGGTCTCAATGTTGAGCTTGCGGAGCTTGGCCTCGGTGCGCGGCCCGACGCCCGGCAGCATGCGGATCGGCAATGGGACGAGGAACTCCTCGACCTCCGCCGCCGCGAGCCGGCGCACGCCGCCGGGCTTGACGCTCTTTGAGGCCAGCTTCGCCAGCATGCGATTGGGGCCGGCGCCGGCCGAGACCGAGAGCCCCACCTCGGCGCGGATGCGCTGCTGCAGCTCCCGGGCCAGCGCAATAATGCCACCGCCCCCCCTCACCCGCCCCCCTTCAAGGGGGGTGGGAGGGATGAAAGTACGGGGATGGGAGGGGTGAATTACTTTCACCGCCACGCCATGAAAGTCGCAATAGGCTTCATCCAGGTACGTTTCCACCGCCGGCGACACCTCGCGGCAGCGGGCGAAGACCTCCTCGGCGAAGCAGCGGTAAATTGGGTAGTGCCCATCGGCGATCACCAGCTTGGGGCAGCGCCGCCGCGCCTCGCGGAGCGGCATGCCGGCGTGGAGGCCAAAGCGCCGCGCCTCGTAGCTGCACGAGGCAATGACCCCCGCGCCCACCGCCACCGGCCGCCCCCGCAGCCTCGGATTCCGCAGCTGCTCGACCGAAGCAAAGAAGGCATCGATGTCGACGTGCAGAACCGGGGTTTCCGTGGCCTCGTCCCAGCAATGCTTCTCTTCGCTCGGCCTCTGGTCGCTCACTCGGTCAGCAGACAATCCAACCTCCAGACGGGATTCCCTTCCTCGTAGCTCACCTGAAAGATCTCGCCGCTGTCGACCGTCAGCGAAAAGCCGTACCGCCGCGGCCGCAGCGTGCGGTCGACCCAGTCGGAGTTGATCCGCACCACCTGGTAACGCTTTTTCGACCAGAGGAGCGCTACCGGGCGGATCTTCCCCTGCTCGAAAACCACGTAGACCTTGGATAAAGGCTCATCAATCCATTCCTCACGCATAACCGCTCCAAGCTCAGACCAAAAAAGATGAAATATTCCAACGCACCCCTCCTATCGCCGCATTCGTTCGCTCCACCTGTGTCCACCCCTCTCACAACCGCCTCCCCTCACCGCCCCCCTTCGGTCGTCGCGCTGTCGCGCTCCGCCTTCGGGCAGCCCTCGCCGCGACCCACTTCGCATTCGCTGCTGTGCAATTGCTCGCAGCTCACCCCGCTGCTCCGGGCGCTCGAAGCTGCGCCGGGCACCGAGCCGCGCCAGCGGCTTGGTCGCGCTTCTCGCCTTCAAGGGGGGTTGGGAGGGATGAAAAGCACGGGGACGGGAGGGGTGAATACCCGCCCCCCCTCAGGGGGGGACGGGAGGGGTGAATATCAGCGCCTCCCAGGGGGACCCGTCGATCCCCCTGGGAGACTCATAAAGAGAGAAGGAAGTAGCTCCATCCGCCCGGGAGGGACCGAGGGAGGAGTTCCCGCCTCCCCGGGGGAAGCCGAGGAGGAGGGATCGTGGAGAGAGAGTGGGATGTCGTCCTTCGCGGCTGCCAGCTCCTGCAAATCGTGGTTATAAAAATCAGGCTCCGTCTCTTCACTACTCTATTTGCCAAGGGGCGTCTTTCACCAAAGCAAGGTCCGCTTCAGCGAGAACGAACATCTGTTCGCTCAACATCTACTTTATAGCGAACACCTGTTCGCTTTTCAAGAGAAAATTAGGGAAATTTTTGGTTTTTTTTAAGTCACGGGCTGAATTGAATTTGGCGGGGTCAATCCAGGTATTCATCCCCCTCGTCGAACGTCGGGATGGCGATCACCAGGACCTTCAGGTGGCCGACGGCCCGATGCCGCGTTCCGGGCTGGATGAGGATGGCGGTGCCGGGGCGCACCGGCACCGGATCGCCGTTCAATTCCAGGGCTCCCTCCCCCTCGAGGATGTAGTAAATCTCCGTCAAGCG
Organism: Planctomycetota bacterium; assembly: GCA_016209605.1. Lineage (GTDB taxonomy): Bacteria > Planctomycetota > UBA8108 > UBA8108 > JACQVS01 > JACQVS01. Next base: position 28,425 of record JACQVS010000031.1, read on the forward strand.
CTTGTGGTAGTGGGTCTGGGCGTCCTTGGAAATGTCGACGCGATGGATGGTGGCGGCGCGGTTCTCCGGGACCTTGAAGGCGCGCCGCGACTGCCCGCAGGGGCAAGCGACGGGAGGGATGTCCTCGAACCGGGCCAGGAGATATCCCTTGGTTTTCCGGGTGCTGGCGACCTTCTTTTTAGCAGCGGGTTTCAATCGTTCCCTCCGAATATTTTCAGCTGGCCCTGTCGCCGCGCCTTGATGACGAGCTGCAAGGCGCGCGAGTAGTCCTTCACGCCGTGCTTCACGCCTTGCGACTTGAGGTAGATATCATAAACCGGCCCCTGCAGCTTGACCAGCCGCTCGACACGGTACCGCTCGCTCACGCGGCGCATCTCCGCGAGGTCGCCCCGGGCCGCCGGGGGAAGCGAACTCAAAAACTGCCGGCGCTCGGCGGGCGGCAACTCGGCGGTAAAACTCCGGAAGAGGCTCAGCGCCACGGCATAGCGCGCGTAAGCATCGCGCGCCCGCAGGCCCGCGGCCGCGGCGGCGAAGTCCGCATCGGCCTCGCCGCTCAAGCCGGCGACGTGAGCCAGCTCGTGGGCGCTGGTCGCCAGAGCCGCCACCTCCGGCAGCGCCGGATCGACGTGCGGCTCGAGAAAAAACGGCGACAACATGCCGGCAGTGCCGAAGGCCAGAAAGAACCCTGGGGGCGGATGCTTGATGCGCCGGGGAAGCGGCACCGGGCGGCCATCCCAGCTCTTGATCGTCTCCAAGAGCGCCTGCCGCAGCGCCGCGAGCGCCCGCGGCCCGTCGCGATCCGGGGCCAGAGGCAAATCGCGCTCGATCACTCGCCGCAAGAGCGTTAAAAAGCTCTTCATCTCTTCAGCGGTGGCCGCGCCGCCGCCCAGCCGCAAGCGCTCCTCGAGGGGCTGGCGCCGGTACCCCGCGCCCCAGAGAGCGAGAAAGACGAGATAAGCGGCCGCCGAGGCAAAAGCCAGCGCCTTCAACTCCCAGAGCGCCGCGGCGGCTCGCGACCAGCCCCGCCGCCTCTTCCGCTTCCAGGCGAGGAGGAGGAGGGCAGGTCCTGCCAGGATCACCAAGGCGACCGCCCAGGCGCTCACCGAAAACGGCGCGGCCTCGGCCAGGGGGACCAATACCGCGGCCACCCAGCGGTAGAGGCCGCGCGAGTAGAACCGCTCCACCCACTCCGGCGGTGGCGGGGCGAGGTTCCAGCCGGCCGCCAGGACCAGGAGGACGAGCAAAACCAGCCAGGCTCCCAGACGTTCCGGCGGAGAGGCCATCGGGGCGATGATCGGCCGGCTCGAGCCGGTGGACGCGTCCTTGGCCTTTGTAAAATTTAATCTGTCCTCGCGGTTTCGGCTTGACATGAAAAGGCCTGGTTTTTATTTTCGATGAAATAGCTTATTCGCGAGCATGCCAGATCGCATGGGTCTTGGGAATCGACATTCAAGAGCGACAGCGAATGCCCATATCAAAGATCATACCCCCTTGGGGGTTCTGGCTGGCGTTTTTCGTCCCATCCCTGGCATTTTCCAGTGACCTGGACCTCGTCATCAACGAGATTTTTTATCACCCGCCGGCCGGACTGGAAAACGCCGAGTATATCGAGCTGTACAACCGCGGCCCCGATCCCGTCAATATCTCGGGCTGGCAGTTCGACTTGGGGATCAACTTCGTCATTCCCGGCGGCACGGTGGTTCCATCGGATGGATTCCTGCTGGTGGTCAAGAACCAGGCCCTGGCGTCGAGCCTCTACCGCGGCGTTCGCATGGTCGGCAGTTATTTCGGCCTGCTCTCCGACGGCGGCGAGCGCCTCCGGCTACTCAACGCCTCGGGAACGATCATCGAGGAATTCGACTACTCCGATGATGACGGCTGGCCCGAGGACGCCGACGGCGAGGGGGCCTCCCTGGAGAGGATCGGCCCGGAGCTGGAGCCGTGGTTCGCTGACTCCTGGGCGGCCAGCTTCACGATCCTGGGCTCGCCCGGAAAGCTCAACACCCAGTACCGCGAGCTGGTCGACCTCAACCTGATCGCCGCGGGTGAAGACTGGAGGTATCAAAAAGGCACCGCCGAGCCCTCCGCCTTCCCCGGCGACTGGGCCAAGCCGGGCTTCGACGACTCCGCCTGGCTCACCGGACCCACCGGCATCGGATACGGCGACAACGATGACGCCACCGTCCTCGCCGACATGCAAAACGCCTACACCACCGTCTACATGCGCAAGCGCTTCGACGTCGCCGACCCGAACGACCTCGAGGCCCTGACCTTCTCGGTCAACTACGATGACGGATACGTGCTTTACCTGAACGGCGCCGAGGTCGATCGTAAAAACGTCGGCGGCGCGCCGGGATCGCCGCTCCCCTTCGACGCCCTCGCCCTCGGCAACCGCGAGGCCACCAGCGTCGAGCTCGTCGACCTCACCTCGCAGCGCTCCCTCCTCGCCGCCGGCACGAACGTCTTCGCCATCCAGGTGGTCAACCAGGCGATCGGCAGCTCCGATCTCTCGATGATTCCAGCGCTCGCTTCCAGGAAGCTGATCTCGGGGGTGGACACCTCTCTCAACCGCATCGTCTCCTCGACGGTGATTCCGCAGGCCAGCCCATGGAAGTACTTCAAGGGGACGGTGGAGCCAGCGCCGGCGCTGGGGGAATGGACGGCCAGCGGCTTCGATGACGCCGCCTGGCCGGACGGCCCCGCCGGCTTCGGCTACGGCGACAACGACGACAACACCGTTCTGAGCGACATGCTGAACGGCTACACCACGGTCTACATCCGCAAGGCTTTCACGGTGAGCGATCTCGCGAGCGTGGCCGGAATGAGCCTGGGCATGAGCTACGACGACGGCTTCATCGCCTACTTGAACGGCGTCGAGGTGGCGCGCGCCTTCGCCCCCGGCGCCGCGGGGACCTTCCAGCCCCGAACAGCGTTGGCCTCGGGGAGCCACGAGGCCGTTGGCGAGGAGGTTTTCGACCTCGCCTCCAAGCTGAGCGCGCTGGCCGCCGGCGCGAACATCCTCGCCGTTCAAGGCTTCAACAGCTCCCTCGCGAGCGGCGACTTTTCCCTCCATCCGCGCCTCACCCTCTTCACCGCCGTGCAGGGGGATCCGCAGGCGATCACCGCCGGCGTCTCCATCAACGAGGTCTTCAATCCTCCCGCCGGCGACGGCTGGGTGGAGATCGCCAACTGCTGCTCGAGCGCCGTCGAGCTCTCCGGCTTCGGTCTCTCCCACGATGGCGCCGTCCCGCTGCGATACGCCTTTTCGCCCGGAACGGTGCTGGTCTCCGGAGGATTCTTGACGGTGGCGGAGTCGAGCCTGGGCCTCGCGCTGCCCTACGCGGGGACGCTGCTCCTCACCGATGCCGCCGGCGTCGTGCTCGTCGATGGCAAGCGCTACGAGATCCGCGATCCCGGCCTGCCCTCCGGCTGCTACCCCGATGCCAAGGGGGAGTTTGTCCAGCTTTCCAGCCCGACCCCGGACCTGGGCAACGCCCCGCCGCCCGATTTCGGAATCCGCGTGAACGAGATCATGTACCATCCCCTCGGCGCCCCCGGCGCGCCCGAGCTGGAGTGGATCGAGCTGGTGAACAGCACCGCCGCGGCGGTCAACCTCACCGGCTGGGAGTTCACCCGCGGCATCGACTATGAGATTCCCAATGGCACGGTGATCGCGGCGGGCGGGTACCTGGTGGTGGCCGGCGATCCGGCCGGCGTCGAGGCTCGTTACGGCATTACCGGCGTCCTTGGCGGCTACACCAGCGGCCTCAAGAACGATGATGAGCTGATCGTCCTGCGCGACCATCTCGGCAACGTCGCTAATCGTATCCATTACGCCGATGACGGCCGCTGGCCGGCGGCGGCCGACGGCGCCGGCCCATCCCTCGAGCTGGTCCACCCGGCGCTCGACAACCGCATCGGCCACGCCTGGCGGGCGAGCGCCGGCGAGGGCACGCCGGGGGCGCAGAACAGCCGGTTCGCGCTGTCGGCGCCGCCGGTGGTGTCGCGTCTCAAGCACTTTCCCCCGGTGCCTCAGAGCGGCCAGGCGGCGCAGGTGACCCTGGAGGCCGCCGGTCTCGACCCCATCGCCGAGGTCCGCCTCTTCCACCGCGCCGCGGGCAGCCCCCCGCCCCCCTTCGCGGTGATCGTCATGCTCGATGACGGGCTCTCGGGCGACGGCACCGCCGGCGACGGCGTCTACGGCGCCTCCTTGCCCGGCCAGCCGAACGGAGCGGTGGTGGAATTCTTCATCGAGGCGGAGGACGCGGCCGGCAACGTGCAGGTGATCCCCTCGACCGCTCCGGCGCAGAACAACCTCTACCTCGTCGCCAGCGCGCCTCCTTCGCTGGGGGTGCCGCTCTACCGCCTCATCATGACACCGGCGGACCGCTCGATCCTCGAAACCCGCGACGTCAGAAGCAACGAGGAGCTGAACGCCGCCTTCATCAGCGGCGGCGACATCTTTTACCGCGTCGGCGTCCACTACCGCGGCAAGTCGTCGCGCTTCATCACCCCCAAGAGCTACCGCGTCAACTTCACCGACGACGAGGAATTTGAAGGCGCGAAGCATCTCAATCTGAACGCCAACCGGCCCCAGCACCAGCACCTCGGCATGGGCATCTTCCGAGGGGCCGGAGTGCCCGCTTCGCTCACGCGCGTCGTCCGCTTCGCCTTCGCGTCCGCTGCGGACTTGACCTACACCCGCATGGAGGAGGTGGGCGATGACTTCCTGCGGCGCTATTACTCGACCCCGACTGGAGAGGACGGCGGCAACCTCTACCGCGGCGAGGAGACCGGCAACCTCGATTACCGCGGCAACGACCCGGACTCCTACCGCTCGAGCTACAAGAAGGAGACCAACGAGGAAGAGGACGACTGGGCGGACCTCATCCACCTGTGCGACGTCCTCACCAACACGCCGGAGAGCGCTTTCGCGGCGGCGGTCCAGGAGGTGGCCGACGTCGAAGAGTGGACGCGCTTCTTCGCCGTCCATACCCTCATCAGCACCCAGGAAGGGGGCCTTTACCGCGACCGCGGCGACGACTACTTCCTCTACCGCCGGCCGTCGGATGGCAAGTTCGTCCTCATACCCTGGGATATCGACGACAGCTTCTCGAACCCGACGGAGCGGCTCTTCCGGCCGACGCTCTTCCAGATCCGCCGCATCCTGGAGCATCCCGATTTCACCCCCCTGTACTACTCGCATCTGGTGCGCCTCGGCGGCTCGCACGCCTCGCTCGAGCGCATGGCGGACCTGGCCGATCAACTCGCCGGACTCTTCCCGGCGGCCGCCTTGTCGAATGACCTCGCCTTCGTGCAGGCGCGGCTCAACTTCGTCGACTCCCAGATCAACCAGCAGTTCACGGTGGGGCTCGATCCGGAGAGCATCGTCGCCGCGGGGGCGGCGTGGAGTTTCTTCCGCGGCCGATCCGAGCCTTCCGGCGGCACCCTCGACTGGACGGCTCCGGGGTTCGACGACTCGAGCTGGGAAATCGGCCCCAGCGGCTTCGGATACGGCGACAACGATGATGCCACCCTCTTGAGCGACATGCTGAACGGCTACAGCACGATTTATATCCGCCACGCCTTCGCCGTCCCCGATCCGGCGGCGTTCGCCGCCCTGGAGCTGGCGATCGACTACGATGACGGCTTCATCGCTTTCTTGAACGGCGTCGAGATCGCCCGATCCAACGCCGGCGCCGCCGGCGCTTACCCGGCCTTCAGCGGCCTGGCCGCGGCCTCGCGCGAGGCGGGGGCGTTTCAGGTCTTCGACCTCGTCAACCCGGAGCAGCTTCTCGTCTCCGGCTCGAACGTCCTGGCCGTCGTCGGCCTCAACGCGGCCATCGACAGCACCGACTTCAGCTTGAAGCCGACCCTGCGCACCAGCGGCGTGGTGGGGCAGGGCTGCGCCGGCGACTTCTTCGTCACCGGCGGGCGGCTGCTGCTCTCGGGCAAGGCGCCGGTGACGCAAACCCGCTACGTGCGGGTGGACGGCCAGGACGCCGCCTACGATCATATCAGCGGCGCCTGGTCCTTCAGCGCGCCGCTCGCGAGCGCCGTCCAGACCGTCAACGTTCAGGCGATCGACGCCTCCCTGGCGGTGGTGGCCTCGCAAGCGCTCGACCTCACCCGCGTCAGCACCGCGGGCGGCCAGATCAGCGCCAGCACCACCTGGGAAACGGCCAGGAGCCCTTTCCTGGTGACCAGCTCGATCGCCATCCCGGCGGGAGTCAGGCTGACCATCGAGCCGGGCTGCCAGGTGCTGATCGAGGCCGGAGCCGGCTTCAGCATCCTGGGGGAGATCAAGGCCCTCGGCGACGCCGCCGGCCCCATCACGTTCAAAAACATCCCCTGCCACGCCAACTGGGGCGGCTTCAACTTCTCGAACAGCCGCTTCGCCAGCGCCATGGACTACTGCGAGTTCACGAACGTCACCGGCAACCCCGCTTGCTTGGTGGCCGGGAACAGCAACCTCGACCTCAACAACTGCCACATCCATGACATCGCCGGCGAGGGCGTGTCGGCCTTCGGCAGCACCACGAACCTCCGCAACTGCATCGTCGAGCGCACCAACGAGGCCTTGAGCCTCGACTTCGGCATCACCACGGTCGAGTTCAACATCGTGCGCAACGTCATCGGGAAGAGCGACCTCTGCGACGCCAACGGCTCGAACAATCCGCCGGCGCGCATCGCCTTCAACACCATGTACGGGACGAGCGATGACGCCATCGACGCCGACCGCGGCTCGGTGAACGCCGAGGGGAACATCCTCCGCAACTGCGGCGACCAGGCCATCTCGCTCGTCGGCGCCGGCAACTCGACGGTGCTCCGCAACCTCTGCTTCCGGAACGGCATCGGCCTCGCGGTCAAGGACTCGCACGTCTGCCTCGCCACCTTCAACACCTTCGCCAACAACAGCTTGATCGGCGTGCGCGCCATCGAGAAGAACGCCGGGCAGGGCGGCGGCGTCATCACCCTGAAGAACTCCATTGTCTGGGGAAATCCGACCTCGCTCTTCGTCAACTCCACCGGCTCCATCACCACCTCCTACTCCTGCGTCCAGGGCACGCCGGTGCCGGGGCCGGGGAACATCGACCTCGATCCGCAGTTCGTCAATCCCGCCGCCAGCGACTTCCACCTGCAGAGCACCTCGCCGTGCATCGGCGCCGCCGAGAATGGCGATGACCTAGGGGCGCTCCCCTTCGAGATCCAGCCGCGCGCTCCCGGCAACCTGGTCGTCACCGCGACGACCGCGGACAGCATCTCGCTGTCGTGGAACGACAACTCCTGGGCCGAGGATGGCTACCAGCTCGAGCGCCGTATCAGCCAGGGCTTCACGCCCGCCTACCTGATTCGCCGCGGCGACGCCTGGAAGTTCTTCCGCGGCGTCGCAGAACCTTCCGGCGGCGCCGGCGATTGGACCGAGATCGGCTTCGATGATGCGGGGTGGGAGCAGGGGCCCACCGGCATCGGCTACGGCGACGGCGACGACGCCACGGTGCTCCTCAACATGCAAAACAACTACACCACCGTCTACGCCCGCCGCGCCTTCACGGTGGCCGATCCGAGCGCCTATGCCACCCTCGAACTGATCATCGATTACGATGACGGCTTCGTCGCCTGGCTGAACGGCGTCGAGATCGCCCGCGCCAACTCCGGCAGCCCGAAAACCGCCGTCGCTTACAACGCCCTGGCCACCGGCCAGCACGAGGCCGGCGCCGATCCGGTGGTGGTGGAGTTCTCCACCGCAGGACTCCTGGCCGCCGGCGCCAACGTGCTCGCCGTGCAGGGCCTCAACGCCACGCTCGGGAGCACCGACTTCTCGCTCATTCCCGAGCTGCGCACCGCCGACCCGACCCCCTTCGAACTCCTCGCCGCCCTGCCACCCAACTCGCACAACTACTCCGATGGCGGCTTGCGCGCCGGAACGCTTTACTCCTACCGCGTCCGCGCCGTCAATGCGCAAGGCCCCTCCGCCTACTCGAACATCGTTTCGCGGGAGACGGCCGACCTCCCGGCCGCCCCCTCCGGGCTGGTGGTGACCGGCGTCACCGGCGCGTCGATCTCCCTCTCCTGGGTCGACAACTCCACGGTCGAGACTTCCTTCGAACTGGAGCGGGCGGCGGGGGGCGGCGACTTCGCCCTGCTGGCCGCCCTGCCGGCCAACACCCAGACCTCCATCGACACCGGCTTGACCATCGGCCAGACTTACAGCTACCGCGTCCGCGCGCTGAACTCCTTCGGCGCCTCCGCCTACTCCAACACCGTTACGCAGGAGACCGGTGACCCGCCGGCGGCGCCGAGCGGCCTGGCCGTGAGCAACGTTCTCGTCGAGGCGCTCGAGCTGAGCTGGATCGACAATTCGAGCAACGAGACCGCCTTCGAGCTGGAGATCCGCGCCGGCGCCGGCGCCTTCCAGCGGCGCGCCCTCCTGCCGCCGGACACCACCGTCTACCTCGATCAAGGCCTGGCCTCCGGCCAGAGCTTCACCTACCGGGTCCGGGCGGTGAACGATCTCGGGCCGTCGGCTTACTCGAACGAGGTCACCGCCGAGCCCGGCCGGCTGCCGGCGGCCCCAGCGGACCTCACGGTCACCGCGGCCGGCCTCGACTCCATCTCGCTCCACTGGATCGATGCCTCCGACAACGAGACCTCCTTCGCCCTCGAGCGCCGCGGTCCCTCGGACGCGGACTTCGCGCCGCTGGCGGTTCTGGAGGCGAACACCATCACTTACACCGACGCCGGCCTGCCTCCGGACACGACCTTCGCCTACCGCCTCCGCGCGGTCAACGCCTTCGGATCGTCGGCCGCCTCGAACGAAACGACTGGAACCACCGGCCGCCTGCCGCAGCCGCCGTCGAGCTTGACCATCACCTTCGTCGGCCTCGGCACCATCAACCTCTCCTGGATCGACAACGAGGCCGGAGAGACCGGCTTCGAGATCGAGCGCCGCTCCGGCGCCGGCGATTTCGCCAGGCTCGCCGATCTGCCCGCGGACTCCGTGGCTTACAGCAACACCGGCCTCGCCGAGGGAACGGCCTACGCGTACCGGGTCCGCGCCGTCAATACGTTCGGGCCTTCGGGCTGGTCCAACGAGGCCGCGGCCACGACCGCGCGCCTCCCGGCCGCGCCCAGCGGCCTCGCCCTTGTCGACCTGGGCGTGAGCGCCGTGACTTTCTCGTGGACCGACAACGCCGACAACGAAACCGCCTTCGAGATCGAGCGCAGCGACGGCGGCGGCCCGTTCGCCGTGGTCGGGCATGCGGCGCAGAACGCGGTGGCCTTCACCGATCAGGGGCTGCTTTCCGGCGCCGCCTACCGCTACCAGGTGCGCGCCGTGAACGCTCACGGCTCCTCGCCCCCCTCGCCGGTCCTGGCGGTGATCACGGGAAAGGTCCCCACGGCGCCCAGCAACCTCGCCATCACGGTCCTGGGCCTCGACAGCATCCGCCTCGACTGGGATGACAACTCCGACAACGAGGATGGCTTCGAGCTGGAGCGCCGCACCGGCGCCGGCACTTTCGTCAAGGTGGCCGACCTGCCGGCGGGGAGCACGGCGCACGTGGACGGCGGGCTCTCGCCGGGGACCTCTTACTCCTACCGCCTCCGCGCCGTCAACTCCTTCGGCGCCTCGGACTACGCCGGGCCGGCGGGTATTGCAACCGGATACCCGCCGCCGGAGATCGCCGCCCTCCTGCCGGCGGAAGGGCCCGCCGCCGGAGGCACGCTCATTGTTATCACCGGCAAAAATTTTGCCGAGGTGAATGCCATCACCGTTGGCGGCGAGCCGATTGGCGACCTGATCGTCGTCAGCTTGACGGAAATTCACGGCACCACGCCGCCGGGAGGGCGAGGCGACGCCGAGGTCAAGGTGATCACCGCGAGCGGCCGGGCAACAGGCGCGTTTGCCTACTACGACGTTTATCGGCGCGGCGACGTCAATCGCGATGGCGAGCTGGACATCGCCGATGCCGTCTACCACTTGATCCACGTCTTCCTGGGCGGCTCGCCGCCCCCCTGCGACGAGGTCGCCAGGATCAACGAAGGCGAGGATATCGACCAGAGCGATGCGGTCTACCTCCTCCTCCATCTCTTCCTGGGCGGCCCGGCTCCGGAGCCGAAAGACGCGAAATGTTACTGAGATTCTTGTGCCTCCAGCTCTGGAGCCTTTTCCCTGGCGCCGGCGGCCAGGAAGCCGGCGCCGCGGAGAAGCTCCGCCAGGCGGCGGCCGAAATCGAGGAGATCGCCAGGGTTTACGAGGGCGGCGGCGCGCCTGAAAACGAGGCGCCGGGCCGCCGCCTGCGCGCCGCTCTGAGAGAGGCGGCGGCGATCGCCCTGGCGCCCGACCCGGAGGCTTCCCGGGCCGCCTGGAAGCTCCTCGAAGGCGTTCTGGCGCGCGGCGAGCGCCGCGTGGCGGTGGAGGCGGTCCTGCTGCTCCTCTCTCAGAAGAACGCCGCCGCCCGGCGCGCGGTGCTTCGAGCGCTGCCCTCCATGGAGCCGGCGGTATGCCGCTACGCTTGCGAGTACGTCAAGACGAGCCGCCTCCAGGTAGCGGAATGCGAGCAGGTGCTGCTCGAGGCGCTCCGCGGCGTCCGCGATCTCGAGGCCAAGGCTATTCTCGCCGAGCTGGCCGGCGAGCTCAAATCCCTCGCCTGCGCCCGCGCTCTTCTGGACGTCGCTCCGCCCTTGCCAGAGCGGCCCGTCAAAGCTTCCTCAAGGACGGCGGCCGCTGACCGCTTCCAGGCGCTGCGCCAGGCGCTCCTCAGCTCCCTCCAGGCTTTCGACGGCGCGGCGGCGGAATGGCTGGCGGGAAAAGCTTTCGAGGAGGCCGAGCAGGAGAAGGAGCGCGCGGCCGCGAAGCTGTGGGCGTTGAGCGTGGCGGCGGGCCGGCAGAAAAACGAGCGGGCGCGCGCCGCGCTCGAGCGGCTGGCGAGCCATCCGCAGCTCCAGGTGGGATTGGAGGCGCTCCGGGCGCTGGAAAAGCTGGGAGCGGAAGCTTCCCGGGAGGCGCTCCGGGCCGCGGCCGCGAGCGCGGTCACGGATCCGGCCGCCGCCGCGCGGGCCGCCGCCTTGCTGGGGAGCTTCGATGAGAAGGCGGGCTTGCAAGCCGTTTTCGAGCTTGGCTGGAGGAAAAGCTGGGAGGCCCGCCGCGAGGCGGCTCTCGCCCTGGCGGATTTTCCAGAGAGCGTGCCGGCTTACGAGCGCCTCTGGCAGCTCCTCGAAGGGGATCCCAACCGCGAGGTGCGGCAAGCCGCCTATCAAGCCCTGCGCGCCTTCCGCCGCCCCGAGGCCATTCCCCGCGCCATCGCCTTGCTCTCGCCGCTCCAGGGGAGGGACCCGCCGTTCGCTCGGGAGTACTTGCAGTGGGCCGCCGGACGGCCCCTCGGGAACGATGCCGGAGCCTGGCGGGAGTGGTGGAAGGCGGCGGAGAAAAACTTCCGTTTCCCCGAGCCATCAAAGGATCTCATCCGGCAACTCAGGAGTAAAGCCAGTAAAGCCCCCAGCGAAAGATGGGAGTGAAGACCCAGTCGAACACCTTCCAGGCGACCACCAGGCCGAGCAGCGAGAAGGTCGGCTGGCGCATGAAGTCCAGGTAGCGGCGGGCCATGGGCCGCGGCAGGAAAAGAGGGATGGCGGCGCTGCCGTCGAGGGGCGGCAGGGGGAGCAGGTTGAAGAGGAGGAGGAGCAGGTTCAGGGTGAAGAAGATGCTGGCGGTGAGCGAAATCGCCCGCCCCAGGCCGTCCGGCGTCGCCACCACCAGGTGACCCAGATCGAAATCGCCCTCTTGAGGAATCTTGAAAAATCCGGCCAGCAGGCCGGCCTTGATCAAAGCGAAGGCCAGCACCACCAGAAGCAAATTGGCCGCCGGCCCGGCCAGCGCCACCCAGGCGGCGCGCCGGGGGTAGCGGTCGGCCCAAGAGGGATTGAGCGGAGCGCTGGCCCAGCCCATCATCTGGCGGAAGCCGGAAAGGACCAGCGTCAGGATCGGCACGATCACCATGCCCACCGGCTCCCGGCGGATGTGGGGAATGGGATCGAGGGTCACCTGGCCGCCCCGGTAGGCGGTGGGATCGCCGAGCCAGAGCGCCGCCAGGGCATGGGCCGCCTCGTGGACGGTGGTGGAAAAGAGGAAGACCAGGTACCAGATGACGCCGACTCCCAGGTTCTGCGGCAAGATTTCCATCGCTGGTGTGCCCTCGGCAGTTTACAGGATTTTAAAAACGATGTAGAGTTTGAGCCGGTTTTCGCGATTCATTCAACTCTATGAATACCAAAAAGGGACGCTGTCATGAAGCGATTTCCATTTCTCTTCTCGATTTCCCTCGTACCTAGAGCGTCTCACAAAATGCCTTCAGGGCGCCTTGCGGCGGCGGCTGCGGGCACCGGCCGCAGGCTGGTCGTGCTGTGTCGCTCGGCCTCGGCGATACTCCGTCCCGTATCGCCTCCGGCCTCGCTCCCGGGCACCGGCCCGCGTAGCGGGTTGGTCGCCGGCCGCCGGCGCTCGCAATTCGCCTCCAAATTCATTTTGTTCGGCGCTCTTATGGGTTTTTCGACAGCCCGGATTTCAACTTCACCAGCAGCCGAGGAAGCCACCAGCATGACCATCAAAAAAGACGCTTTTGGAAAAACCGGTGACGGCACCGCCGTCGATCTTTACACCTTGACCAACGCCCGCGGCCTCACCGCCCGGGTCATGACCTACGGGGCCCTCCTGGTCTCTCTCGAGGCGCCGGACCGACAGGGGAAGCTGAAGAACGTCGTCCTCGGCTTCGACGACTTGAAGGGCTACCTCGCCGGCCACCCGTACTTCGGCTGCACCGTCGGCCGCTTTTGCAACCGGATCGCCAAGGGGAAGTTCACCTTGAACGGCGTCGAGTACAAGCTCGCCGTCAACAACGGCCCCAACCACCTGCACGGCGGCAACATCGGCCTCGACAAGAAGGTCTGGAAAGCGGTGGCGGCCGAGTCGGCCGAGGGGCCGAGCGTCAAGTTCACTTGCTTGAGCCCCGATGGCGAGGAAGGCTACCCGGGGAACCTCCATGTCGAGGTGGTTTACACCTTGACCCAGAAAGATGAGCTGCGCCTCGATTACACCGCCAGGACGGACAAGGCCACCCCGGTCAACCTCACCAATCACAGTTACTTCAACCTCGCCGGCGCCGGCTCGGGGAGCATCCTGGGCCACGAGCTGATGATCAACGCCGACCGCTACCTGCCGGTCGACGACACCTTGATCCCGACCGGTGAGTTGAAGGAAGTCCAGGGGACGCCCATGGACTTCACGAGGCCGTTCACCATCGGCGGCGCCCGCCTGGACCAGGTGCAAGGCGGCTACGACCACTGTTACGCCCTCAAGAAATCCGGCGGCGAGCTGTCGCTTTGCGCCCGGGCCCGCGAGCCGAAGAGCGGCCGCGTCCTGGAAATCTCCACCACCGAGCCGGGCGTGCAGCTCTACACCGGCAACTTCCTCGACGGCGTGAATGGCGCCGGCGGCGCGGTGTACCGGAAGCACGACGGCTTCTGCCTCGAAACCCAGCACTTCCCCGACTCGGTCAACCGGCCCGGCTTCCCATCGACCATCTTGGAGCCGGGGAGAACGTTCAAATCGACCACGGTGTACAGGTTTTATACGAAATGATGAAGGATTTTCCAGGTGCATCCATGAAAGGGATCTTCATTGTCATGTCACTGATCTGCGGCAGTTCCATCCTCCTGGCCGAGGGCCCCTCCACCGTGCGGGGGCGGTCCATGGTGATCGCCCGGCGCGGGGTGGTGGCGACCAGCCAGCCGCTGGCCGTCCAGGCCGGGATCGACATGCTCAAGGCCGGCGGCAACGCCTTCGATGCGGCGGTGGCGGCGGCGGCGGTGCTCAACGTCGTCGAGCCGATGTCGACCGGAGTCGGCGGCGACGTGTTCGCCATTGCCTGGGTGGCCAGGGAGAAGAAGCTGGTGGGGCTGAACGGCAGCGGCCGCTCCTCGCGCCACGCCACCCTTGAGAAGTTCCGCGCCAAGGGCTACGCGCAGGTGCCGCTCTTCGGACCGGACTCGGTCACCGTCCCCGGCGCCTTTCACGGCTGGGCGTCCCTGATCGAAAAGTACGGCAAGCTGCCCCTCGCGAAAACGCTCGCGCCGGCCATCCACTACGCCCGCGAGGGATTTCCGGTGAGCGAGATCATCGCCGGCAACTGGCGGGGGGCGGAGGCCCTTAAGGGCGACCCCGATTTCGCGTCCACCTACCTGATCCAGGAGGGGGAGCGGTACCGGACTCCTCGGGTGGGGGAAGTCTTCCGCGAGCCCCACCTCGCCCGGACCTTCGAGATCCTCGCCGAGAAGGGGATCGAGGCCTTTTACCGCGGCGAGATCGCCGCCCGGATCGCCGCCTGCCTCGAGCGGCGCGGCAGCCTGATCGATGCCGAGGACCTGGCCCGGCACGCCTCGACCTGGGTCGAGCCCATCAGCACGACCTTTCACGGCTACCAGGTCTTCGAGCTGCCGCCGAACGGCCAGGGGCTCGCCGTCCTCGAGATGCTCAACCTCCTCGAGGGCTATGACCTGAAAAGCCTCGGCCACAACTCCGCCGCCTACCTGCACCTCTTCCTTGAGGCCAAGAAGTTCGCCTGGGCCGACCGCGACCGCTTCATCGCCGATCCGACTTTCGGCCAGCTCCCCGTGGAGAGGCTGCTCTCGAAGGAATATGCCGCCAGGGTGCGGGCCAAGATCGACCCGCGGCACGCTTCGGTGCGGCCGAGGTCGGTTCTCGAGGCGGGGTCGGACACGGTGTATCTCGCCGCCGCCGACGGCGAGGGGAACATGGTCTCCTTCATCAACAGCCTGTTTCACGGTTTCGGCTCGCGCCTCGTGGTGCCGGAAACCGGCATCTGCCTCCAGAACCGCGGGGCGCTCTATTCGCTCGACCCGAACCATCTCAACCGCCTCGAGCCCTCGAAGCGGCCGTTCCACACCATCATCCCCGGCTTTGTCCTCAAGAACGGCAAGCCCTACATGGCCTTCGGCGTCATGGGCGGCGATTTCCAGCCGCAGGGGCACGTGCAGGTGCTCCTCAACCACATCGTCTTCGGCATGAATCCCCAGGCCATGGGCGAGCAGCCGCGGGCCGCGGAAGATGGCGGCAGGGTGGCGCTCGAGGAGGGGATCGGCGCCGAGGCGCGCCGGCAGCTCGAAGCTTTGGGGCACCAGGTGACCGCGGCGGGCGGCTTCCACGGCGGCTACCAGGCGATCCTCATCGACACCGAAACCGGCGTCTACCACGCCGGCAGCGATCCCCGCAAGGACGGCTGCGCCGCGGGATTCTGATTTGAAACCAGGTTCACGCCCGTGAAGAAAAAAAGAAAACTCTTATCCATCACAATGGCCGTGGCCTTGGCGCTGGTAGTTTGGCTCTCCTTCAACCCGCCCGGGCGCTTTGGCTGGTGCTTTTACGCCTGGACGAGCTACAATGCCTTTCCCCGGCCGGTCTTCGATCTGCAAGTGCGTTCCGATGGGGCCTTGCGGACGGTGGAGAAGACCCACGAGCTGTCGCTCGAGCGGATTCGATGGCTCCTCGATCCCGCGCCGGAGGTCCTCATCGTCTCGATCGGCTGGGACGGGGTGGTTCGGCCGGGCCCGGAGATCGCCGCCTGGAAGGGGTGCGAGGTCCGCATCTTGAAAAACCGTGACGCCATCCAGCATTTTAACGATCTCAAGCGGGCCGGCCGCAAGGTGGCGATCCATTACCATTCCACCTGCTGAGGAGGGACAGAAGAATTACGAGATGGAGTGAATGACTATCATTCATTTTTGCAATTCCGGCATCGCCGTCTTGATACCTTAACCTCATCGCCGCTAAGTGCTCGCTTTCGCAAATGAGAGTAAGGTTAGAGCGAGAGATTTTGACTACCTGCAAGGCGCGAGGCCAGAAGCGATACGGGACGGAGTATCGCTGAGGCCGAGCAACGCCGCAGGGAGGCA
>JACQVS010000027.1 GCA_016209605.1 Planctomycetota bacterium
GGAGCTTTCGTGGAGCCCAAGGACGCGCTCCTCTACATGTCAAAGCGGCTCCTCGAGACTGAGACCTAGCCGGCGATCCGGCGGCGGAAGCCGGCCCGGTGGCGGCTTCCGGAGCTCGGGTGGAGCGTGAGGACTCGATCTTTACCATTCTTTACACGCTCTGTCCCGATTGCCGCAAGGCGCGCCTCCCCACGGCCGAAGGACCCATCGAGCTCCCCCTGGAGGTGGTCGAGCGCGTCGAGCCCGAGGCGAACAAGGTAACGATCACTTTTGAAGAGGAGCTGGCGGGAGCCTCCAGGCCGGAGCCGGCGCCGAAACCGGTTCCCAAGGCGGAGCGCGACCGGCCCAACACCGCGCAGCTGGTAAAGAAGGTGAGGCTGCGGGAGGCGGGCATCTGCGGAAATCCTGGGTGCCGCAGACGCGGGAAATGCCACGTCCATCATCTCGAGTTCCGCCTCAACGGCGGGAAGACGGTTATCTCTAACTCTTTACTCCTATGTTAGTTATGCCACGCTTGCGTCCATCTCGGCTTGCTCAAGATTGAAGGGAATCCCTTCACCGGGCTCACCTTCCGGAGGAAGACCATCCCGACCCTGGCGGATTTCCAGCTCGAGTTGAAAGAGCTGTCGAGCGTCCCTGAGATCCGCCTCGAGGTGCGGTCCGGGTTCGACGGCTTGAGAAAGAACGGGGTCAGCCGTCGCCATTCCGCAATTGCGGAGTCCGCAGTTGCGGACTCCGCAATTGCGAGTGCGACAGGATCCGCGGACGAGGGCCTCCAGAAGGCCCTGATGAAGATCGGTTACTCCAAGGCGGAGGCCCGGAAGCGGCTCCAGCTCGCCCGGGAGAAGCTTGCCGCCGCCGGGGACGGGAAGGAACCGAAGGAAGAGGAAATCCTCGTCGCGGCGATCCGGGGCTGAGCCGGGGCTTGATACGGATCAGTGGCAAGTCCTTTTCCCAGACGGAGGAGAAAAAATAGTCGCTGCTCCTATTTTTTGTGGCGGTCGATGTAGTCCTTCGCCTTGGCCTCGAACTCGGGCTTCGCCAGACCCACCGCCTTGGCCTCCTGCAGGGCCGTTTCGTACTGGACCCCATCATCGAGGACGCGATGGGCCAGCCACATCGTGCCGACGCGGCCGGCCGAGGCGCAGTGGAGCAGCAGCGGCCGCTTCGAGGAGTCCTTGAGCAGGCCGCGGATCTGGTCGAAGATTCCATCGTTCAAGGCCTCCGGCCCCTTGATGGCGACGTTCTGGTAATCCAGGCCCAGCCCTTTCACCTCCGACTCCTCATCCCAGTTGAGCTCGCTCTTGTCGCGCAGGCTGACCACCGTCTTGACGCCAATTTCCTTCGCCAGCTTCAGGTCGTCCTTCCCCGGCTGCCCGGCCAGCAGGACGCCGTTATAAACGTGCACGTTGGGGGTGGCTCCCAGAGAATAGGACTCCAGCTTTTCCGTGTTCAAGGCGTGCTGGGTCTGGCAGCCGGTGAAAGAACACCCCCAAACCGCCCAAACGCTGAAACAACCGCTGAAAATGGCCTTCTTTTTCATGAGCGCTCTCCTTTCAAATTCGAAGAATCAACAGAATTATGCCAGATCAGAATTGAAATTTCCTCTCGTTTGGAGAAAAAAGGTAAAATGGAGTTCATGAACCCATTGCGCAGGACTCCCATTTACCTCTTCCTCCTGGCCGCGGGCTGCGCGGCGCCGGAAGTGCAGCTTCGAGAGCCGGAAAAGCCCTCGGGCCCGCTCTCCCTCGAAGCCGCCGTCGAGCTGGCCTGGAAAAACAACCCGGATGTCCTGGCCGCCGCGGAGCGCGTCAACGAGGCGCGCGCCGCCATCGACGAAGCGGCCTCCAACTACTGGCCCGTCCTCCAGTTGATAGAACGCTTCACCATCACCGACCAGCCTTCCCAGGCCTTCGCCAACATCCTCGACCAGAGGCGGTTCAAGAGCACCCTCGACTTCAACGATCCGGGCGTCGTCCCCAACTTCCGCACCGGCCTCGCGGGCAGCATCACCTTGTACGACGGCGGGCGCCGGCGCGCGCGCCTCCGCGGCGCACGAGCCCAGGCCGAGTCCCTCGAGGCCCTCGAGGAGAAAGTCCGCCGCGACCTGGCGCTCGAGATCGCCCGCGCCTGGTACCTCGTCCACAAGGCCCGCGACACCGCCGCGACGCAGGAGAAGTCCATCGACATCCTCAGCGCCCATTTGAAGATCTCCGAAGCGCGCCTGGCGGCAGGTGCGGCCCGGCGCTCCGACGTCCTGGCGGTGAACGTCCGGCTGGCGGAGTCGAAGGAGGCCTCCATCACCGCGCGGAACAGCGCCGTGCGTGCGGAAGCGGCGCTCCATCTGCTGCTCGGCCTGGGCATCGAGGAGCCGATCCAGCTCCTGCCGCCGCCCTCGCCTGCCTTGCAAGCCCCCGGCAAGCTGGAGGATCTGCTGGCGCAGGCGAGGAAGCATCGTCTCGAGCTGGCGCAGTCAGAGAGGGATATCGCCGCCGCGCGGGCCAAATGGATCGAAAGCCACGCCGGCTACCAGCCCGAAATCACCCTTTTCGGCGGCTTCGGCTTCGACGACCGCGAGCCCGCCCTCGGGCACGCCAACTGGCTGTGGGGAGTCGGCTTCATCGAAAGCGTTTTCGACGCGCTGCGAACCCCTAACCGGGTCCGCCAGGCGAAGGCCGGCTTGAAGGCGGCGCTGAGCGCCTTCCGCAAGGCCCAGCTCGAGGTCGAGCTGGAGGTCAAGAACTCCCTCCTCGATGCGGAGGAGGCCGATGCGAAGCACGATGTCGCCGCTCAAGCTGCGACGCTCGCCGAGGAATCGCTGCGGCTCGTGGAGGCGGAGTACCAGCAAGGAGCGGCGACCATCACGCGCCTCCTCGATGCGGAGCTCTCCTTGACCCAGGCACGCACCCGCCTCCTGGCGGCGGCCCACGACCGGGCGCTTTCCCGCATCTCCATCCTCCATGCCGTGGGAGAGTATCCGGCTGCCCCCACAGAGCCGCCGGCCTCGAAAGCAGATTCTGGAAAGGAAACCCATGAAAAATCCTGATCTCAAAACCTGGCTGCGGCCCCTGGCGCGCCATCTTGATCGCTGGCTGGCCCTGGCCATCGGCATCGCGCTCATCGCGGCGTTTCTCCTCAGCCAGCGGCCCCGCCCGCATCGTGAAAGGGGCGAGATTTCCGCCCAGCCGCCGGCGGCGAAAAAAATTCAAGCCGCCGAGGCGAAGAAAGTCGTCATCCCGATCTTCGCTGAAGGGATCGGCACGGTGCGCTCCCGCCGCCAGACGGAAATCGCCGCGCGGATCCTCGCCGAGGTCAAGGAAATCCGCAAGCAGCCGGGCGATGAAGTCAAGGCCGGCGAGGTGCTGGCGGTCCTCGACAGCCGCGACCTCGAGGCGCAGGCGGAGCAGGCGGAGGCCAACCTGAAGACCCGCGAGGTGCTCCTGAGCGATGCGCGCACCGAGTTCGAGCGGGCCAGGAACCTTTTCGAGCGGGAGGCGGCCACCCGGCAGCAGCTCGATGCCGCCAGCTTCCGCCTGGCCGAGGCGACCTCGCAGCAGCAGGCGGCCGAAAAGACCCTCAACGAGGCCTGCATACGCCTGGGCTACGCCACCATCACCGCCCCCTTCGACGGCCTCATTTACCAGAAGCTGGCCGACCCCGGCGACCTGGCCGCGCCGGGGAAGACCCTGCTCGGCCTCTACGACCCGCGCCAGCTCCGGCTCGAGGCGCTGGTCGAGGAGCGCCTCCTCTGGAAGCTCAAGATCAAGGACCGGCTCGAGGTCCACATCGAAGCCCTCGGGCACGAGGTCTCGGGCCTGGTGAGCGAGGTGGTGCCGGCGGTCGATCCCTTCACCCGCACCGGCACCATCAAGATCGACCTCCCGGACGACGCCGAGCTGCGTCCGGGAATGTTCGGGAGGGCGCGCGTCCCCGCCGGCCAGCGCGAGGCGGTGGCGGTGCCGGCCGCGGCGCTGGTGCGGCGCGGGCAGCTCGAGCTGGTGTTCACCGTCGCGAAAAAGGACCAGCGGGACCTCGCCCGGCTGCGCCTGGTGCGCTCCGGCGAGCCGATCCCCCAGGGGGAAAAGCCGCTGGTCGAGATCCTGAGCGGCCTGGAGGGGGGCGTGGCGGTCGCCGTCACCGAGGCTCAAAGCCTCCAGGATGGCGCCGCCCTCGAGCCCGCGAGGAACCCATGACCTCTCCGCCGGAAGCCCCCGCCGGACAGCGGCACGGCCATTCCATGGCGTGGGCGACGAAGATCGTCGAGATGTTCATCGACTCCAAGCTCACGCCGCTCATCCTCCTCTTCGCCGTCCTGGTGGGGGCCTTCTCGGTCATCCAGCTGCCGCGCGAGGAGGAGCCGCAGATCATCGTACCCATGATCGACATCTTCGTGCGCATGGAGGGGGCGTCGCCGCGGGAGATCGAGCAGCGGGTCACGAAGCCGATGGAGAAGTTCCTCTGGGAGATCCCGGGCGTGGAGTACATCTACTCCACCTCCAGCCCGGGCATGAGCCTCGCCGTCGTGCGCTTCCAGGTGGGCTATGACGAGGAGGCGGCCATCGTCAAGGTGAACCAAAAGATGGCCATGCACTTCGACCTCATCCCGGCGGGCGTGACCTTCCCGCTCATCAAGCCACGGTCGATCGACGATGTCCCCATCATGGCCCTCACCTTGTGGAGCCCGGAACACGACCACTTCCAGCTCCGCCGGGTGGCCGGCGAGGTCGCCGACGCCATCAAGGCCATTCCCGACGTCTCGGAGACCACCCTTATCGGCGGGCGCCGCCGGCAGGTGCGCGTCTTCCTTGACCCCGCCGCGCTCGCCGCCCGCGGCGTCACCGCCACGGAGGTGCTCGGGCGCCTCCAAGCCGCCAATGCCCACTTGCAGAGCGGCAGCACCGTCGCCGGCGGCGCCGAGATCGTCGTCGAGACCGGCCGGTTCCTGAAAGGGCCGGAGGAGGTCCGGCGGGTGGTGGTCGGGGTGTTCGGAGGGCGGCCGGTGCATCTCCAGGATGTGGCCGGGGTGGAAGACGGCCCTGATGAAACCGCCGACTACGTCTTCTTCGAGCCGGGGCCGGCGTTCGAGGGGCCTTCCGAGCATGCCGCCCACCCCGCCGTGACCATCTCCATCGCCAAGCGGAAGGGGACCAACGCCATTTCCGTCGCCAGGGCGGTCGAGGAAGTGGTCGGGCAGTTGAAAGGCTGGAAGATCCCCGAAAGCGTCCGTCTCACTGTCACCCGCAACTACGGCGAGACGGCCGCGGAGAAGTCGAACGAGCTGCTCCTCCACATGGGCATCGCCGTGGTCTCGGTCACGCTCCTCATCTGGCTCATCCTGGGCTGGCGGGAGTCCGGCATCGTCGCCATCGCCATTCCGGTCACCCTGGCCCTCACCCTCAGCGCCTTTTACCTCCTCGGCTACACCTTGAACCGCATCACCCTCTTCGCGCTCATCTTCTCGATCGGCATCCTCGTCGATGATCCCATCGTCGACGTGGAGAACATCGTGCGGCACTTCCGCATGCCGCAGAACCGCGGCCGCAATCTCCTGCTCGTCACCCTGGAAGCGATCAACGAGGTGCGCAGCCCGCTCATCCTCGCCACCTTGACGGTGGTGTGCGCGGTCCTGCCCATGGCCTTCGTGCGCGGGCTCATGGGGCCGTACATGCGGCCCATCCCCATCGGCGCCTCCACCGCCATGGCCATCAGCATGATGGTCGCCTTCGTCATCACGCCCTGGGCGGCCTACCGCATCCTGCGCGGCCCGGCGCAGCGCGGAGCCCTGCACGCCGGCGGCGAGGAGGAGGGCCTCACCACCCGGTTTTACCGGCGGGCCATGCGCCCCATCATCACCTCGAGTTTGTGGAGGAGCGCCTTCCTGGCCGCCATCACCCTTCTGCTCCTCGGCTCGGTGGCCCTTATCCCCTTAGGCGGCGTGGTGGTGAAGATGCTCCCCTTCGACAATAAAAGCGAGCTGCAGGTCATCGTCGACATGCCGGAGGGGACCACCCTGGAGAAGACGGCCAATCTCGCCCGCGAGCTGGCCGCCGCCTTGAGCCGGGAGCCGGAGGTTGTCGACATGGAGGTCTACGCCGGCACCGCCGCCCCCTACAACTTCAACGGCCTGGTGCGGCACTACTACCTGCGGCGCGGCTCGAACGTCGCCGACCTGCAGGTCAACCTGGTCGGCAAGCACGAGCGCGCCGCGCAGAGCCACGACTTCGCCAGGCGCATCCGAGCGGGCCTCGAGGCCATTGCCCAAAAGCACAGCGCCCGCATCAAGATCGCCGAGGTCCCTCCCGGGCCGCCGGTGCTCCAGACCCTGGTGGCGGAGGTCTTCCATCCCGATGGAGAGCGCCGCCTCGCGACCGCCGCCAAGGTGCGCGAGCTGTTCGAGGCCACCGAGGGCGTGGTTGACGTCGACTGGTACGTGGAGGACGACCAGGCGCGCGATGAGATCATCGTCGACGAGGAGAAGGCGGCCCTCCACGGCATCAGCGTCGCCTCCATCAGCGAAACCATCCGCATCGCCCTGGAAGGCTCCTCCGCCGGCCTCCTCCACGATGAGCGCGAGAAGGAGGATACGAGAATTTACCTCCAGGTCCCCTTCCACCAGAAGGCCGAGCTCGAGAAGGTGCTCAGCCTGCGCGTCCGCTTGGGCCATGCTTCCGGACATAGCTCGGACAACACTTCTAGCCATGGCGGCGCCCCGCCGGCCCTGGTCCCCCTCAGCGAGCTGGTCCGCGTCGAGAGAAAGAAGATCGAGAAGAGCATCCACCACAAGAACCTGCTGCCGGTGACCTACGTCACCGCCGACGTCTTCGGCCGCGAGGAAAGCCCGATTTACGCCATCCTCAAGCTGCGCGAGAAGCTGGAGAAGCAGTTTCCGGGCGAACTCCAGGAGTACTGGGTCAACCATCCCTACGATGTCCAGGGGTTGGCGCTCAAGTGGGACGGCGAGATGCACATCACCGTCGAGGTCTTCCGCGACCTCGGCCTCGCCTTCGGCGCCGTGCTGGTGCTGATTTACATCCTGGTGGTCGGCTGGTTCCGCTCCTTCACCACGCCGGTGGTGATCATGGCCGCCATCCCCTTCTCGCTGGCCGGCATCCTGCCGGCCCACTGGGCCCTGGGGGCCTTCTTCACCGCCACCTCGATGATCGGGTTCATCGCCGGAGCGGGGATCGTGGTGCGCAACTCCATCATCCTGGTCGACTTCATCGAGCTGCGCCTGGCCGAGGGCATGCCCCTCGCCGAGGCGGTGATCGACGCCGGCGCGGTGCGCTTCCGCCCCATGCTGCTCACCGCCCTGGCGGTGATCGCCGGCGCCGGCGTCATCCTCTTCGACCCCATCTTCCAGGGCCTGGCCATCAGTTTGATGGCAGGCGAGGTAGCCTCCCTTCTCCTCAGCCGCGTCGCCGTGCCGGTGCTCTATTACCTGCGGTACCGGTAAAAAAATCTATTCGAAGAATATTCTATAATTGGGATCCTGCCTGGAATTATCTCAAAACTCCTTGCTACCTTCCTCGCGGGCTTTTTGCTTTTCCTCTTTTTCCCGCTTGACTCGTAGGAGGTTGGCCATGCGCAGGCGCCAGGCGGCTCCTTTTTCGGCGGTGTCGGCCCAGTTGGATTCCGGAAACTCGTTGACCACTTTTTGAAAAAGCTCGCCGACGCGCCGGTGTCCGAATTCGAGCATGCCTTCCTTGCTCCCTGGAGGCGGCTTGTCCGGGAGGGTCCAGGCGTCGATCGTTTTGGCGGGCTTGTAATCCATGATCTTGGCGTACGCCTCGGCCATGTGAAAGACCACGTTGTGCTTGCCGCTGTATCTGGGAAAATCGCTGAGCATCGCGGTGAGGATTTGATACGCGCGGCTCAAAGCAAACGTCCGCTGAGCGTAGTCCGCCAGTCGCTGATCGCCAGCCGCATCGAAGCGCGCCGCGTTGAGCGCGTATCCCCAGGCGCTGGACTGCTCGGCCCAGATGGGAAAGAGGATGTCCTGCTCCCGGTAAAACAGCTTGGCTTGCCGGTAGCGCAGGTCCGCCTTCAGCTCCGGATCTTTTTCCATGTTCTCCATCGCCTCGAGGTTCATCAATTCGACGAGCAGCCGGTATTGCCGCGAGAGCATTTTCTCATTCAGCTCGATGGAGTTTTGGCGCTGCAGCCGGGTGCGCAATACCACATCTTTCTCGCGGGTGGATAGCACGTTCAGGTAATCGTCTTCCTGAATCGCTTTCTTCGGCTCGAATGAGGCTTGGGCCATGGTGCGAGAACGGTCCGGATACAGCCGGAGTATGTTCAAGGTCACCTCTTCATGAACGCCGTCGCGCAGCGCCGCGGAGGGCTCGACCCTCGCGGCCGCCTGCCGCGATTGCGCGAACAGGCTGCTATGATCGTCGCCGGCCCGGCGGTCAAAGTACTTTATTCCTTCCGCCGCATTCTCCCGGGCGGTTCTCAGAAAGCGCTGGTAGCGGAGAAAATCGCGGTTTTGCTTGCCGTCGTCGGAGGCGATGATTTCATCGAGCGCCTCGATGGGAAGCTGGGAATCGGCAAGCGCTTTGATGATGCGCACAGCGGTTTTGTGGCAATCCTGGTCCGGCAAGAGCGATGCCCGCTGCGCCCAGAGATAGATCGCTTTCAAATCCCGGCGTTCGATGGAGAAGTTCATCAAGCGCAGCGCGGCATCGTCGCAGCCGGGATGCCCGGGCCATTTGGCGATGAAATTGGGCAAGAGCCGCGCGGCGAGCGCATCGCTGTCTTTGGCGCTCGTTTCCCGCGCACGCATCGCGTAAACGCCGGAGCGAGAAAGTAGTCTTAACTTCCAGAAGTAAGGCCGCCGGAAGAGGATCTCCCAAAACCGGTACGAACGTACCGCTTGCCGGTTGGCTTCGACCTCCTCTTCTTTGCTGTACTCCTCAAACTGAAAGACGGGTTTGCCGATAAACGCCTGAGTGCCTTGAAAGTCGCGCTGGAACCACTCGATGGCCGGCTCATCGCCGAGAGCGGCGAGCGCGCAGCGCAAATCGTCCTTGTCTTCAGCGGTCCAGCCTGCCGGCGCATTCGAAAGCAGGTCGTTGAGGAGCTTTTTCCCATCGGCCGCCGTCAAGGCCAGGAGGAAAATGATGTTTTGGCGCGACTTTCCAGACTTCAATCCAGCAAATCGCCCTTGCACGTACTCGAAGGTTTTCTGGCGATTCTTTTCCGACCAGTCAAGCGCGTTGGCAAAGGAAAGAAAATGGATCCACGAAGGGCTTGAGAGCATGCGATCTCGCAGGATGGCATTGCGCTCTTCTGGAGTCCCCAGTTCATGGAGCCAGCGCTCGGGGAAGTCCCATGGAGCGTATTTGGCCATGCCAGCCAGGATTTCTTTCTGCCTGTTGCTCAGATCCTTTGCTTTGGCTTCTTGCCCGAGAACTGCAGAGAGATGCAAGGGAAGGAAAAATACAGCAATCAGAAGACAATTCTTTCTCTTCACGGTCTCACCTCTTCTTTTCTTTCAGCGTTGAGTCGATTCTTACAGCATAATGAGCTATACTTTGAGAAGCAATTTGTTTTTCAATTTCGCGCTGTGGAAGGCCAATTTGAAAGTCGTATGGAAAATCCCAAGCGAGTTGAAATCGAATATTGCGTTCAGTGCCGCTGGATGCTGCGAGCCGCTTGGCTGGCGCAGGAACTCCTCACGACCTTTGAGAAGGAAATTGGCGAGGTGGCGCTCAAGCCGGGAGCCGGCGGAATCTTCGCCATCCGTGTGAATGGCGAGACCATCTGGGACCGCAAGGAAAAAGGGCGCTTTCCAGAGGCCAAGGAAATAAAGCAACTGGTCCGCGATCTCATCGCCCCAGGAAAAAGTTTAGGCCACTCCGACCACAAAGCTGAGAGTTAGATGACCGTGACGTGGTGGCCGAGTTCCGCATAGCGAGCGATCGTGCCCCCGCAGCCCGATTCAGGATCGTCTGGATGGGCGCCGACGCACACAACCTTCAGGGGCGACCGCGGTTCCGAGCTGGCCGAAGGTCCCTCTGCCGCTTCGGGGGCGGTTGATGCGGCCATCAGCAGCGGCTCCACAACAGCCATTCCCATAGCTGTTTGGACGGTGAAATCACGTCGCGATATCTTGCGCGAGAGCATACTCATGGGACTCCTTCCGCAGAACGCCAACCATGGGTGGTGGTCATGAACCAGTCTCCTCGGATCGCTGTGTTACCTATCGTTTGATTCCATCGAAGCTGAAAGCGTAAAGCGTTGCCTTCTTGATCAAGAATTTGAGTTGCACGGCGCCGGTGGCGAGGCCATCCAAGCCCGCACTGTCCTGCCATTGGAGCGGGGCGTCGGTGACGGCATTTGCGATCGGCTGGCTGCGGGCCAGCTCCTTCCCCTCGGCACCGATCGCTGTTGCAACCAGAGAACCACCCTCGTCGACATCGACGGTGACGTGCAATGCCGCCAGTCGGCCGGCGACCGGCTTGGTGGTCACCACGCCGGGCAAGTCGACCGATTCCGGCGCATAACCCGCGAAGCCGTCGGGCCGAAGCGTGGCAAGGCAGAGAAATCCATCGCGCCAGTTGTGGAACTTGCCATTGCAGCCGGCGTAGTAGATCCGGATCTCGCCGTCCCGCATGACCGGCTGGGCAGCGAAGATGCAGCCCCAGTCGTAATCGCCCTGGTTGCGGCTATTGGGAATGAAGGGAGTGCCGGGCAGGATGCGCTGCCACTGGATGGAATCCGGGCTCCAGGTCAGCTCGACCCATTGGCGGTCCGCGCGCACGTCGAACACGCCCAGCAGTCCAAGGTACAGACCTCCGTAAGGGAAGGCAACCATGTCGTGGAAATGCGGCTGGTCCGGCTCGGGCCTCAAGACCTCCTGCACCTTGGACCAGCGCACAAAATCCTCGGACGAGGTTCGGCCGATGGATCGAGGCGCGAAATCGAAGCGGGTGATGCCGACCCATCGGCTGAGCTCCGATGACCACAGCACATTGTTGCGGGTGTCGGATCGTCCGCCGAGGTCGAGCACGAGCGGCTCGCTCCACCGAAGCCCATCGGGCGAGAACCACACTTGGTGCGGACTCAACCCGCCGACCGCGCCGAACATCTTGTATCGCCGGGCTGGGTCCTTCTCGCACGGGTCTTTGACGATGCCCGGACCGTGTACCTGGAACATGAGGATGTTGTTCCGCTTCGAGCCGCGGAAGTCCACCAACCCAAGCTCCGGCTTGTCCCACTTCAGCCCGTCTCTGGAGAGGGCATAGCAGAGCCCAAACATGCGTTTCGATACGTGCCAGGGCACCTCGCCCCGCTGCGGGCGCGGCGTGCGCTCGTCCAGCTCGCTGGTGACGAACGGGGTGTACCAGCACTTGTAAACCTGCTCCTCTTCATCGTAGATGACGTTGGGATACATGTTGTCGTAGCGGGGCTCCCACGGCTTGTCCTCACCAAAAAGCGGGTTGGCCGGATGTTTCTTCACCTTGCCGAGGACCAGCTTAGCGTTGGCAACGCTGTCGATGATACGGCTGTCAAGAAGGAGGTACTTCTTGAACGACGCCGGTTCAGAGGCGCCGGCACGCTGTGTCGTCGCCAAGAAAAAAGCAGCGACGATCATGACAGGCGACACGCTGACAAACAACCCGAGAGACGTTGAATTGCTTTTCCCGAGCATTTTCGAGCTTAGCATCACACAAATCGGAACGAGTAGAGCGACCCAGCGGTCAATTCGAACCGCACCTGGATCGTGCTTGCCGCCAGCGACTCGACGTCGCGGTCGCCCCGCCAGGTTACCGGAATCTCTATCCCGTCACCCTGCGCCGGTTCGCAATCGCCGGCGGTGTAACCGGGTATGGGCTTGCCGGAGGCATCGAGGAACTCCGTCCGCAGGCTTCCTTTTAACGCGTCGAGGTTGACCACGAGCGTCTTGCCCGTGAACTTGAGCGGTTTGGTGATGACTTGCCCTGCACGCTGGCCCGCATCGAAGCTCACATATCCGTCCCACCGCAAAGTGGCCAGCGCCGTACGCCAGATTCGCATGCGGTCCTTGTAATAGATTGTCCCGTCTTTCTTCCAGGCCAAATGGTCGCCGTCCCAACATCCGTAGTAGAGCCATAGCTGGTCGCCTACCCGCACGACCGAGTCGCCCATGCCGATCAGTCGATCGTAGCCATCCTCCTGCTGGTGGGGCGACAGCCAGGGCTCTTTGCCGGCCACGCGGCTCCAGGTCTTCCCCGCATCACGGCTGACGACCAGGCGGTATTCGGTCAGTCCCTTGCGCCAGACCCCTTTCTGCGTGGGCATCTCTCCCATGGGATCGGATCGGTCGCCGTGGAATACATTGAGGAAGCCCAACCAGACCCCGGCAATTCGCCGCACTTCGATCCGCATGTACTCGACGTGATCGTGGGGCGCGTGCGACTCGTCCGGCGCGATCGGTAGGACAAGTTGCTCGGCCGACCACTCGATCAAGTCTGCTGACGTCCAGCGTGAGATCTGCCGGCCGTCCTGGACGATTTTCCCAAACGTGCATTGATCGCACAGGAACCAGACGTTCTCGCGCTCGTCGTAGCCCGAAACCAAAACGTTCGGCCCACGAGGCCCCCGACGCGGGCCTTCCCAGATGATTTCCATGCGCTTGCGCCAATTCGGGTCCCCGACAAGGCCGGGAACGCGCGGCGAAAAATAGAGTCCTGCATCCGTGATGCTCGCGAACGCGTGATCGCTGTCCTTGTAGATCACGTTGACGAGGTAGCGTCGCTTTGGATCCCGGACCCCGCCGAAAAGCGACAGATCCTGAATCCCAAAGATGGGACACCCCTGGTTGTTCTCGCGAGAGAATCCGGTCGGCTCCATGAACACGCCGTCCTTCCACTTCTCCCTGGGCGCTGGGCGGAAACCGGTCGGCCCACTGACCAGACCGAGGACCGGCTTCTGCCAGCGGACACCGTCGTCGCTGACGGCATAGCAGGGGACGATGCGGAACCAGTGTGCCTTGTCGTCCCCGATCGACGGGTGCAGGTGCCGCACCGATGGGTCCCAGTACAGAAGGTTGTACGTCATGTGAAAACGACCGCCCGCGTCGCGCACTGCCGTCGTCACTCCGCCGCGCTCCCAGGGCCGTCCGTCTGCCTCCTGAATAAGGCCTTTTTTGACAGGCCGATGCAGTGTGCGACTCAGACCTGAGGTCCGCTCGATGATCCAGTCATCGAGAAACAATTGCTCTTGGGAGCCGATGTCGCGGGCGGTGTTGTCCGCAGCAAAGCTGGTGAGCCGGCCCATAAGCCCGCCAAGCCCGCCCAGCGCAAGTACTGTCGAATTTCGTAAGAAGGTGCGCCGCTTCATCGTCACGATTCCAAGCAGGTAGCCCACGGTTCACCACGTCAACACGGTGGGGCTCACATAACGTGTTACCTTTTTCATCGGCGCCTGGGTGGCCTGGTATTTCTTCGCACGCCCCTGGTAATAAGGCGCGATCAACGGCGGCGTGGACTCGATCACGGTGTTGCCCCGGAAACGGAACTTGTAAGAACTCCAGGTTTCAAATCTTTCCGCCATGGGAAACGTTATGGTTACCTCATCTTCCTTCTTCAGGCTCGGGAAGCGAAGATAATTGCCAAACCATCTTGGAAGCACCGCATTCTGGCCAATTCGGCACTTCACCGCCGACTTGTCCACCCACAAGGGGATGCGAACAAAAGCCGCAGTCGCGGTTTTGTTCTTCAGCACCACTTTCCCTTCGTAGGGGAGATAACTGTCGATGTCTAACCAGGGAGATGCCCGGTTCAGCAGCAGGTTGATGGTCGCCGTCCCATCCTGGTAGCGCAACATCCCGTCCCATGCATAAAAGAAACCCATGTTGCCGTGCGGGGAACAACAGAGCCAGCAGCAATTTTTTGGATTGGAGGTTCGGTAAACAGTGAAACCGCCGACGTTGCGTTCGATCACCCGGTCGGTGGTGATCCCCGGCTTGCCCATGGACGGTGACGGGCTGCCTTGAGCCGAGCGGGCCTGCACGTAAGGCAGATCCTCAGGCAAAAACTGCAGTTCCGAGCCGTGGTTGCGGATATAGAGGTCCACGTCCTCCCAATAGTCGCCGGCGCCGGCCAGCGAGAGTTTGACGGCCACCCCGATCAACCGGCCGCACCCGCATCCCTGACCATCCCACAAAATGCCGATCCGCGCCATATTGGCCTGGCGGGCCCATTCGTAACCGTCACGGACAAAGGTCATCAGCCGCATGTCGTTGGTGGCCACGGCATGGTCCAGTATCGCCCGCAACGTGTTCATGTGCCCATGGAAGTGACCCGTCCAGTGGGCGTGTTCGGCTCCCACGACGCCCGGGTATTCGCCGCCCTTGTAATCGGCCCAGAATTTGGGCTTGGTGTAGAATCGCACCATTTCACCCGCCAAGCGTATCGCCTGCTCGTTTCCGGTCAATCGATACCAGGTAGACATGCCACCCGGCAGGTGCCCCTGATGATTGAACAGCGAGCCCTCCTCGCCGAACTTTTCATGGGTTGGCTCGACGGTATCCCGCCAGCCTTTCTTGGTATAGCAAGAGCGGATGTATTCGCCCTCATAATGACCATACACCGGCACATAAGCGTAATCATCCTTGTGCACCACCAGGTGCTTGTCGATGCCGTTCACCAACCGGTCGATGCGCTCTTTCCAAGCGGAATCGCCCGTATACTGGTACCATGCCACCATGGCCCGGAGCATTCGACCCTGGCCGTGCACCATCACGAACGGCTCGGGGACATTGAGCCACGCCTTGTCCGGATTGGAAGGAACCCACTGGAGGCCGTCCTCGCCCAGCAGCGAAACGTACATTTCCATCATCTTGGCTTCACGCTCGAGGTTCTGCTGGCTGCCGCTCATCAGACGCAGGAAACACATCGCTTCCACCGCCTTGGCCTGGCAGGCCCCCAGAGAGTTGCCATGCAGCGTCATGATCGGCGGCCGGGGATCAAAATCACAGGTCAGCGGCATCTCGTAGCCGTAATCTTCGTGAATGATCTCCGTAAAATGATTTATTCCCAGACGGGCCCGCTCGGATAAATCCAGCGTATCGGGAACCGTGGCCTGGTAATAGGTCCCTATTTCCTTGGGACGATTGATCCGGCTGGTGCGGTTTTTCATCATTTCGGGAGTTTCGACTCCAGTGGGGATCCAGGGCTGCCCTGGCTCTTTCGCTTCCTCAGCGACAAGGTCGATACCCCAGACCATTATTCCAATCACAATCCAGCTCGAAATTATTCGGTTCTTTGCCACTTTAGCGCCTCTTTCTTTAAAGTAATGGAGGTCGGTATGTCGGCTAGAAAACGATCCACCATTCTAAACCCCTGGGACCCCCAAAGGGTTTAACTTTTCGCTCCCGCTCGATGGCAGCCAGGCGGCACCTCAATGAGCGCATGTTTCCGGCGGCGCATCGCAGCCTAGGATGGCATCGCTGGGCCGCGCGCTTTCACCACAGACCGGGTAAGGCTCGGGGATGGTCACCCCGCCGAGGAAATTGGCGGTGAGCAGCGTGATAGCATCGGTGACCCCTGAAATGTCGCCATCGCCGTTGCAGTCGCCTCGAATGAATTTCGGTTTCGCCGGAATGGTCTCCGCGTCGCTATTGAAGACCGTGCCCACCGCGAGGGTGACAAGGACGGCAGCGCTCTGGCCGTTCGGCCCCTGGATGGCCACTTGCGTTGAAAGCGCCGTGCCATCGGCGATGCCGTTGGGATTGGCGGTAAGGACCAGATCGTCGGGCGCCGTCCCTTGTGCAGCGCTGAGCGTGAGCCAGTCGGCGTTCTCGCTCGCGGTCCACTGCAGAGCGCCGGCCCCGATATTGGCGATGTTGACGGCGGCATCCAAGAGCCCCGCGGCACCGGCGGGCACATGCCAGCTCACCTTGGCCGGCGCTACTGCCAGCGTCGGTCCCGGGACGCTCAGGTCGTCGTTCACGATGACCTTGATTTGCGTTGCGGCCGAGAGCCCGAGGCTGTTTGTGGCGGTGAGCACGATGGTGTTTTCGCCCACCGGCGCATGAGCGCTGATGGAATACGAGGCCAGCACTTTACCGTCAGAGACTTGCATCACCTGCACAGCGACCGCTCCGGCGGCGATGTCGGCAAAGAAATGGTACGGATTGCAGATATTCGCCGGCCGCACCGGATTTTCGTTCAGGAGTTCGCGCACCAGACCTCCCGACGTGGCGATGCGGCTCAGGACCTCCGGTTTGTCGGTGTTGGTGGGAGGAAATTCGCCTCCTCCGGGGAAGCAGTTGGCGGCAGTGTGCCAGAACACTTTCGGCTCATGGAGATCATAGCTCCGCACCCCATCGGGCACCAAGACCGCCGGCGCATCGCCGAAAAGAATAGAGCACAGCGAAAGAGTCAAGGGAATGATGAAAAACAAAGCTAGATAACGGCTTGCCATAGTCTTGAATCCTTGAAAAACAAGAAAATCCTGGTACCGGAATTTTGTTAAGGAACCCAAATCGACAGTTGTGAAGCCATTCTAACGGATCAGACCAAGCATTGCAAGATTCAGAAATTTCAACTCCGTTGACTCGGCGGGCACGAATCCCTAGAATCGTGCTTTATCCATGGCGCGGGATCTTGTGGCTGCCTGGGGCGTTTGACGTCTTTTCTTCCTTCATCAAATGTCTTACCCTCTGATCCCGGTGGTTGTACCGAGATTCAATTCGTAATCCTTGAGACCGAGCAAATGGTTGAGCCAACCCCACATCAACCCGGCGCCTAATCTCCCTGCTTTGCCTGTTTCGCCATGGCGAAGCGCACTCCCCATCCTTTCCAGCGCGTGCAGGGTTGAGGGGCGCTTGGTCTCCCATACTGCTAAGTACATAGGTTCATACCTCGGCTGGAAACCGCCGGAGCATGCGTTCGGAACCAGCACTTGCAATGCCTCCCCAGCTCGTTTCAGGCGCTTGGCCTCATGTTCCGCCAGTAAACGCTCGCAATATCCAATAGACGCCCCGGAACACGCTAAACCGTCGATTATGGTTTCCCCCTCGATGATCCCATCCGGCGCTGCCGTTACCGGTTCGTTGATCACGATGATTTCCGTCCCTCGATTGAATTTCATTTTCGTTTGCCGCGCTCCCGAACGGTCGACAAACGACACCGGATCATCGCCGGCATAAACATAAAGATTGGCGCTCCCTCCTGCGAAGAGGATCGGATCCTTGGCCGTCCAGCGGCCGGTTTGCGGGTCATAGTCCCTGACGCCGAAGCGAACCAGCCCGGTGTCAGGATCGTAGAGGCCGCCGGCAAACCCGAAGGGCTGGAATCCGGGATGGGTGTCCAGCAGGACCCTGCCGAATTCATCGTAATCCAGCCGCTGCGCAATCTCTCCGGTCGCGACGTTGACGACGAGCCTCGGGCTGCCCAGATGGTCACAAAGGAGGCGATAAGTTTTCCCCTGCTTGATCATGTAATCCGGAACATGGGGTTGCGTGCCTTGGACAAAGTGGCTCACCACCTTGCCGGCCCCGTCCAGTTCCGCATTCGCATTCAAGCGGTCCTTGTAGAGAAATCCTTTCGCCAGGGCGCCGTTCATCTTCTTGCCGATGCGGCGGTTGGCCCCATCGATGATGTACTGGATCGCGGTGCCGTCCGGAAGGATCGCTTCGCGCAGGTTCCCCAGCTCATCATAGCTGTAACTGGTGGTCAACGATCCCGCCGTCTTTCCGAGGAGTTCCCCGTTCGGGGTGTAGGTGAAAGTTGTGTTGCCGTACTGGATGAGACGATCCTGGCCATCATGGCCGGCGGCGATGCTTTCACCTGGATAAACGGCGGTCAACCGGTTGCCATTGGCATCGTAGGTATAAGACGACACGGGCGTCCCGTTTGCAGTTGCGCCGGCAAGGCGGCCTCCCGCGTCATAAGCGTACTCATAAACGGTGGTCGCGCCTTCAATGGTCTCCGTCTTCCGGACAATCCGGCCTAGCTTGTCCCAAACATAGAGAACAGCAAGCAGTTCCACGCTGTTGTATGCCGCTCGATAACTGGCGAGTTCGGAGAAACCATTGTAAGTTCGCGTATCGGTAACGTTCCCGAGAGCGGTGCCGGTGATCAATCCATTTTGGGGAGATCGACTGATGGAAAGAGCGCCGGCCGTCGCGAGCAGCCCATCATCGTCGTAGGTGTAGCTGATGGCCTCGCCGCCGCTCACGATCTGGCGGGTCACCCGGAAGTTTTCATCATAGGTAATTTCCAGGCGGCCGCTGACGGCGCCCTGCCATTCGGTGCGGGTGGACAATGATCCCTCATAGGTGAAGGAAAGGCTCCCGTCGGGATAGGTGATCGTCCGGCTTCCGTCCGTGTAAACGATGGTTTCTCCCAAGGTGCCGTCAGGGAAGGTGTTCAAGAGACGCCGGCTGCCATCAGCAAGGCGCTCGACGCGGTACCTGGTGGTGCGGCCAAGAGCGGTCGTATGGGTCACCTCGTAACCTTGTTCAAATTTGGCTCGGGCCAGCGTCTGGATGCCGCCGGCGGGGCTATCGGAACGAATCAGGAGTCCGGCGCTGTCGTACGCAACCATCGAAATGCTGCCGTTCGGATCCGTCGAGTTAGTAAGGAGACCATCGCTGGTGTAAACGAATCCGAACGCTTCACTGGCCGGATTGGCGATGCCGGCCAGATACCCGTTGCTATCAAGAGAGAGATCCGTGCGCTGGCCGTAGGGACCGATGATGGCTTTCGGATTGCCGTTGGCGTCGCGCTCGATGTTCGTCCTGTTGGCATCGCCGTCCTGAACACCGATCAAGAGGCCATTGTCGTCGTATAGAAACTGGTAGATGATCGAACCCGTGAGGGCGTCCACGGTGCGCAGGTGCCGCCCCTTGGCATCAAAGACGTACAGACTGCCGGCATCCTCCGAGGCAACGAAGAACTCGCCTGCTCGAAGCCCAGGGAAAGCCGAGGCGATTTGGCGGATGCGGACATTGCCGAAATCCGCGATGACGATGGCGCCGTCCGGGCCGATCGCCACTCCAAACGGATCTTTCAGTTGCGCCTCGATGGCAAGGCCGCCATCGCCCTCAAAGCCACGGAAACCGTTTCCCGCCACGGTGGTGATGATCCCTTCAGGACTCACCCGGCGGATGCGGCTAAAGTAACTGTCTGCCAGGTAGAGGCTGCCATCCGGCCCCACCGCCACATCTTCAATATCACCCAGTTGCGCCTCGGTAGCTGGGCCGTCATTGCCGAAGTAGCCCCAAACATCGGTGCCGGCGATCGTGTCTATCACCCCTTTCACAACATCCGCCTCGGCGCCGCGTTTTGTTCCATCGCCGAGATACAATCCCTTGCCGATCGGGTCATAACAATGCACCGTGTCGACTGTCCATCCACCCAGGCCTTGACCGCGCGCGTCAAAAATGCCGGCGGTCCCGGTCCATCTCTTCCATACCGTGATCGTGGTGGTCTTCCTGGCATTGACGAAATCGACCGACGGCCCCATCCTGGCGAAGCTCCTCTCGAAATCTCGGCGGACGGGATAGTACACTGCCTTGTAAGTATAGCCGACGCGAACGCTTGCCTTCTGCCCTCCCTGAAGCTCCCGGCCGTAAGCATCCTTGCCGTCCCAAGTAAAGGTGGTGGCGAGGTTGGCCTGTGGGGCGAAGCTCTGCGAGAACAGGCGTCCAGCCACCTCAATTCGCAGATGGATCCGCCGCAGTCTTGTCGACACGAAGTTGCCGCTCAGCGGAATGCAGGCATGGCGCTGGGTCCATTGTCTCCAACGGTATACGCCGTGGCGCGCACGCTCAGGGAGCTGGCCGGCCGGGTCGTTCCGTCCGGCATCACCAGTTGAGCGCTCGTGCCCGCGGGAAAGAGCAGCGCGGCCTGACGAGTGCCATCGGCATCCGTGATCAGGCTTCCAAGCGCAACCTGCATCGACGGGATGCGGAGATCCACGGGGGTCACCATGTTGTCGAGCGGGATCATGACGACGTCTGGCAGGAAGGCGAAATCCTGCCAGGAGGCGTCAGCCTGGCGCTGGACGGTAAGGTAGCCTCCCTTCTGATAATTGACGGTGAGCTGGCTCCCGCCATTGACTGCGAGATCGAACATGCCGTCGATGCGGCTCAGGGTCTGGCCAAATTCCGGGTGGTCGAGAATCGAAACGACAACGCCGGAGAGGACTGCCATGTCGGCGTCAAGCACCTGGCCTCGCAAGACCGCCGCGCGCCTCGGTTCGATGGTTCCCGGGGCGACGCCCTCCTGGATCGGCTCGGGGCCGGCGTAAAGAAACTCCACGAGCTCGCCGAAGGCGGACAGGACGCCGCGGGGCAGAGGGGGCGCGATCTCGGAAGGATCCGGCGGGAGGCTGGAATCCCGGACGATGATCCCCAGGCTAGCCACGCTGGAGGCTCCCTCCGTGTCCTCGACGGTGAGGGTGACAGTGTAGACCCCTATGCGATCAAAAGTGTGAGTCGCATGGACGCCTTCCGCCGTCGCTCCATCCCCGAATTCCCAGCGAATTGCCGCCAAACGGCCCTCGGGATCGCGCGAGGCAGAAGCGTCGAACTCGACGGTCAAAGGAACGACTCCGCCCGCGGCGCTGGCGATGAAGGAGGCTACCAGGGGGAGATTTTTGGAGCACAGGGGAAATATTTCGCACCCCAGAGAGGTTCCGGCGGGATCCGGGCCGCAGTCCGGGTAAGGGCTCGGGGGGGGCGGGCCACCGATGAACAGGAACCACAGCGAGTAGATCGCATGGTGATGTCCACGACCCCATCGTCGTTTGCGTCCGCGGCATCGCGGCAGTCCAGCTTCGGGGGAAAACCGAGGTACAGGTGCGTCATCGTGTTGATGGCATCCGTGACCGCCAGGGATCCGTCGCCGTCGGCGTCACCCCGGATGAATGAAGCCGCGATCAGATTGAGGTGAATTCCCGGCATGGTCAGGAAAATCGGCATGGTCAGGAAGCTCCCGATGAGAAATACCCGCGTTCGGCTCATGACAGCGTCTCCTTCGATGTTGAAAGCCTGGAACTTCCTGGAGCCGGCCGGCTCGAGATCCGGATCCAGTTGATTGCTGCTGGCAGTGAAGCGGATCAGTAAGAAAGATTCCAAAAACCTTAGAAGAAAAGATTGCAAACCGCATTCCAATTTGGACATGCGGATGGGATTTTTGGGGAGATTTGAAGATCCCAGTTGCACTGGGATCGGCAAAAAATTCCAGGTATTATATGAATTGTAAGCGCCTAAATCCATAGGCGAGGATTAATTGCGATGGTCACAGTTCGCAAGATTTAAGGATGACACAGCACATGGCATATTCTTTACAAGTCCTCTACGCGGCGCGACAGCGTTCCCCAAGTTGCGTCTGGTATTACATTGGCAAGGTGGGGGAGTGGCGCGATCTGTACTTCTATTACTGGTTGATCCGGGATCACGAGCACAATATCCTGGTCGATACCGGCGTGCCCTTCAACAAGCCTGAAGATTTCGCCATTCTCAATAAAAGCCATCAATATGTCGATCCAGTTTGCATTCACCCCGCCGAGCACGTGGTGGAGCCGGCCGCGGCTCTGGCAACGGCGGGGCTCAAGCCGCAGGACATCCACAAAGTCCTGATTTCCTCGACTTCCTCCTACGCCACCGGCAACATCGAGCTTTTCACCAGCGCGGACATCTACATTTCAAAAACCGGCTGGAGGAACGTGACTCGCGGAGACCCGATGGGGCTTTACGAACACCGCGTCTTCTTTCCCAAGGCGACCCTCGAGTATCTCCGGGGTCCGGGAAAGAAAAAACTTCGCCTGGTTGAAGATGAGAAGATCCTTCCCGGCTTGCGATTCTGGTGGACGGGAGTTCACCATCGCGGTTCCATGGCGGTTTCTGTGAAAACCGGAAAAGGGCTCGTCAATTTCGCCGACTGCGCCTTCGTGTACGAAAACCTGGAAGAAAAACGGCCGATTGGCTGTCTGGAGAGCATGCAGGAATGGATTGAAGTCCATCCCAGATTGATGAAAGCCGACCTGGTGCTCCCCTTCCATGATTCCAGGCTGCTCGAGAAATTCACCGATGGAAGGATTGCCTGAAATGGCTTCCTCGCCAAAGAGGGGAGGGATCGCCGATCGCCTCGACCACCTCTATGAGTTCGAGCGCGAGCCGGTTGCCGGAGACCAGCTCCAGCCGGGGCGCCATTTCGCCGGTTTGTTCGCCGGCGAGCATGTCGGCGCGACAGAGTTCGTGATCGGAGCTTTGTTCATCAGCTGGGGAGCTTCCGCTTTTGACCTGCTCGCCGGCCTGCTTCTGGGCAACTTGCTCGCCGTGCTTTCCTGGACCCTGGTCTGCGCCGCCATTTCCGTGCAAACCCGCCTCACCTTGTACTGGTACCTCCGCCGGATCGCCGGACCTGGAGTGACGGTGGCGTACAATGTCTTGAACGCCCTGCTCTATTGCATACTGGCCGGCGCCATGATCACCGTCTCCGCTTCCGCGGTCCGCATCCCTTTTGGCATTCCAGCGCAGACTCACTGGTATCCCGATGATTTCCGTTTTGTGATCCTGGTCCTGATCATCGGCGCTCTCGTCGTCACCTTGGCGGTTCTCGGTTTCAGGCGCCTGGCGCAATTTTCCAGCCTCTGCTCCCCCTGGATGTTCTTGATCTTCATCGCCGGCGCGCTGGCGACGCTGCCTGGCCTGGCGGCCTCCGCGCCTGATATCGGCGCCATCCACGGCTTGAGCGATCTCTGGAGGTTGGCGGACAAGGTCATCTGGCCGGGGATTCCCTCCCGCGGGGCGAGCCAGCTCAGTTTCTGGCACATGGCCGCCTTCGCCTGGATCTGCAATTTGGCCATGCACATCGGACTTTCCGATATGGCCATTTTCCGCTATGCCCGGAATTACAGGTATGGACTTTACTCCGCCTTCGGCATGTTCTTGGGCCACTACCTGGCCTGGATTTGCGCCGGGATCATGGGCGCCGCGGCAGCGGCGCATCTGAAACAGCCTTTGAGCGAGCTGGACTCCGGGGCGGTGGCTTATCATGCCGCTGGCGTCTCTGGCGCCATTGCAGTCGTGCTGGCCGGCTGGACCACCGCCAATCCGACCCTGTACCGGGCTGGTCTGGCCTTGCAAGTCATCACTCCCGGCTGGCCGCGCTGGCTGGTGACCTTGCTTGCCGGCGCGGCGACCACTCTGATGGCGTGCTCTCCCTTTGTCGTCACCGGCCTGCTCGACTTTGTCGGCCTCTACGGCATCCTGCTCATGCCCATCGGCGCGATCGTGGTGGTTGAACACTGGATCTTCCCGCGCCTGGGCTGGACGCGCTTCTGGTCCACTCGCAAAGGCCTGACCTTGAACATCCCGGCATTGACCGCGTGGCTGGCGGCGATAGCGGCCTCGTCATTTCTATGGCTCTCGGGGTCTTTGCACCTGTTTTTTCTGGCGGCACCGGTTTGGCTATTGACCGCGGTCGTTTATTTGACGTTGAGCGCCATGATGGGAGCGCGCGATCCAATGCCACAAGATGGCCAAACTCCCGCCGTCAAACCGGGGAACGGGAGGCCAGCAAGCGTTACAACCTCGATTCCCCGATTCAGCGGCGCCAGGAAAAAGAGCCTGCTGCTGTGGATTTCCGGCGGCGCGGCGTTAACCTTTCTCATCGCCTGCCTGGCGCTCCCGGCCTGGGTTTTGATGATGGGAAGGCAGGGCTACGAGACTCGATTGCTCGCCTTCAAGGCCAATCTGCTCTGGGTCAGTCTGCTTTATTTTTTAAGCGGAATCATCTGGCTTGTCGAAAGAGAAAAAAAGGAATGATCGGCACGCCGTCCGAACTGCGCCGTTGAAAAAAACGGCCGGATGGCGGAGGCTCTTGCCCCTCCGCTCAGCGCGAGAGGTTGGCGAGGCCGAAGAACTCCCAGTCAGAGACCGCGATCCCGAGGTCCAGGAGCCCGTCGCCGTCGAAATCCTCCACGGCGACGTCTCTCGGGGAGTTGCGGGCGTTTATCCTCAGCGGCTGCCCGAAGGGGTCGCCGAAGAGAGGGGTCCGGTTCCCCGGGAGGATGACCACCTCCCCCGACCGGGTGAGCACCGCCAGGAGGTCCGGGAGGTCGTCGCGGTTGAAGTCGGCGAGCCGGATGGCGGCGACGTTCCGATCCGGCAGGGTCACGGACTTCAAGCTCTTGGCGAACACTCGCTCCCACTGGCCGAGGAAGAGGCATACCTGGGGTTCATTGCCAGCGATTGTGAAGACGGCGATGTCCTGAAAGCCATCTTTGTTGACGTCCGCGACCGCGAGGGGACCGGGTTCCCCGGGAACGAGAATCGCGACCGGCTCATCCGGGGATGCATGCGCGGGCGGATCGAAATAGAGAAGGATCGAGCTCGATTCCAGATCCGAGATCAAGAGATCCAGTTTCCCGTCGCCATCCAGGTCAGCGGTCTCGAAATCCCGGGGGGATTTCCCCGCGGGCGCAGAGGCGAGAATGGAAAAAGCACGGCCGGAGTCCAGCGCCTCGAGGATCAGGAATCGCCCCCCTTCCGGGGCCTCCTCGAGGACCACCAGGTGCCGGGCGCCATCCCCTGTGAAGTCCCCGGCCAGGAGCCCCAGCGGCCTCCCCTCGAGCTGCGCCGGCGGCACGGGGGGGTTGAAGAGGCCGCCGCCTCCGCTGGGAATGAGGGCGATGGCTCCCCGGCCATCGCCTCCCTCCCAGGCGAGCGACAGGTCATCGACCTGGTCGCCATCGGGATCGATGGCGGACAGGGCCAAGGGCTTTCCGGTTCCGAGCGAGGAAAGGTCGATGCAGGTCTTCAGGCTCCAATCGATTTCCCGGCGCTCGAAGACGTTCACCGTGGAGCGATCCCGGTCCACCAGGGCGGCCTCGAGGAAGTCGTTGCCGGGAACGAAGTCGCCGAAGACGATCGAGCCCCGGTTGCTCGCCGGGCTGCCGGTCGCAAGAGGGGTCGAGGGTGGGATGGGGCACTCGCCCGCCGGCGCGGAGAACCAGGCGATCGGAGCCTTGCCTGGCCCGCTGATCCCCCGATAAAGGTTGGCCTCGCCGCTGGCTTCCGAGATCACCGCCACGTCGTTGATCTCGTCCCGGTTGAGGTCCCGGACCAGGAACTGCCTCGGCCGGATGCCGGCGGGCGCCAGGATGGGGTCCTTGAACAGGAAAGGCATGTCTTCAATGCCGGCGTTGAAGAAGAACCCTACCTGGTTGATGGCCTTGTAAGTGGCGATGATGTCAAGGAACTCATCCCCATCCAGATCGGCGGCGGCGGCAAAATCCGGGTCGCCGCCGCCCTTCACCTCCAGCCTCTCCCCCAGCGGATTAAGGATGATCCCTCCCAGGTCATCTCGGGCGGTCTCCATGATCATGATGTGGTCGGTGAGTACGATGATGAGATCATCGTCGCCATCCCTGTCGATATCTCCCGCCGAAAGATACTCGGGTTCTAGTTGACCAGCGTTCAGGGGCTGCTCGAGAGTTCCGCGGATCACCCCATTCTCGTCGTGAAGGTAAACAAAGATCTGGTTGTCGCTCTCGTTCGCGATGACGAGATCTTTCCTACCCCCGATCCCGTCGAGGTCCGCGAAGACCACCGCCCGGGGAGATTTCTGCTCAAGGATGACCGGGTCGGTGGCGTAAAGGCCGGGCCTGTCGATCCCCCGGAAGATATATATCTTCTTGTCGGTCTTCAGCGTGACGGCCAGGTCCGGAAAATCATCCACCCCTGGATTCAGGTGGCCCACCTCCAGCCGGCGCCGGTCATCGCCGGTGTCGAATCGGAAGAGAAAGCCGGGTTGCGGAGGGTCCCCGGGCGGTCCGGCGCAATCGGGATTTCCCAGGCCCAGGCCGTCCACCACGAAAAGGTGATCGGCCCCGAGCACCTCCTGGGAGATGCCCACGAGCTGGTCGGAGGTTCCATCGCCGTCGAGGTCCAGCGCCGCGACGCTGGTGACGGCAAGCGGATCCCCGTCTTTCAGGAAAGGGATCTCCCGGTGGAATGCGAACCGGCCGCCCGGGTCGCTCCGGAAGATGGCGATGCGCTGGCCGGTCTTGTCGGCCACCGCGAGTTCCAGGTTCCCCTCCGGGCAGCCGGGATCGAGGACGGCGATGTCGAGGGGGAGTTTTCCGGCGGCGATGGCCCAGCGCTCGAAATCGAAGACCGCCGCCGAGAAGTGAAGCCCTCCCTGAAACAGGGTGGTTTCGCGGTTGGGATTGCGGATCTCGATGGCCGCCTCGCCGTAGATCCCCGGCGGGGGAACGAAGGTGAACTCGACGCAGTTCTCCTTCCGGCCCAGGCAGGGCTGGACGTTCTCCACCTCGACCGGCTGCCCACGCAACGGATGGATCACGATACGGAGGCCATCGAGGAGGTCGGCCCCCGTGAGAGTCACCGTCGCCGGCATGCCTGAAGGCAAGGTCTGGGGGAGGGCTTCCAGGGGCTTGGGAGACCGGTTGTCGATCCGCAGGTTCGCCTCACTCGAGATGGCCTGCTTGGTGTCCTGCGCGTGGATCGCGATGCAGACATCATCGCGGAGCTGGTCCGGGAAGGTTGCCTTGGAGTCCCAGACAGCGACGAATTTACCCGCGGGGAGCTCATCCAGATCGTCCCCCTCAGCGCTCTCGAGACGGGTAATGATGAAGCTTCCGGGGGTGCTGACGAAGAGGTCAACCTGGTGGAGAAAGAACCTGGGATGGTCGAAGGGCCCGCTCCCGTCCAGATCATGGATCTCGAACGGGATCCTGACCAGGCCGCTCGAGGCCCCTTCCGGAAGGGGGGCCTCTTGATCCCCGGCCGGCTCCCCAAGGATGACCTCCGCCCGAGCCGAGTTGTCGATCCGGAATTCATCGCTGGGAGCCGGCTCGCCGTTCCCGAGCCGAGCCTCGATATGGACCCGGTCGGCGAAAGGAAACTCGCGGGTGTCCCAGCAAACGTAGAACTCCTCGACCTCGATGGCCGTCCGATCGAGCTCGGGCCCCGAGCAGTCTGTGGATGGGTGGACGGTGTAGCTCGTGATCGGCTGCCGGCTGCCGCCGTCGTGAACGAGCGTGAGGTGGAGCGGCCAGGCCCGCCCGTCGATGCCCCCAACGACGCGGTAGTGCAAGGTGAGTGCGCCCTCCACGACGCTCGCATCTACGGGGGCCGTCCGGCAGTCCGGATCCGGCCGCGAGACGCTCGAAGGAATCGTGATCAGGGGAGGGGGCCTGTCTATGGGACTATTTCTACCGCTCCCCGAACCGCCCTGGGAGGCCAGGATCGCCCCGACGACCGTGACCGCCACGATCCAGCCGCAACCGCTGAGCGGCAGGCAGGCAAGGCCCACGAAGGCCATGCACGGCAGGATCTTCGCCAGCCAGCGGAAAAATCGGCAGGACTTCCGCGAGCTGGGGATCGCTGCCCTGGTGTCTTGAAGCTCGGTGGGGTCCGGCATTTCCGGCTGCTCCTTCATGACTCAACCCTCATCCCAGGGGAGGACCGATGTCAGCGTGGCGGGGAGCCTCACCGAATATGGCAAAGCCCTGCCGTCCTGGCCATAGGCCTCGATCCGGAGGAGGGAATCCCCGTCACCAGATACCGAAAGCCACCGGCTGAGGTCAATCTCGATCCATTCGTCCGCTTCCCTGCGGTCGAACGGGATGACCTGCTCCTGGGGCTCGAGCTCGCTGCCCTCGAGCCGGCAGCGGAGCCCTCCCAGGGCCAGGTCGGCTCGGCACTTCAGCAAAGAGCCCTCCACGGCCAGGTCGGAAAGGAGCTCCTTTTTCGAGCGGGCCTCCTTGACCGCCCTCGCTGCCCGGATGGCCACTTCCCGGCGCACCCGCGCGCTGGCGACGCCGCAGAAGTGGTCGAGATCCCTGGAGCTGAAGGCGAAAGGCGGCAGGAAGATCCCTCCCAGGGTCGGCCAGGCTTTCAGCGGATATCGCTCCCGGAGGTTGGTGAGGATGGCGGGGGCGGCAAAGCCCGCTTCCTCGAGGCTCTCCGCCCCTTGCCCAGAGGGCAGGAGGATGGTCCGGACCACCTGGCCCTTGATGCCGGGGTCCATGCTCACGTCCCGGATCCACCAGGACAGCAGGGGAACCGCGCTCCAGGCGAAGAAATCGAGGGTGGCGGCTTGCGTATCGATCTCCGGCTCGGCAGGAGTCCCATTCTCGAGGAGGATCTCGACCGTCATGTCGGCTTGCCGGGTGGGATCCGCCGCGCCGTCCCAGACGGCCGAGCAGACCTTCAGGTGATGAAATACCTGTTTCAGTTCCTGGACCCACGAATCGCGGTCTCCGTAACGTTCCACTCCATTAAGAATAGGATTGACCTGGATCGACACCGACCTCGGCAGGGTAGGCCTGTTCTCGGCGAGTTCGATGACCTCGGGCCTGCCGAGGGGATCCGAGGCGCACGCCGGGAGAAGGCATGGGCTGCATGCCAGGAAAATCGACCTCCAGCAGCGAGCGGGGCTTGAACGGGACATGATCAGCCTTTCTTCTTGAAGGGCTTGGAATCCAGAGCCTTCTTGGGGCAGATGGATGAGTCTTC
Organism: Planctomycetota bacterium; assembly: GCA_016209605.1. Taxonomy (GTDB): domain Bacteria; phylum Planctomycetota; class UBA8108; order UBA8108; family JACQVS01; genus JACQVS01. The sequence goes on from JACQVS010000027.1 coordinate 28,487, forward strand.
AGGTGGCCGGATGACCAGTCGGAAAAAGCAACGGTGATGGTCGTGATCTTCGTGGCCCCACCGGATGGCCCCCGGATCTCCGGTGGGTTTGACGAAGGGCGCGGCCAGAGCCTTCCGGGAAACTCTCATCATGGCTCCCTCCGGTTGATCGAGGATCGAGAGCCATTCACGAACGGGTTCAGCGCCGTCCTCGAAGAGGAGCCCGGCTCTCCACAAGCTACTCCACTCCGGTGGTGTGGGCAGGCGGATCTCCAGACCGAGGTTGCGGCCCAGCCACTGGGCGATCTCAATGGCCTCCTTGTAGGTCGTCCCTGGACCCTTGCCGGCATCGGGAAACTCGCGCCCGCGATCCCTCTCAAGGAAGCGCTCGCGGATCTCCTCCGAGTCTTGAACTAAAGTGGAGTAGAACGGCGGAACATCCTTCGCCTGGTGGAACATCAGCCAGAGCTTGCCCACTTCCCCCCCGAAGTCAAAGAGATACTTCTCGCCATTGATCGGCTGGAACCAGTACTTCAGGGTGCTCTCGATGACGCACCCGTTCTTGAAAACGACCCGGACCGGGACCGGGGTGATCCCCGCCGGCTTGACATCGATCCCGGCGGAATACCTCTTCCCGCCGCCCGCCGCCGGCCGATCCTGGATCAGCACCTTGGCGACCTCGGGACCGGCTGGGATGACTTCCACTTCCACGTGATCCGAGCGGCCTGGTTGCTGCCCGGATTCGGGAATCACTATCATATCCGGCTTTGCCTCAAAATGAACCCGGCAAGAGCTCTGGCCCAGAACCTGCTGCCAGGCGTCCTTGACGACCAGAAAAAGTTCCAGGTGCAGCGTCTCTGGCTTCAGGAACGGGATCAGGACTCCTTCGTCGACCGGAAACTCGCCTTCCTGCGGCTCGATCTTCAGTGCAAAGCCGGTGTCGGGGTTGTGAACCAGAAGTTCCGGAAGTTGTTGATGGAATGCTTTCTTTATCCCGTACTTGAAACGGAGCAGCTTCGGCCCTTCTCGGGATCTTCGTGTCGGACAGTCGGGATGATGCAGCGGCTGGCGCTCGCTTCCTTCTTCCGTCGCCAGGTCGAAATCGATCTCGGGCGCCTGAGCCGGATCTTGGACCCAGGCGATGCTCCACTTTTTATCTTGGTGGTTCCCGGCCAGGTCGAAGAGCTTGACGGCGATCTCCCTGGCGTTCAGCGGTATCGAGAACACCACCATGGCAGAACGCTCAACCGTGGACTCGGGGGACGACCGCCCGAGCAGGCCGTCGAGCTGGCATCTCTTGAGGTCCAGGAGCTTGTCTGCCACGATATGGAGCGGAGGTGGTTTTTCCCCCTTCAGAACTCTCAGGAACCGGCCGGCACTGGCCTCTCGATCCCCATTGATCTCGAGGATGCGCGGCTTGCAGTTGTCGAAGCGGATCCGGAACCAGCCCGATGTAACGCTGCGGAATGCCCAGCCCTGGACCCAGACCATAGCCTCGATCTCCTCGCCGCCTTGCCAGTTCCGGGAGGGAAGAGCGCCGGCGATGTCCCTCCAGCCAGGATAGGTGTCCTGGACCATTCGCCGGGAGTCCACGGTTCCCAGCCTGACATCGCCGTATCGGTCGTCTCCGGATCTCACCCGCAGCCAGGCGCGGCCTCCTTCGTAGCCGGGGCCGGGGACCGCGGCGGCGATCTCCACCGCGCCTTCGGGCCCGATGGCCGGTGGAACGGAGATGAGATGGACCGCCTCCCAGGGGGACCAGTAGAGCAAGGCAGCAGCCAGGAGCGCGACCAGGGCGGGCGGCAGAGCGGCCCGGAGGATTCTCTGGCCGAGGGATCGCCTCGGCCTGGATTGCCACTGCCCCAGGGCGCGAACAAGCTCCTCGGCGCTCTGGAAACGCCTGCCGGGGTCCTTCTCCAGGGCCCGGAGGATGATGGAATCGAGCTCCCGGAAGTGCGTGTTGGATCGTCCCGGTCGAAATCGGCTGGGAGGCACGGGGCTCGCGTCTTCCTGCAGCCGTCGCAGGGTCAACGGATTCGCGGCCTCGAAAGGCTTCCGGCTCGACACCAGCTCGTAAAGGATGACTCCCAGGGAGTAGAGGTCGCAGCGCGGGTCGGCCACGCCTCTCCAGCGCTCCGGGGCCATGTAGGAAAAGGTGCCCGCGATGCGCTTTCTCGCCCCCTGGCCGTCAGGGTCGCCTTCCAGCCCGCCCGGCGCCGAGACGATATCGGCGATGCCGAAATCGATGATCTTGACGTGCCAGGCCCCCTGGATCTTCTCCACGAAAATGTGCTCGGGTTTCAGGTCGAGATGGACGAGCGGTTCTCCCACCCCGACTCCCTGATGCGCCGCGATCAAGCCGATGGCCGACTGGCGGACAACCTCGATCCCTTCTTCCAGGGTACATTCACTTTCCATCAGGCATCGGTGCAGGGGTTTTCCCGTGAGGTACTCCATGACTAGGTACGGCAGCCCCTCCTCCTCGCCGTAGTCGATCACCTTGACGATGTTGGGATGGCCAAAGAGGCTCACCCGCATGGCTTCCTGGTGGAACAGCCGGCGGCCGACATCGGTGGAGGTGAATTCTTGCTTGAGAATCTTGATCCCAACCCGCATCCCCAGGACTGCATGGCAACCGAGGTAGAAGTTCCCGAAGCGCCCTTCTCCCTGCCAGGCCAGGATCCGCCACTTGCCTCCGAGCAAGCGGGGAATGTCATCGACCATCGATCGCGGGTCCTGCAGGTCCTTCTGGTTGGGCCGGTTCGGGAGCGGGGAGAGCGACTCGCGGCCCTCGCGCGCGAGGTAATCTTGGCGGTGTGGTGTTGGCAGCGCCCCGGAGGATCCTGCCGCTGAAAGGGCGAGATCGGTCCAACTGTCGAGCTGGTCGATTATCATGGACCTGTCCCGTAAAGCCGTCCCATCATTTGGGCAGACCGTGTCTGAGAAAGAGAGTCTGAGATCGCACGATGGGCAGTAACGAGACCTCCAGACCTCGACGAGCTCTTCCGCTTTCCCGGTGAAGCGAGCCTCCACCGGATCTGGCCTTGCAGGGTGAGGATTCTGGTCCGAACCTTTCATTTCCTGATCCCGCAGGGTTTCCATATCCTCATCTCCTGCTTCCAACTTTCCGTGATTCCATTAAAACAATCCCCGCTTGCAGCTGAGGCCATCTTCCGGGGTGGGATCGGGCCCAAACGTTGGGAAGGGGGGCGCCGGGGGCTTTCCGCCAAGGAATATATAGCCCATGATCAAAATAGCATCGGTGATTTCAATGTCGCCGCTGTCATCGGCATCGGCGGCCTTCTCACAGGGAATTTCTTCATCTCCAATAAAGAGAAAGAGCAAGATTTTTATGGCATCGCTCATGTCAGCGCGGCTGTCGCGGTTGGCATCGCCGCGCAGGAAGAAAACCAAAGGGCTGCCCATGTTTCGAGACCCCGGAGTGGGATTGAGAAATTCTGGCTGTGAGAATCCATCCACCCAGCCCAGACTGGTGTTCTGAGGCTGGGGGCCGAAGCGGATACCATCGATGACTCGGCCATCCCGGTCCAGCAGGCAAACGGCATCCCCCATGCGGTTCAGCGAAAAGTCCGTGTGCCGCGGCCCCTTCTCGATAGCCTTGTCGCAGAAAAAGAGGAGGTGGTCGCCAGGCTGGATAACCGTCTTCTCCTGAATGCTCCAGACCCACTTGAGGTAGTTGGAGTCCCCGAGCTTCATGCCCGAGAGATCCAACGGTGCATTGCCGACGTTCCGTATCTCCAGCCAATCCGAGAAGGACTGGCCGGTGTCGTCCAGGAATTGCCAGTTGTCTGCTGACAACTCGCTGATGATTAAAGGGAGATGATGACTCCCGAAGACCTCCCGATGGGTTCGGATATCGTTTGTTTTTCCCGGCGAAGGTTGCATGGGGATGAGAAGGTCGGTCCCATCCGGATACCTGCCTAAAGAGATATCGGTTCGCTCCCCTCGGAAGGCGATCGCGTCGGCGATGTTTCCATAGCCGTCGAGAAGTATGATCTCGTCATCCCAGGTTCCGGGGTATCTCTCCGATTCAGCCAGCCGGAAACTCACATGCAGCTCTCCGGGCTGGCTAAGTTCCGGCCGCCCATCGCAAAAAACGAGGAGAAAGCCGCGGGACGGGATGAGGGAGTTCGCGCCCGAAGGAAATTCCCACTTGCCGCCCCTATGGAGGTCGTCGGTCATGCTGAAGCCACCGAGCGCCACCGGCTGTTCCGTGGTGTTGTAAAGCTCCACCCAATCGCTGAATTTCCCCTGGGAGTCCTGAAAGACGCTGTCGTTGTCTGCCATCACCTCGTTGATGACCACTTTGGGAGGTTCACCGCCGAGGTGATAAAAGTGCCATTGGCCATCCTGAGGATCGTGGGCCTCATGTTTCTCATCCCTGGCAATCGCCTGGTAACGGACCGTCACCCCCTTCGCAAAGGGTGGGATCTCGGCGCTGACAAGGAAGGGGTTTCCCGTGCTCGATTGCTTTAGCGGATAATCCACCACGCTCCCTGGGCTTGCTAGCACACGGAGGACCGCTTGTGCGGGCCCATCATCCCAAAGCCGGATGAAGACCTGGACCGCCTCGCCGGGCTTTGGCTTCAACGGCAGCCGGCCGAGCACGGAGACCTGGGGCGGAATAGGCTTCGGCCGGGCATTGGGCCCTCCCGCAGTCGGCGTGACGAGATAACCCCAGCTTTCTGGAAAGTCCGGGAGGCGCCCATAGGCCACGTCAACACCCAGTCCGGGGAACCGGATGCCATCGATCAGGGTTCCATCTCTCTCGAGATCCACCAGCTGGACCTCTTCTCCGTCCGCCGCGAGGTCAAAGCATGCATGGAAGGGACCTTGCTTGCCGTCATCGTCGGCAAAGACCACAAGATAGCCTCCCGGGGAAATAGCGGCCCCCTGGGGAAAAGGCCAAAAATGGCTGCCACTTTTCAAGGCCAGCCTGCGGCCCGGGGCTGAAAGCATCTCGTCCTTCACTCCTCTGTTATGAAGCTCAATCCAGTCCTCATGGCGGCCTCCTTCATCAACGAGGCCGTTTCGGTTTTGCGCCACGATTTCGTTGAGGACGATCGGGAAATTTTCGCCAACGAAATCCTGGGCCAGAGAGATGGCGGCAAGAAAAATCGCTCCTTGAAGCATGGGTGAAACCTCTTTCTTTCTCAAATGACTGTAATGCTACTGATAAGAAGAGACGCCATTTACAAGCCCTGCGGACGCTATTTTTGGCCGGTCAGAGCTCTCGGCCGGAGAGGGGAGCGTCTTAAGAAGGAAAGGGCGGATTGTAAACCCAGCAAGCCGTATGAGTTCAAGAATTTTCCACAGGTGAGGGTGAAAGCATTGAGCGCCCCAAGGTCAAGCTATTCGACCGTGTCAAACGCACCTATCCCCCGGCCCGCCGCCTCCATAAAAGCGGTTGCAGGGGGGCGGGGCTTGGTTCAAAATTCACCTGCTTGCCGCCGCGGCGCTTTTCCTCCTCTCCCCAGAGCCGCGGGGGCCGGCAGGGTCCGATCTATGACGAAGAAACCGCCGCTCTCCGAGGATGCCGCGCTCTTCAACGCCCTCCACCCGGTGCGCGCGGGGCGGGATGTCGACGAGCATTTCCGGGACATCGATGAGCGCCTCCGGCCGGCCTCGCCGGTTACTTCCAGGCCCACCGGTTTCCGCCCCTGGAGGCGGAGGCCGCCGCCGATGAGGATTTCGAGTCATGACCACGCCTCCCTTCAATGAAGATGAGCTGAAAAGAGCGACCGCTTCCTGGAAGGCCGGACCCGACGGCGAGGGCTGCTTGAGCCCCGAGCGCATGATCGAGTTTTAACGGCGCGCTCTGGACCCGGCTGAGATGGAGAAGGTGCGGGACCATCTGGCGGCGTGCCCGCAGTGCCGGGAGCTGGCGCTCGATGCGCGCGCCTTCCTCGCGGCGGCCGGCGAGCCGCTGGCGGGGGAAGGCAGCGCCGCGGAGCGCTATCACCCGCTTTACCATCTCGGCAATCTGGCCGTCGAGCGAGGGGCCTTCGAAGAGGCCCTGGAGCATTTCTCGGGAGCCCTGGCGATCCAGGAGCGGCTCTGTGCCCGCGCCCGCCAGGAGGAGGTGATCAGCGAGAGGTCATCTGCTACCTGGAGGAAAAGGCCTGCTCCCAGGCCATCGCCTGCTTCCTCTCAGAACGCCAGATCGAGGCCATCGATGGTGGAGCTGTCGGAGAGGCCGCTGGCGCTGCCGTCGAAGGCGAGAGCGTAGCTTCCGGCGGTCGCCGCGCCGAGGGAGGTCGGCGTGAAGAGGAGCACATCGACGCCGCTCCCCGAGGGCAGGCCCGCCACGGAATAGGCGCCTTGAACGGTGAGATAAAAGGCGCTCCCTGAGAGCCTGGGGGCGCTTCCCCAGACGTCCTCGCTGTCCAGGTCGCTCAGGCCGACGTCGCTCCCGTCGAAATGCCACGCCCATGCGCCGGCGGTGTTCGGCCCCGGAGAGCCGCTGAACGTGAAGGCCATTAGATCCTCATCGGCCCAGCTGAGCCCGCCGGCCGAGGCGGATCCGATGGTGGAGATGAGGAGCTTCCCGCCGGGAAGCAAAGTAACCGCATCCACATCCTCATTCGAGGTCGTGAGCCCCACATCGCTCCCGTCGAAGTACCAGGCCCAGATGCCGGGGTAGCGGCTCCCCGCCCCCGGCGTCCAGATCAGCACATCGGAATCATCGACGGCGCCGAGTCCGGAAACGCTGGAGTCGGAATCCAGGGAGATCAAGATCTGCCCAGACGACAGGATGTCGAAACCGTCGATGTCCTGGTTGGAGGCGAGCCCCGCGGCGGTGCCGTCAAAGTAAAGCGTGTAGGCGCCGGCAACCGGGTCGTAGCGGACGATGTCCTCATCGGGAACCGTCATGGTCCCGCCGCCAGCTTTCGGGACCGTGACGTTGGCTGCAAATGAGAGATAAAATCCAGGCGTGGCCGATGACGCCTCGGCCGACGGGGAGCTTTCATTGCCGGTGTCATCCACCGCGGTCACCCGGTAGTAATAGGTCCCTCCCCGCAGCACGGCGGCATCGGCGTAGCCGCTCCCCGACACCAAGGCTGCATTGAGCTTCACGAATCCGCTCCCCGAAGTCGTCGAGCGGTAGACGTTGTACCCGCCGAGGTCGGGATCGGCGTTGTCGAGCCAGTCCAGGGCGATGGCATCGTCGCTTGCGGCCGCGGCCAGGTCCGCCGGAGCCGCGGGAGGCGTCATGTCCACCGGCGTGGCCGCCACCTCGCCGCTTTTGGGGCTTTCATTGCCATGAATATCGACGGCGCTGACGGCATAGAAATAGGCGATGCCGTTGGTGAGGCCGCTGTCGAAATAATTGCTCGCCAGAGGAGCGGCGATGAGCGAGTACGGCCCGCCGGACGCGGTCGAGCGGTAGATCCGGTAAGTCGCCAGGTCAGGATCCGAGTTGTCGTTCCAATCGAGCAACACCGCGCCATCGCCGGGGGCCGCGGCGAGCCCTGCGGGAACTGCCGGCGGCGTGGTGTCGACGGGCGTCGCCGACGCCTCGGCCGATGGGGCGCTTTCATTGCCGCTATTGTCGACCGCGACAACGTAGTAATAATACGCCGTCCCGACCACCACCGCCGTGTCCACAAAATTGCTTGCCGTCAGCAGCGGCCCGTTGATGCGCACGTGGCCGCTCCCGGGGGCCGTGGAGCGGTAAAGGTCATATCCTGAGAGGTCGGGCTCGCCGTTGTCGTTCCAATCCAAGCTCACCTGGCTCTCGCCTCCTGCGGCCAGAAGGCCCGAAGGCGCAGCCGGAGCCGTCTGGTCGATGGCTCTCCCGCTCGCCTCGTTCGAGGCGCCGCTCTCATTGCCGGAGGCGTCCACCGCCGCCACCACGTAATAATACGTCACCTCTTGAAGCACGGTGGTGTCGGCATAGGAGGGGCCCGCAATCAGGGAGCCGTTGAGAAGAGCGTAGCCGCTTCCCGAAACGGTCGAGCGGTAGACCCGGTACCCCGCCAGATCCGCTGCCGCGCTCGCGTTCCAGGTGAGGTCCACTTGATTGATGCCCGGCGCCGCGGCAAGCCCGGCCGGCGTATCCGGCGGAAAGGTGTCCGCCGCGGTGGTGAAGGTCGCATCGAGGGTCGAGGAGGCGTTGCCGCTTGAGTCCCGGGAAGTTATCCGGTAGTGGTACTCGGTCATCGGTTCGAGGCCCGCGAGGACGATCGCATGGCTGGTCGCAAGCAGCGGATCTTGCGCAAACAAGTCATAGGAGCTGGTGAGGCCGTAATCGACCAGCGAATCCGCCGGCTCATCCGTCGCCCAGAACACCGTTGCCGAGCGGTCGGAGGGGACCGCCGCCACATCGGAAATGGCGGGCGGCACCTGGTCGGGAGAGGTCGTGAAGGTGAGATCGGCGCTGGATGCGGCGTTCAGGGCCGCGTCGCGGGAGGTCAACCGGTAATGGTAAAGAGTGTTGGGGAGCAAACCGCTGAGGGCGATGGAATGGCTGGTCACCAGCGCCGCGCCGCTCGCCGCCGAGCCGTAGGAGGCGGTCAAGCCATAGTCCACTTGCGAATCCGCCGGCTCGTCCGTCGTCCAGGTGATGGCGGCCGTCGTTTCTCCAGGGAATGCCGCAATGGCGGAGAGGACCGGAGGGGTGGTATCCTCAGGGGTTGCGCTGGTTTCATTGCTGGCAGCGCTTTCCTGCCCGCTCCGATCCACGGCGGTGACCACGTAATAATAGGTTTGCCCGTTGTTGAGGCCGGTGTCCTGGTATGTCATCCCGCCGATCGGAGCAGGCGTCAACGGGACGTACGGCCCGCCTGGGGCCGTGCCGCGGTAAACCCCGTAGCCGGAGAGGTCGCACTCCGGATTCGCCGCCCAGGTGAGGCTGGCGCTTCCATCGCCTGCAGCGGCGCTGAGATTCGCCGGCGCCGCCGGCACGCCGCGCACCGCGCAAACCTCGGCGCTCGGGGCGCTTTCCTGCCCGGAGCCATCCACCGCCGTCACCACGTAGTAGCGGTTGGCGCCGGAAGGAGCGCCCGCGTCGGTGAAGTTCGATTGCGCCGCCAGCTGCCCGCTGGCCAAGAGCTCGAGGTCAAAGGAGACATCGCTGCTCGTGCCGTTCGCCTGGTGCACCTCCACCGCGATCACGTTGGCGCCGGCGACCAGATTGGTGGCCGGAACGGAGCTCTGGAAAAAAGTGGTCTCGTCGGCCCCCCCGATTGCCGCGGACGCCCAGGTGTTGAAAGTTATCGTCCCCGATGGCATATTGTCTCGCCGCACCTCGGCGCCGTTCAAGTAAACCACCGCCCCATCGTCGCGCTTGAGCCGCAGCGTCAATCCGTCATACGCCGCCGGATCGGCCACCTCGAACGCCTTCCGGAAGTAATAGGTGGGATACTTGTTGTTGGGGTCCGGCCCATAGGAGATGACCGTGGCTTCCCCGCCATCGCCGTAGCCCAGCTCGGCGAGGCCGCTCGCCCACGCCGAGTCGTTGTAACCCGCCCCTCGCCAGGCGGTCCCGAGATCCATTCCCTGGTCGTGGTAGCGCCAGGCGCTCCCCGCGAGCACGAGCGCGGCATCGGTGTTGAGCCCTGTGTAAGGGCCTCCCGGCGCCGCGGAACGGTAAACGTTGTAGCCGATCACCTGCGGCTCCGGGCTGTCCTGCCAGTCGAGCTGGATCGAAGCGGACGTGTCGGTGGCTAGGAGGCCCGCGGGCGGCGCGGGCGGCGGGCCGGTCGTCCAGAACGTCCCATCGGCGGACTGGCCAGCGTAGCCCGAGAGGTCCAGGGATGCGGCGCGGAAGTGGTAGAGCGTGTTCGGCGACAGGCCCGCGAGCGCCAAGCTGTGCGACGAGACCCGGCTGTGGGCAGGGTCTTCGGCGAAGGCGCCGTACGAATCCGTCACCCCATAATCCACGCGCGAGTCGCTGAGCTCATCGGTGTTCCAGCTGACGGTGGCGGAATTCGAGGTGATGTTCGCCACCGCCACATTGGTGACCAGGGGCGGCCGGCCGCCGTAGAGGTGGTCCTCCAGGACGCGGAAGATCTCGGTGTTGTCGATGACCTGCGCGGCGATGGTCGCGGGGCCGGTGGCGTACACCGGCACATTGGTCGCCGTGTGGCCGGTTGTGCTCCAGGTGAGCGCCGGCGCGCTCCCCGGGACGATATTCTGGCCCTCGGGGACATCGAGGCCGCCGGTCTCGTGGTCGGCGGTCACCAGCACCAGGGTTTGCGCCCCGCTGCCGGTCGCCGCGACCCAGTCCAGCGCCGCGGCCACGGCCAGGTCCAGATGCCGCACCTGGGCGGCGATGTGGGTCGAGCGGTTGGCGTGGCTCAGCTCATCGGTCTGCTCGTCCTCGACCAGGACGAAGAGACCCTTCGCCCCTTCTTCGAGTTGATCGATAGCCCTCGAGAGCATGTCGGCGAGGGTCGGCTCATCCTGGAGCGGGTAAACGTTGTCGATGCGGTCTTTCTCCGGTATCAGCAGGCCGGTGCCGGTCCACTTGTCGAAGACCCCCAGGACGCGCGGCTCCAGGTTGATGTTGAGGGAGTAGAGCTGCGCGCGGGTGTCGATGACCGTGTAACCCCGGCTCGCGGCCTGGTTCAAATAGCCCGTATCGATGGCGTAGGTTGGGCTGGTCGAACCGCCGCCAAAGATAATTTCCGGGAAGGTCCGGGCGTGGTCGCCATCCGGCCGCGAAGCATCGTCATCGAGGAGGTAATCCCAGCGCAGGTCGGTGTAGTGGCTGCGATTGTTGTCATGCGCCCCGAAAGCGGCCGGCGTGGCGTCGACGATGGCGGCGGTGGTGATGAGGCCCGTCCGCTGCCCGTTGTCGCGCGCCAGCTCCAGGATCGTGGTCTTGATGCCGCTCGCCTCGCTGATGATGCCGTTGGCGGTGTGCTGGTAGCCGGTGGCGATGGCGGTGGCAGCGGTCGCCGAGTCGGTGATGCCGCCGCCGGGAAGCGTGGTGACCTCCTGGGCCGCATAGGGAAATTTCGCCGGATCTTCCATGTTGAGGTAATTGGGGTTTCCGAGGCCATCGGCGTCGCTGCCGTAAGTGTACAGGCGGCCGGCCTGGATGTGCTCGAACCCCATGCCATCGCCGATGACCAGGATGATGTTCCGCCGCTGATTGGATTTGATCTCCCGATCGATCTCGGTCCCATCGCTCTTCTTGGCGACCATGGTCATGCGCGCCGCGGTGGCCTCGAAGAGGAGGTACTCGTAGTCCCGCACCGCCAGCCGGTGATGGTTTGGATTCACGGAAAAAGGCGCCGTTGAAATGGCTTGGAGAGCGGCTCCACCGCCCCCGGTTATAATGTAGGTGATGCCTTTCCGGTTGCTGCGGTTGTAGAGGTGATGGTGGCCCATCACCACGTAGTCCACCCCGTAGGCATCAAAAAGCGGGAAGAGATCGGTTTGCAAGGGAGACTCCCAGGGCCTCGAGGTGCTTGCGGCCGAGCTCAAGGCCGGATGGTGAAAGGTGACCACCGTCCACGGCATTCCCGATGCCTGGGCATTCGCGAGATCGCTTTCAAGCCAGGCATACTGGCTTGCCGTCAAGCGCCAGTTGTCGGGGGCATCGCTATTCTGGTAGACATCCAGCGCTACAAAATGAACGCTGCCGTAATTGAAGGAATAAAAGCGCTCATCGCCTGGGAGTTCGAAATAGTCGAGGAAGAGCTGCGGCGCCAAGGCGGGATTTTGAGAGGATGGGTATTCGTGGTTGCCGAGCAGCGGATAAGCCGGCACGCGCGCCCACAGCTCCTGCGCCGGCGAAAAATAGTAGGTGTTCCAGGACTAGGGATCGGCGGGGTCGCCGTACTGGATGTCGCCGGCGTGAATCACCAGATCCGGCGCCTCCGCGAGCATTTTGCTCGCGAGCGCGCTGAGCACCGACGGCCCTCCGGTGTCGGCGATGGCGGCAAAGCGCACCGGAACGTTGCTGGATGCGGGGGCGGTGTAAAAATCGTACTGGGCGCTGGAAATAGTTCCGCCCCCATCGGTGGCCTCGGCCTGGTAGACATATCCCGTGTCCGCCGCCAAACCGCCAAGCCTGATCTGATGCAGGGTTGCCCCAGGCGGCCCGGAGGCGCTGAATTCGCCGGTGCCGAGCAGGCCATAATGCACGGTACCGCTCGCAGGCAGGTCCGTCTCCCAGCAGATGGTGATGCCATCGGCCGCCACGTTTTGCAGGTAGGGACCCTTGACCATCGACAGCCCTTGAAGCCCGGGCGTGAAACCCACAATCACGCCAAGAAATATCCCCCAAAAACCAGCCGCGCGTCGAATCCAGCCAAAAAATCCCTCCATGGTATCCCTCCCTGATAAAATGCTGAAGGGCGGCCTGCCTCTTTTGCCCGAATGGCGGCAATTCAACTCATAAAAGTCAATCCTTCTGCATGAAAATAACCCGTTCGAGGTAGCCCCCTACACAGCTCGATCTCCCGAAACTTAAAGGATCATTTTATCGCCAGTAAAAACCTAGTTAACCTAGTTACAAAATTGGCCGTGCCGTGTCAATAGAAATCCGGATCTCCGGCGGTCCTTGCCTCTGTTCGCGGGGACCCCCGCCCTCTCGGCAGCAAGACGGTGACAAATTAAGCTCTGAATCATTTTAGAGCATACGCAACGGTACCCTCCCTTCAGCATCCGTTGTACTGGGCACACCCGAGGTCTCCTGCCGATCCCGCCCTATCGGGATCGGACCCGCACGGCACGGTGGACGGCCCGGGATCGGCCGGCCTTCGCCCGCCGATGAAGAGGAACTCGAATATCAAGATACCATCGGTGATCTCGAGTTCGCCGTTGTTGTCGGCGTCGGCGGACTCGAGGCAGTCGGGAGCCGCATCGCCGAGAAAGAGATAGCGGAGCAGGTGGATGCCATCAGTGAGATCGGTGGCTCCATCACCGTTCGAATCGGCGCGATGGAAGAGAGGTTTTTCGCATTCGTCGGGGACGCGATTGCCGTTATCGTCCGAGCTGCGCGGCAGCCTGGCGACGTTGGCGAGGATCTCGATCCGCGCCGCCACGCGGCTGGCAGCGACCAGCTCCGGGCCGCCCTTGCCGTCGAGATCCGCCGCCGCCAGGAAGGAGGGCCACTGCCCGGTCTTGATTCTCCGGTCAAGCACGAAGGCAGCCTCGCCACGCCGCTCGAGAAGGATGACCTCCCCGGCGCGCGGGTCAAGGGCGGCCAGATCCATCGCTCCGTCCCCATCCAAGTCCAGGGCGGCTAGGCCTCCGGGCTCGAAGCCGAGGGGAACGCTCAGATCCAGGAGGAACGTCCCTCCTTCGGAATTGAGCAGGAGGGTAAGAGCGCTCGGTTCTCGAAGCGCTGCGATCAGGTCCCGGTCGCCGTCCCCGTCGGCATCGGCCCCCTCGAGGCGCAAGGGCTCCCCGCCCGCCGGATACGTTTCTCTAGCGGTGAATTGCCCGCCGCCATCGTTACGGAAGAGGGCGACCTCTCCGGCGTCTCGACAGGCCATGGCGAGGTCGACATCGCCGTCCCCATCGAAGTCCTGGGCGATGGCGTGGACCGGCTGGAGCCCGGCGGGCAGCTCCTGTGGCCAAGCGAAAGATGCATCCCCGCGGTTCAAAAGGAGGGAAAAGGCGTCCGCCTCCTCGGGGAGGATGATGAGATCGAGGCTGCCATCGCCGTTCAGGTCCGCCGCGGCCACGAATGCGGGGCGGCGGCTCAGGGGAAGGTCGAAGTCTTCCTGGAAGACGCCCGCCACATTACCCCGGTTCAGCCATACTTTAACGGCGTTCGAGGCGCTGTGCGCCAGAACCAGGTCGGGATACCCGAAACCGTCCAGGTCTCCAACGGCGATGGAATTCGGAGAATCCTCCTCTTCATAGTTGTGGATGGAGTCGAAGGCCAAGCCGCCGGCATTATGAAAGACCATCGCCCCGGCGGCGGTCGCGGCGATGACCTCATTGCGGCCATCGAGGTCGAGGTCGCTGGCCGCGACCTCGATCACCGCTGCCCCCGGCTCGAGGACTTGGGGCGGCCCGAAGTCCGCTTCCGGCTCTAGGTCGCATTCATCGGGCACGCCGTTGCCGTCGCAATCGACGCTCCTGCCGACAGCAAGGTCGCAGTCATCGGGCTGGCCGTTGGCGTTACAGTCCTCCTCGCAGGAATCGAGGCGGCCGTCGGCGTTGCAATCCACCGCCGGTTCGGCCGCCAGGTCGCATTCGTCGGGCACGCCGTTGGCGTCGCAATCCTCGCTCGCCTTTGCCAGGAGGCTGTTGAGGAAGAAGGACACGGTGCTGGATTTGAGGTTAGCCACCGCAAGGTCCATGCTGCCGTCGCCATCCCAGTCCGCCGCGGCCAGGGACATGGGGTTCATTCCGGTTCCATAGCTGAGGGACTCCGGGAAGCGGCCGCTGCCATCGCTCAGAAGCAGAGTGAGGGTCGCGGACTTGCTGCTGGTCACGGCCAGGTCAGGGAGGCCGTCTCGGTTGACATCGACAGCGATCATCCGGTAGGGGAGCCTGCCCGCGGGATAAAGCTCGGCTTCCCTGAAGCGGCCGCCCCCTTGATTGAGAAACGCCGCCACTTGTCCCCTGAAAGAGTCCAGGAGCGCGAGGTCGAGATCGCCGTCGCCGTCGAATTCTCCGATCACCAGGGAGAGACTGCCGCGACCGAGGGGGTGCCTTTCCAACTCCCGGAAGTTGCCGCCGTCGTTGCGGAGGATCACCAGCTCATCATGCTCGGGATTGGAGGAGGCGGCGGCGAGGTCCGCAAGACCAACGCCGTCGAGGTCCCCAGCCGCAATTCCGTAGAATCCTCCCTTCGCCTCGATGCCGCGGGCAGCGAAGCTTCCATTCCCTTTATTCTCCAGGACCGAGATGCGGGTGGAGCCAATGCTGGCCGCGGCGATGTCGAGAAAACGATCGCCGTTGAAATCGGCAAGGGCCAGCGCCGAGGGTTGCGGCTCGACTCCGAGATTGACAGCTCCGCCGAGCTTCCCGGAGCCGGCATTGAGAAAGAGAGAGAGGTTGTTGGTGTTGGAGTTCGCGACGAGGACGTCGAGGTCGCCGTCGTTGTCGAGGTCCGCGGCCTTGAGGTCTGAGGGGGAGTATACGGGGCGATAGCTGCCGTCCAGCGCAAAGGAGACCATGCCGCCGTCCTCGCTCAAATTGCGGTAGACCAGGAGGTTGTTGCTCAAGGCCACGAGCAGATCGGCCTTGCCCTCCCCGGTCATGTCTCCGGCCGAGACCGCCTGCGGTTCGCCGGCGACCGGGAGGCGAGGAACCAGGGGGAACCCGCCGCTCCCGTCATTGTGCAGGAAAAACACCGTTCCGGAGGTCCGGCTGGCCACCGCCAGATCCAGATCGCCATCGGCATCGAGGTCGCCTGCGGCCGCGTCAAAAGGGGTCTCGCCACACTCGTAATCGCCGGCAGAACGGAATACCCCTCTGCCGTTGTTTTTGAGGATGGAGAGGTTGTTGACCCGGTACGCGCTGTTGGGGACGGCGAAGTCCGCATCGCCGTCGCGGTCGAGATCGGCCGCCAGGACGGCGTTGGGATTTGAGCCGATGGGAACCTCCCCCCTTCCAAAAGAGGCCCCGGCGGGGTCAAGGAAAAAAAGCGAGATGCTCTGCTGGTCTCGGTTGGCGGTGGCCAGGTCGAGATCCCGGTCGCCGTCCAGATCGGCCATGGCCAGGGACCTCGGATTCCTGGCGGTCTCGATGAGCTCGGGCGCCGAGAAGCTTCCCGTGCCTTTGTTCTTGAAGATCAGGATCCGGCCCGCCAGCGCCGCGACGTCCAGGTCCCCATCGCCGTCCAGGTCGCCGACTGCTGCCGCCTCGGCGCCGCTGTAAAGGTCATAGCTTTCACCGACGGAGAAGTCGAGATCGCCCTGGTTGAGCCCGATGACCAGGCGGCGGTTGAATGCCAGGAGATCCAGGTCTCCATCCCCCTCGACATCCGCCAGGGCCGAAGCGCTCGCCCCCAGCGGAATCTCGATCCTCCGCCGCTCGGCAAAATTCCAATCCCTTTGGTTGATCAGGAAGTAGACGCTCCCTTCATCCGAGCTGATGAGGTCCGGATAGCCATCCCCATCGACATCCTGGGCGAGAAGGGCGCCGATCTTCAGCCGGGAGAGCGCGACAAACGATCCGTCGCCGCGGTTGATGAAACGGTAAAGGCCGTCCCCCCTCGCCACGGCATCGAGGTCGCCGTCATGGTCGAAGTCCGCCAGGATCGGCAGGCTCGCAGACTCCCCGACCGCATGGTCAGGGAGGGCCTGCAGCCGCAGCCGCTTGGGGGCCAGGTCGCAGCCGTCGGGCACGGCGTTGGCGTTGCAGTCCAAACTCGCGCCGCTGGAGACCTCATCGGCATCCTCGATGCCGTTGAGGTTGCAGTCCGTCGCATCGATACGGCCGCCGGTCAGAGCCATGAGCACCGCCAGGGCGGCCGGGGCCAGGCATCGAGAACTTTTCATGTCGCTGCCTCCATGGCCAAGGGCCATCAGGATAAAAATAACTTCTACTCGCAGCTCCTGTAGATCGCGCACTCGAGGTGGTTCGGAGATCCCAATCCATCCGGATCCAAGCCGCACGGCGCGCCGGGCGGCCCGGGCGGGGAGGGCGGGGCATCTCCCTGGAAAATGAAGCGCAGTAGGGCGGTCGCATCCGCAAGCTCCACGCGGCCGTCATTGTCGGCGTCGCCGGCTTCAAGGCAAGGAGGCTGCGGCTGGGGAGCCAGGAAAAGAAACCGCAGCAAGAATATGGGGTCGGAGATGTCGATCTCGCCGCTGTCGTTGGCGTCGCCGCGGTGAAAAAGTGTCGCCTCGCACTCATCGGGAATTCGATTGGCGTTCTCGTCCGGCGATCTGCCTTTCTGGATGTCGAAGCGGTCCGGCACGCCGTTGGCGTTGCAGTCGGGGAAGGAGAAGGTCTTTGGCTGGCTGAAAAGAAAGACCACGGCGGTGTCACCATCGTGAAACGCCGCCAGATCGATTTTGCCGTCGAGGTTGAAATCCCCGCCGGCCAGGAAAACGGGCTGCTTGCCCACAAGATAAGCGGCCTGATATTCGAGCCTGCCGTGGCCATGATTCACGACCACAGAGACATCGTTCGTCAACCAGTGGGGCAGGGCGACGTCCGGATCGCCATCTCCATCGAAGTCGCCGCTCAACGGGAAGTTCGCCGCTTTCGGCAAGCGCATCTGCTTGGCCGTGTCAAAGCTCCCATCGCCGGGGTTGAGGAACAGGGCCAGGGCCGGCTGTGCGGCCGGAAGGGAGCCCTGCTTCAAGAGGTCGAGGTCGCCGTCGCCATCGATATCCGTCAAGGCCAGCGCGGCTCCTCCACGGTGGTAACTCACCGCTGGATCGAAGGTGCCGTTGCCGCGATTCAAGGCCACTGCCATCTGGCCCAGGCCGTGATCAGGTAAGGAGGTGGCGACCAGGTCGAGATCGCCATCCAAGTCCAGGTCGCCCGTCTCCAGAGCCCTCGGCTCAGTGCCGACGGCCACTTCCTCTCCCGCATCGAACTGCATGCCTGGGCCGCCGCGGTTGGTGAAGAACTCCACCGTGCTGGCTATCTCCTTGGCGACGGCCAGGTCCGGATCGCCGTCCTGGTCGAAGTCCGCGAAATCCAAAGCGATCGGCAAGCCTCGAGCGACGGTGAGGGGGACCGCCGGCGCGAACGAGGCGGAGCCTAGATTTTTGAGCAGGGAGATGGTGCCGCGTCCTGAATTCGCCGTGGCCAGGTCCACCTCGCCGTCGCCGTCGACATCGGCGGCGGCGATGAAGACCATTTCAAAACCTCTAGTGAGCAGTGCGCCTCCGGCGAACCGGCCCACCCCCTGGTTGCGAATGAAGATGACGCTGTCGCCGCCGGCGACGGCGAGGTCTTGATGGCCATCTCCATCCAGATCCGCGACGACAGCCCATTTCAGATCTTTTCTCCCCAGGTCTATCCGGGAGGCATCGGAGAACTTCGCCTTCCCGAGATTGCGAACGATGAAGACGGTCCTCCAAGCCAAGGCCAGATCGGCATCGCCATCCTGATCGAAGTCGCCGGCTGCGATGTCGCGAGAGAACTCGACGATGCGGAACTCTCCTCCCGGGGAGAATCCCCCTCGGCCGTCATTGATGAGAATCGCGTTGCGGTCGGACTGGTAGCCTGTCGAAGCGAGGTCGAGATCGCCGTCACCGTCGAGGTCGGCGGCCGCGGCGGCATAGGGCTCCTGGCCAACGGCGTAGCCGCGCGGGCCCGAAAAGGCGCCGCTGTCGTCGTTGAGGAGCACGGCCAGACTGCCCTCGCTGGTATTAGAGACCGTCAAGTCCGAGTCGCCATCCCTGTCGAGGTCGGCGGCCAGGAGGCCAAAGAGCAGCCTTCCCAGCGGAATGTTCTGGGCGCTGATGAAGCCGCCGTCTCCCGAGTTGAAGAGGATCGTGACCGAGCCGCCGGCCAGGTCGCCGTTAGCTACCGACAGATCCAGATCGCCGTCGAGGTCAAAGTCTGCCGCCGAAATCGCTCTCGGACCCTGGCCGACAGGGATCGACGGACCCTGGCTGAAGGAGGCATCGCCGGCGTTGGGGAAGATCCAGACAGCGCTCCGGTTGGTGAGCACGGCGGCCAGATCGAGGTCGAGGTCGCCGTCGAAGTCGCCGGTGGTGAAGGAAGTCGTCTCGCCAGGGGAGAAGACACCCTTTCCGGTGAATTCTAGAGCGCCTTGACCTCCGTTGCGGAGCACTTGAAAACGGGAGTAGCCATCGCAGGTCACCAGATCCAGATCCTTATCGCCGTCGAAGTCGCCTGCCTGCAGGACCACCGCCGGTTGAGGAAGCGGGGTCCTCGCCGGCGGGTCGAAGAGACCATTTCCCCGGTTGAGCAGCACCGCCGCTTCGCCCTGTCCTCCCTCCCTCAGTCCCCCCGTCGCCAGATCCAGGAGGCCATCGCCGTTGAAGTCCACGGCGGCGAGGCCGACGGGATGTTCGCCGGCGAAGAGGCTCGAGGAGGTCAGGAAATCCGGGATCGCCGCTTCCTGGCACTCATCGGGAATCCCATCCTCATGTCGGTCGACGCTTCGGCCGCTCGCGAGGTCGCAAGAGTCCGGCACGCCGTTCGAGTTGCAGTCCGGGGCGGATCCGCCGGCGATATCGCATCTATCGAGAACGCCGTTATGGTTGCAGTCCGCCTCCGCCAGCTCGCAGTCATCGGGGATCTGGTTGTCGTCGCAATCGATGTCGGGGCGGCTCGGCCGTTGCTTGGTTTCGGAAGGATCGGGCACGCCGTTCGAGTTGCAGTCTGGCTCGCACACATCGAGGACCCCGTTACCGTCCGAGTCGGCCCGATTTTCGCAGGCGTCGAGAAGGCCGTTTTGATTGCAGTCCAGGAGGTTGAATGGGTTCGGATCGTTGAGTATGACCGCTACTTGGAAAGGGCTCAAGATGGCGGCGAGGTCTGGGTGCGCATCGCCGTCAAGATCTCCCGCCGCGAGGCTCGGTCCGGGCCCGGGAGATCCGAGGCCTGCGACACTGAGGGGTTTGTCGAAGGCTCCGCCCCCCTGGTTGAGGAGCACTTTGAGGCCTTCGCCGATGAGCGCCAGGTCGAGGTCGCCGTCGGCGTCGAAGTCGTCGGCCGCGACCGACAGCGGCTCGTCGAGGGTTTGATACAGCTTCGGCTCGGCAAGCTCGCCGCTCCCCAGATTGAAGAAGACCGCGGCCTCCCGGTCCGTCAACGCCGTCAAGTCCGGGCGGCGATCGCCGTTCAGGTCGGCGGCCAGAATCTTGCCTTGATTCTCCAGCAGCGGGAGATTTCGCCAGGCGCGGAACCGCGCCCCCCCGTCGTTGCGAAGGAGGGAGATGATGTCCTCGCCGGAGGCCGCCAGGTCCAGGTCGCCGTCGCCATCCAGGTCCGACGCCGCCACCTCGCTGGGATAATCTCCCACTGGGAAGGAACTCGGCGAGGCGAACCGCCGGTCGCCGAGGTTCAGGTAGACCGAAACTTGATCCGGATCGGAGTCGGCGACGGCGAGGTCCTTGAATCCATCGCCGTTCAAGTCGGCGGCGGCGAAACCCCGCAGATCTTCATCCGGATCGACGTTGAAGGGCGGGCTGAAGGACCGGTCGCCGCGATTCCAGAGCACATCCATCCCGTGCGCCGTGCCTTCGTAGACCGAATAGAGAATGTCCGTGTGGCCATCGCCATCGAGGTCGGCGGCCTGGAGGAACCGCCCTTTCCCCCTCGCCTCGAAGAGGCGCGGCTGCTGGAGGACGCCATCGCCGCGGTTGTAGAGGACCGCAAGGCTATTCGACCACGCGCTGGCGGCGGCGAGGTCGAGGGCGCCGTCGCCGTCGAAATCCCCGAGCGTCACGTACTCGACCACATCCGCCACTTCGTAAGTCGCTGAAAGCTCGAGATGGAGCCGCTTGGGGGCGAGGTCGCATTCATCCGGAACGCCGTTCGAATTGCAATCCTGGCTAACGCCGGAGGCGAGATCCTGAGCATCCTCCCGGCCGTTGCCGTTGCAATCGGCGGCGTGAAGCGGCCAGACGCCCTGGAAGAGGATCGCACCTCCTGCAAGGAAAAACGCGAACCGCCTCAGGATCATGGCATCACCCCTTTGAGAATTCTTTGATCCATCCAGAACATGCTTGATTCATGCTACCCATCCACCTTTTTACCCTCAAAAAGGATAAACGATGGACAGCCTTCAAGCCGTGATCTGGATCACGATTTGAAATTTCGGGGGAGATGGTACGTTGACCATGCAGCCTCGAGGTCGTACTCGATGGCGGTCGCCTGAGGCGGAGCTCGAGGAATCGTCACCGCGGGGACGCCGGGGGCCCCGTGTTTCGAGGTCAACCGCGCGGACTCCCTTTACCCCGGAGGAGGCCAGGTGAGTGCCGCTTTCCGGGGCAGCTCTTGGCGGAGGCGGAGCGCCTCCAGGCGCTGCTGAAGCCAGGCTTACTCGGCGCGGAGGGCGCCGACCACGTCGAGGCGAGCGGGGAGTACTCCTGCCGCCAGTCCTACGGCTACGTCCAGCGCCTCGGCCAGGGCCGAATTAAAGGCGATATGCAAGGCCACCGCGCTCCCCCCTGCCGAGGCAGCAGGGCCGGATGATCTCGTCTTGCCCCAGGTCCTTCAGGAGCTGAAGGGCGTCAACGGGAAGGGTGTTGAGAAACCTCGAATTTCCCGTCCTTGTCGATCACAGGAAATACTGGTAAGGCCGTGCGCCAGAGGTACCCCGAGAGCCGCTCCGCCTCCCGGGCTTCGAACGCCGAGAGCTCTTCGCGCATCGCCTGGACGAGGGGGGAATCGGGAAATCTGGCGCCGAGCCTGGCGACCCAGCGGCCCGCCAGTTCATGATAGACGGCGATGCCGTGGCCGGTGATTTCTCGAGCGGCTCTCAAGCGGTCCTCGCCGCCGGCCGCGGGGCTGGCCTCGATGGCCCGTTCAAGCCAGGTGAAGGCCGGCTCTTTGGCGAGCATGGCGTCCTGGGCCGCGGCGATGGCCAGCGCCAGCCGCTGCCGCTCGCCAGGATCGGCGGCTCTCTCGAAGGCCTCGCTCAGCTCCGAAAACTTCTTCGGGTCGGGAACGCAGTAAAAATCGAGCGAGGCCGCGCGCTCGGCAGACAAACCAGCGGCCAGCTCGCCGGAAAGGGGCGGATCGAGGGGGAACTCTTGTAGGCCAGCGCCATGGAGACGTTTCCCGATCCGATCCGGAGCGATTGCGCATCCTCGACGACGAAGGAGGCGTTGAGCGGGCCTTCGAGGACCTCCACGAGCCTGCCGCCGCGGCCATCGTCGCGCCGGGAAGCCTCGCCGCCGAGCCCCACGGCGCGGCCGAGGCCGTGGCGGAGGATCGTCTGGCGCGCGATGTCCCCTCGCCCCAGGGCCAGGGCCGCGAAGGCGGCCAGCGCGGCGAGTTGAAACCAGCCGACGAGTCGCTGGGCTTGCGCCCTCAACTGCAGGGCGGCGGCCAGGATCAGGGATCCCGCGCCGAGACCCAGGATCGTCCAGCGGAGTCCGCACGCCGGAAGGAGCGCGTAGCCCGTGAGGAAGCTGCCCGCGCCCGATCCCAGGGCGTTCCATAAGACCATCCTGCCCGAGGCCGAGCGGAGGCTCGCGGCATTCCGGCTGGCGGCCGCGATGATGGCTGGAAGGCCCGCTCCCAGGACGTTGATTCCATAGAGAAAGCTCGCCCGCGGCCCGATGGAGGCGTCCTTAGCGATGAGGCCGTCGAGAAGGAGAGGGAGCGTCCCCCCCATGAAGAAGGTCGGTGCCAGAAAGAGGGAGAGGAGCAGGAGGAACCGCAGGACCAAGAGGGGGAAGAGCGAGCCGCCGGTCAGAGGATAGAGAGAGCCGTACGCCACCTCGAAAACCTTGAAAAGCTCCGGGAAGGCGAGCGCGTAGACGCCGATGGCGACCTCGAAGAGCCCAAAGGCGGCGAGAGGCGACCAGCGCCGGCTCCGGAAGAAGCGCCCGACGAAGTAACTGCCGGCGCCAAGGCCTAAAAAGAACGCCGTCAGGACCGTGGAGAGGGCCAGGGGACTGGCCCCCACGACCACCGCCGCTTTGCGGATCCAGACCAGTTCGTAACCGAGGCTCAGCGCCCCCGAGACGAAGAACAGCGCGGCCGCGAGCGGGAAAGTCCTGTTGCGCGAGCGGGCCGCCGGCGTATTCCTGGGCCCTGCGGACAAAGGCATATCGAATAACCTGTCTATGGCCGGAAAAGTAAGCTGGAAAATCGGCGACCAGGCGTTCAGCCGAGCCGAGACGCCAGCAAAATGATATGCTCTGAGCGGCGGTCTTCCAAAGATCATTTTCCCGGCAAGAAGTCGACTCGCTGGTCTTGAATCGATCTCGACGGCCTGGTTAAAAACTTCCGGGACCGATACAATGCCGGGGTGTGTGGATTCGTTCCGGTTTCATCATGAGTTCTCCCGGACAAACCATTCAATTCAACAAAATCGTCGATCTCTCGCACCCGCTGGCTCCGGGGAAGGAGCCCCGCAAGCTGGAGGCGCGGCAGATCTTCGCCGACGAGGTGGCGCCGGTGCGGCGGCTGCCGGACCAGTGGTACATCATGCACGAGCTGGCGCTGGTGAACCACCTCGGCACCCACCTCGAGGTTCCCTACCATCTCCTCAAGACCGGCTTCGACCTCGCCGGCCTGCCGGTGGAGCGGATGGTCCGGGCGGCGGCGGTCCTGGAGATCCTCAACCTGCCGCCCGGCCGCGCCATCACCTGCCAAGAAGCGATGGCGGCGGCGGAGCTCGCCGGCGGAGTTCAAGATGGCGACATGGTCTTCATCCACACCGGCTGGGACCGCGCCTACGGAACGGCGGAGTACCTGCGCAGCCCCTGCCTCGAGGTCGGCGCCCTCGACTGGCTCGCCGCCCAGGGAATGAGCTTGATCGGCATAGACTCGGCCGGCGTGGAAAACTTGAAATCGACGGAGCACGAGTGCCACCTGGCGCTCTTCACCCGCGGCATCCCGCTGATCGAGAACCTGGCGCATCTGGACCGGCTGGAGGGCCATCATCGCATCACGGCGATCGTGGCCCCCGTGGCCATTCGCGGCGTGGAGGCCATTCCAGTGCGGGTGCTGGCGCTGATATGATATAAACTAATCACCATGAAAAACACCCGGTTGAAGAGCTACTCGTTCGTCGCCGACGGCAAGGGGGGCTCCTCGGTGCAGGAGTTCCCGGTTCCCGACATCCCTGCCGACGGCCTGCTCATGACGGTGGAGATGTGCGGCATTTGCGGCGGCGATCCGTACATCTTCCGCGGCGGCCATCCCCACTCCAAGTACCCGCTGGTGATGGGGCACGAGATGATCGGCCGGGTGGCGGCCATTGGCAAGGAGGCGGCGCGCGAGCGCGGCCTCAAGGAGGGGGACCGCTTCGTGGTCGAAGTGATGATCCCCTGCGCCCGCTGCGAGTGGTGCCGCCGCGGCGCTTACAACCTCTGCACCCGCTCGGAGCAGTACGGCGTCTCCCGTCCGGCCACTGACGGCATCGCCATCTGGGGCGGCTACGGCAACTACATCTACATCGACCCCCGCTCCCTCACCCACAAGGTGCCCGGCGATGTCCCCGTCGAGCGCGCCGTCACCATCGCCGTCCTGGCGAACGCCGTGCGCTGGACGCAGGTCCTGGGAAAGGTGGGCGTGGGCGACGTCGTCGGCATCCAGGGGCCCGGCGCCCAGGGCCTGTGCTCGACCGTGGTCGCCAAGCATCTCGGCGCCGAGGTGATCCTCCTGGGCATCCAGAAGGACCGGAGCCGCATGGAGCTCGGCCGCGCCCTTGGCGCCGACCACCTGGTCTTGGTCGATGAGGGCAGCCCTGTGGAGGCGGTGCAACACATCACTTCCGGCCACATGCTGGACGTCTGCCTGGAAAACTCCGGCGCCGCCGCCGCCGCGGCCCTGGGGCTGAAGCTCCTCCGGCCCCGCGGCCGCTATGTCCTGAGCGGCTACACCGGCGACCGGGAGATCGCCATCCCCAAGGACGAGATCCCCAAGAAGGAGCTGGAGGTGATCGGCGGCTGGGGGCAAGCCTACGGCTTCGGCCCCTCGGTGCGGATCATCGCCGAAGGGCGCTACCCCCTCGAGCGGCTGGTCACCGACCGCTTCACGCTCGAGACCGCGGCTCAGGGAATTGAAAAAACGGCGGCGGGCACTGTAGGGCTCAAAGGCGTGGTGGTTCCGCCGAAGGTATGAATTTGAAATTTTTGACGAGGTCTTGATTCCATGCAGTCGTACCATGCTATCGGGCGGCCGGGGCGGCGGCTGGTCTTCCGCCTGGGCTCGGGGACGGACTTGATGAACGGCATCCGCGAGCGGTGCGAGCAGGCGGGTATTCGCGCCGGGATCGTGCCGGTGGTCATCGGCGGCGTGGGGCGCGCCGTCGTCGAGGTGGCCCAGCCTTCAGGGAAAAGCCCGGTGGGCGTGGTGGCAAAAGCCATCCACCTCGACGGCCCCCTCGCCATCCTCGGCGCCCAGGGGATGGTTTGCGAAACCGCTGACGGCAAGCTGGAACCGCACCTCCACATCACCTTCACTGACTCGAACGGCCACATCCACGGCGGCCATCTGAAAGCGGGCACAGCCCCCGTCACCACTACCGCTGATGTGGTGGTGGAGGAGGTGCTCGGTGTGAAGTTCGGACGGCGCCTGGACCAGGAGGTCGGGACGGTGCTGTTCTTTCCGGAGAAAATGCAAAAACCAAAAAAGAGAAAATGAACCGCCAAGACGCGGAGGACGCCAAGATCAAGAAAGA